>NZ_CP035952.1:3712500-4055500 GCF_004214895.1 Pseudomonas tructae | reverse complement strand
CGGTCAGGCCGCCGTCGGTGCCGTTCTTGAAGCCGACTGCCGAGGACAGGCCCGAGGCCATTTCGCGGTGGGTCTGGGATTCGGTGGTGCGCGCGCCGATGGCCGACCAGCTGATCAGGTCCTGCAGGTACTGCGGGGAGATCGGGTCGAGGGCTTCGGTGGCGGTGGGCAGGCCCATTTCCGCCAGGTCCAGCAGCAGCTGGCGACCGATGTGCAGGCCGTCCTGAATCTTGAACGAGTCGTCCAGGTAAGGGTCGTTGATCAGGCCTTTCCAGCCCACCGTGGTCCGCGGTTTTTCGAAGTACACGCGCATGACCAGGTACAGAGTGTCGGACACTTCTGCCGCCAGCACCTTCAGGCGCTCGGCGTATTCGTGGGCAGCCTTGATGTCGTGGATCGAGCAGGGGCCGATCACCACGAACAGGCGGTGGTCCTTGCCGTCGAGGATATTACGCACCACTTCACGGCCGGCAGTCACGGTCTGCAGGGCGGTAGCGCTGAGGGGGATTTCCTTCTTGAGCTGATCGGGGGTGATCAAGGTCTCGTTGGAGGCAACGTTTAGGTCATCGATCGGTAAATCAGCCATCGTGTTACTCGTCAGGTCACGGGTGCCGGCCGCCAGCGATCCCCGTGCGGCGGAGCAGCGAAAATTGTACGCAGCGGGGAGCCGAACCTTAGCGCGTTACACCGTGGCTCGACAATGGGCAGGGGTCGCTTTCCTGCAAGGAAAAGCCCACAGGCACGGGGTTTTTAGCCCTGAAGGAGGATTTCGCGGGTATGGCTTGCCTCAAGGCTTGCCTCGGAGAACTCGCCCGCGTGCAGGCTGACCCATTGCTGGGCGAGGGCTTCGAGATCGGTATCAGCGTGTTCGGTCTGGGTTTGCATCTGGCAGAAGTGCTGGATCTGGCACACCTGTTCACCCATGCGCGCGCCGAACAGCGCCTGTTCGTCGACGAAGGCGATGCCCACCCGATAGCCCTCCTGCTGTTTCTGGCACCAGGCGATGTATCCGGGGTAACGGGCCTCGGCGCCAAGGGAGGGGATGAGCATTTCGACTGCCATGCCTCGGCGGTAGGCCCGAGGGTGGTTGCAGGCGATTCCGCCCAGGCTGATAGTGTGCAACCGTTGGCGAAACAGCTTGGGCGACTGGCGCAGGGCCAGTTCAACCGGAACATCGTCCGGGTGGGGCAGGAAGCCACGCATGCTCGACTCCGTGTCGATTTTTTGACCTTGTTCGCATGAGTATAGTGAAGGATCGTAAAGCGGTTGATTTGCGTGTAAAAAAATTGAACAAGAAATGAACGGTTGAGGAGAGCAGGATGAACACGAGCAACCCGCGTATCGGCGTGATCGGAACCGGGGCCATTGGTGGCTTTTATGGCCTGATGCTGGCCCGTGCCGGGTTCGAGGTGCACTTGCTCTTACGCAGCGAATTCGAAGCGGTTCAGCGCAATGGCCTGCAGGTCGACAGTGCCGTGCACGGCAGCATGCAGATGAATATCGCGGCCTACGCCGATGCCGCCGACATGCCCGCCTGCGATTGGTTGCTGGTCGGCGCCAAGACCACCAGCAACGCTGAGCTTGCGCCGTTGATCGCCACGGTGGCGGCGCCGCAGGCCAAGGTGGTGTTGCTGCAAAATGGCCTGGGTGTCGAGGAGCAATTGCGCCCTTTGCTGCCTGATCACCTGCACCTGTTGGGTGGCTTATGCTTCATTTGTGTCAACCGCGAAGCGCCGGGGGTGATTCGTCATCAATCGCTGGGCGCGGTCAATCTCGGTTATCACAGTGGTCCTGCGGTGGATCAGGCGCAGCGTCAGGCAATTGTCGAGGCCGGGGCGGCGCTGTTCCATGCGGCTGGCATCGACTCCCAGGCAATGACCGACCTGGCCCAGGCGCGTTGGCAGAAGCTGGTGTGGAATGTGCCCTACAATGGCCTGTCAGTGTTGCTCAGGGCCAGCACCACGCCCCTGATGGCCGACACTGACAGCCGCGCACTGATCCAGGCGTTGATGGCCGAAGTGGTGCAGGGTGCACGCGCCTGTGGCCATGAACTGCCGCAAGGCTATGCCGAGCACCTGTTTGCGGTGACGCAAAAAATGCCCGACTACTGGCCGAGCATGTACCACGATTTTACCCAGCAACGGCCGCTGGAGTTGGCGGCGATCTATGCCGAGCCATTGGCCCGGGCGCAGGCTGCGGGGTGTGAGTTGCCGAAGATTCAGGCGTTGTATCAGGCGCTGGCCTTTATTGATCGGCAAGTTGCATCGCGGGGCAAGCCCGCTCCCACCACAACCCCATTGTAGGAGCGGGCTTGACCCGCGATAGGGCCTCAAGGAGAACAGCGTATGAGCAAAAACCTTGGCGACAAACTGGTCGTCGCCATCTCCTCCCGAGCGCTGTTCGATCTCAGCGAGAGTCACCGCCTGTACCTGGCCGAGGGCGTTGAAGCCTACCGCCAATACCAGATCGAGCACGAAGACGAAGTGCTCGAACCCGGCGATGCCTTCCCTCTGGTGCAGAAACTCCTGGGCCTGAACGCCAGCCTCGGCCAGTCACGGGTCGAGGTGGTGCTGGTATCGCGCAACAGTGCCGACACCGGCCTGCGGGTATTCAACTCGATCGAGCAGCACGGCCTGGGCATCTACCGCGCCGCCTTCGTCGGCGGCCGTAGTCCTTATCCGTATCTGGCAGCGTTTGGTTGCCACCTGTTCCTGTCCACCGATGCCGATGATGTGCGCAGCGCGCTGGAGGCCGGCTTTGCCGCCGCGACCATCCTGTCCGGTGGCGCCCGGCGCGCTGCCAGCGATGAATTGCGCATTGCCTTCGATGGCGACGCCGTGCTGTTTTCTGACGAGTCCGAGCGGGTCTACCAACTCGGCGGTCTCGAAGCCTTCCAGGCCAGTGAGCGTCAATCGGCGCGAGAGCCTTTGCGTGGTGGGCCGTTCAAACCGTTCCTGGCGGCATTGAACCTGCTGCAGAAGGAGTTTCCCGAAGGTGCCTGCCCCATCCGCACGGCGCTGGTAACCGCCCGTTCGGCACCGGCCCATGAGCGGGTCATCCGCACCCTGCGCGAATGGGATATTCGCCTTGATGAGTCACTGTTTCTCGGCGGCCTGGACAAGTCGGCGTTCCTTGAAGCCTTCGCCGCCGATGTGTTCTTCGATGACCAGGCCGGCCATTGCGAACGGGCGCGCAGCGTGGTCGCCACTGGCCATGTGCCCCACGGCATCAGCAACGAACCTACCCCAGGCTAAGGGCCAAACCTCGACGCCGGATGGCCCTGCGGCTGATCTTGGCGCTGCTAAGCTGAAGCTTGCTCTGCCGTCGTGGCAGTCGAGGAGGTCGAATGATCCGTTCCATGCTCTATGCCACTGACCTCGGTGTGTACGCTCCTTTTGTCCTGCAACACGCGCTGGCGCTGGCGCGGACTTTCAGCGCAGAGCTCTACGTCATTCACGCAGTCGAGCCCATGGGTCAGTTTGCCGAATCGCTGCTACAAAGCTACCTGGATGAGCAGACCCTCGATGAACTGCACAGCGAAGGCGTGACGACGGTGATGGCCAACATCGAACAGCGGGTTCTGGAAAACTTTCGTGACGAATTAGGCGAGGAGGCCGACCTGGCCCTGATCAAGGCCGTGCGCGTGCGCCAGGGCGACCCGGCCCAGGTGATTCTCGAACAGGCCCAGCGCCTGAGTGTCGACCTGCTGATCTTCGGTAGCCACAGCCAGGGCGCTGGCGTCGACATTCCGATTGGGCGCACCGCCGTGCGCCTGCTGCAGTTGTCGCCGGTGCCGGTGTATATGGTGCCGTTGGCTCAGCACCTTGGACGTAGGAAGTCCTAACCTGCCGCGTAGGTGTGTTCCTAAAAGACTGCTAAAATAGTTCTAGATTTATTCTTCAAACCACTAATATAGTTATAAATCGTCGCTGCTGCCGGTGACGCCCAGCTGATTTGAGGGATACTTATGAAGCTTCAACAATTGCGCTACATCTGGGAAGTGGCGCACCACGACCTCAACGTCTCCGCGACGGCGCAGAGCCTGTACACCTCCCAGCCGGGCATCAGTAAACAGATCCGCCTGCTCGAAGACGAGCTGGGCGTCGAAGTGTTCGCCCGCAGCGGCAAGCACCTGACCCGCGTGACCCCGGCCGGTGAGCGGATTATCACCACCGCTGGCGAGATCCTGCGCAAGGTCGAAAGCATCAAGCAGATCGCCCAGGAATTCTCCAACGAGAAGAAGGGCACCCTGTCGATCGCCACCACCCACACCCAGGCGCGTTATGCGCTGCCGCCGGTGATCAGCAGCTTCATCAAGCAGTACCCGGAAGTGGCCCTGCACATGCATCAGGGCTCGCCCATGCAGATCGCCGAAATGGCCGCTGACGGTACTGTCGATTTCGCTATTGCCACCGAAGCGCTGGAGCTGTTCGGCGACCTGGTGATGATGCCGTGCTACCGCTGGAACCGCTGCGTGGTGGTGCCCCAGGGTCACCCGCTGACCAAGCTGCCCAAGCTCACCCTTGAAGCACTGGCCGAGTACCCGATCGTTACCTACGTGTTTGGTTTCACCGGTCGCTCCAAACTCGACGAAGCCTTCAGCCATCGTGGCCTGACGCCGAAAGTAGTGTTCACCGCCGCCGACGCCGACGTGATCAAGACTTACGTACGCCTGGGCTTGGGCGTGGGTATCGTGGCCAAGATGGCGGTCGACACCAAGCTCGACAATGACCTGGTGGTGCTCGATGCCAGCGAACTGTTCGAGTCCAGCGTGACCAAGATCGGTTTCCGTCGTGGCACCTTCCTGCGTGGCTTCATGTGCGACTTCATCGAGAAGTTCGCCCCTCACTTGACCCGCGAAGTGATGGCCAAGGCGATCCAGTGCCACAACAAGCAAGAGCTCGAAGAGCTGTTCGAGGGTGTGGAACTGCCCGTGCATTGATCACCCCGTCACGCGCTTGCTGAACAATGCCCGTCAGGCTGCCTGGCGGGCATTGTTGTTTTCGGGGGGAGCAAAGGTGTGAAGGCGGTCCAAAAATAAAAACAATCGGAAATTTCTCTTTTGGTTTCAGACGTGTCCGGTAGGTCGTGTCCGCGTCGCTGTCGATAATAACGGCATGGCGATATTAGATTGCCGCTATCTGGTATGCATTGGCTGGAGCCCTTATGCACAAAGCGCTAATTGTCGATGACCACCCCTTCATTCGTTCAAGCGTCAGCGTGTTACTCCAGGGCGAGCGATTCGAAGTGGCGCAGACCGACAACGGCATCGATGCCGTGCGCCTGGCTCGGGATCTGAAGCCAGATTTGCTGATCCTGGACATCAGCATGCCGGGGCTCGATGGCCTGGAAGTGATGCGTCGCATCAGGGCCATGGGCCTGCAGGTGAAAATCCTGATTCTGACATCGCAATTGGCGGAGTACTTTTCCATCCGTTGCATGCGCGCCGGGGCGATTGGTTTTGTCTCCAAGACCGATGATCTGAGTGAGTTGGGCAAGGCGGTGCAGGCAGTGATGTCCGGGTACAGTTACTTTCCGGAAGTGGCCTTGAGCTCGGTAAGGAAGGTCGACTTCTGTCTGTCCGAAGCCGAGTGCATAGCCAGGCTGACCGACCGTGAGGTGCTGATTTTGCAGCAGCTTGCGCGCGGCTTGAGCAACAAGGCAATTGGCGAGGCGATGTTGCTCAGCAACAAGACCGTCAGTACCTACAAAACCCGGCTGATCGAAAAGCTGCGGGTTTCCTCGTTGGTGGATCTGGCGGATGTCGCCAAGCGCAATCAGCTCATCTAGGGTGTCGGTCGGGGTAGTTGGCAGGCTGCTGCGATGGGGGGGGATGCTGGTGCTGCTTGGCCAGGCCCTGCCCGGCGTCGCGGAACCTGCGGGGCGGCCGCTGGTGGCAGACCTTCAAGCACAGCGCCAGTTACCATTGAGCAACGAGCAGGTACGCTGGCTCTGGCGCCAGCGGGTGCTTCGCGTCGGCACCTTGACGCCCGAGGGCGCGCCCTGCAATGGCAAGCTCAAGAATAGCCGCGACCAGGGCATGAGCGGCGACTATGTCGAGTTGATCGGCCAGTTGCTCAATTTGCAGGTGCGCCTGCAGCGATACGAGACCTACGCCCAATTGCTGCAGGCGCTCGCCGCACAGGAAATCGACCTGATCGGTGCGCTCAGCGCCCAGCAAGCCGAGGCGGCGGGCCTGTTGCTGTCTGCGCCCTATGCCCAGGAGTTGCCGGTGCTGGTGACGCGGGTGGGCACGGTAGGTAGCGTCAATCCGGGGCAGGCCGGCACGCGTCTGGTGTACCTGGACGGGCAGGTGGGTGCCGATGATCTACAGTCGGCGTTCCCAGAGGCTGAAATCACCACAGTGGATTCCACCCGTACTGCCTTGGGCGCAGTGGCGCTGGGGCTTGCCGATGGCTTTCTGGGCAGCGCCCAGGGTCATGCCCTGGGTTTTGCCATGGCCCATGACCAGACGCTGATGCAGCAGGTGGTGAACATCGCCCTGGCCGCGATCAGCGCCGAGCAGCGCCAGCAGATCAAGCAGCGCTGGGATGACCTGGGGATCAAGCTGCACCTGGCCGAGCCTTCGCAAGTGGCCAGTGCGCTCAAGCTGGCCGACAGCTACTGGCATCACCATCGGCGCCTGATCAGTCAGGGGATTGCCTTGGTGGCCAGTCTGCTGGCCCTGGCCCTGGTGTGGATTCACTACCTGCGTCAATCGGTGCGCCGCTGTGTCCGCGCCGAACAGGCCACGGCCCAGCTGTACGAGGCGCTGCAGCAGGCCAAGAACGAGGCCGATGCGGCCAACCAGGCCAAGACCAGCTTCCTGGCGACCATGAGCCACGAGATTCGCACGCCGATGAATGCCGTGCTGGGGATGCTGGAGCTGGCGTTGAAAAAGGCCGACCAGGGAGTGATCGACCGTTTGGCCATCGATGTGGCCTCCAGTTCGGCGCGAGGGCTGCTGGAGTTGCTCGGTGACATTCTCGACGTGACTCGCATCGAGTCTGGCCATCTGACGCTGACGCCGGAGCCTGCCTCATTGCGCAAACAGATCGAGAGCGTCGCGCGGATGTTCGAGCACCAGGCCCAGCAAAAAGGCTTGCAGCTACGGTTGCTGGTCGATGGTCCGGCAGAGCATGAAGTGTTGCTTGATCCACTGCGTTTCAAGCAGGTGCTGTCCAACCTGCTGAGCAATGCCATCAAGTTCACCCAGCGCGGGGAAATCCGTATCCGCCTGGCCGTGCGCCTGCAAGGCCATGCACTGGCCGCAAGCCTGGCGGTGGAGGACACCGGTGAGGGTATTGCCCCGGCCGACCTGGCCCGGGTGGGCACACCCTGGTGCCGGGCCGGCAATAACCGCCAGTCGGCCCGCAGCGGTGCAGGGCTGGGCTTGAGTATCAGTCGCACGCTTTGCGAAATGATGGGCGGGCAGTTGCACATTGAAAGCACCCTGGGCCTGGGTACGCGCATAAGCGTTGAGCTGACCCTGCCAGTGGTGGCAGCAGCCAATGTCCGTGTGCCCAGGGCTGGTGCTGCGATGGCGGCGTCCAGAGCGCGGCGGTTGAGTGTCCTGGTCGTCGATGATTACCCGGCCAATCGCATTCTGTTGCTGCAGCAACTGAGCTATCTGGGCCACCACGCGCGGGCCTGCGAGCAGGGCGGCGACGCCTTGCGCATCTGGTTGGGGGGTGGTTTCGATGTGCTGATCAGTGATTGCAACATGCCAGTTCTTTCGGGTTACCAGCTGGTACGTGCAATCCGTGAACACGAGCGTCGCCAGCATAAACCCAAGGCGCTGATTATCGGGATGACCGCCAACGCCCAGGTCGATGAGCGGCGCCGCTGCCTGGCCGCAGGCATGGATTTGTGCCTGTTCAAGCCCACCAGTATCCAGGTGCTGGCCGATGCCCTGGGGCTTGCCGACGACTGCACGGTGGCCGTTTGCGGTCAGGCCCAGCAACGTCCCGAGGGGGTAGACCTGATGGCTCTTGAGCAACTGACCGGAGGCAACCAGGCCAGCATGAAAGCTTTGTTGGGCGATTTGCTGCTGAGCATCGAGCAGGACCTGGGTGGTCTCGATGGCCTGCGCCTGAGTGGCGAACTGGGCGGTCTGGCTGATCTGGTGCACCGGATCAAGGGTGGCGCGCGGATGATCCGCGCGCGCGCCTTGCTCGACGCCTGCGCGCAACTGGAGCAGGCCTGCAGCAACTGCGCGCCGAACCAGCAGCTGTGGCGGTTGGTTGATCAGTTGTGTGATGCCATGGCGCATCTGCAGGGCAGCCTGTCACGCTACTGCAGTGCCTAGGCGATCAGCCCTTGGTGATCAGGTTGCCGGCGTGCAGCCCGCATTCCTTCTGGGTCGATTCTTCCCACCACCAGCGGCCTTCGCGCTCGTGCTGGTTCGGCAGCACCGGGCGGGTGCAGGGTTCGCAGCCGATGCTGATGAAACCGCGCTCGTGCAGGCTGTTGTACGGCAGCTCGAGCATGCGGATATAGCCCCAAACCTCTTCGCTGCTCATTTGTGCCAGCGGGTTGAACTTGTACAGGGTGTGCTCGGGGCTGGAGAAGGCGCTGTCGATCTCCAGCGCGGCCACCTGGCTGCGGGTGCCCGGGCTCTGGTCACGGCGCTGGCCGGTGGCCCAGGCGCGGACGGTGCTCAGTTTGCGTCGTAACGGTTCAATCTTGCGGATGCCGCAGCACTCGCCATGACCGTCCTTGTAGAAGCTGAACAGGCCTTTCTCTTTGACCAAAGGCTCAAGCTTGCTGTGGTCGGGGGAAAGAATTTCGATCGGCAGCTTGTACTGTTCGCGCACCTGGTCGATGAAACGGTAGGTTTCCGGATGCAGGCGGCCGGTGTCGAGGCTGAACACCTTGACCTGCTTGTTGAGCTTCCAGGCCATGTCCACCAGCACCACATCCTCGGCGCCGCTGAAGGAGATCCACAGGTCATCGCCAAAGTGCTCGAAAGCCAGCTTGAGGATGTCTTGCGGTGACTTGTTGGCGTAGTTCGCGGCCAGGGCGGCGACGTCGAAGGGTTGGCTCATCAGGCGGCTTCCGGTTTTTGAATGGCGCTTGGCGCTCGTAATGCCCTGATCTTAACAAAAATTGCCGGGGTAGACGCCGCGCATGTAGAGTGCGGCTTCCCATTTTTGGCGTTGTTCGAGGAGTGTGCTGTGGAAATTGCCTGTCTCGACCTGGAAGGTGTATTGGTCCCGGAAATCTGGATCGCCTTCGCGGAAAAAACCGGAATCGAATCGCTGCGGGCCACCACCCGTGACATCCCCGATTACGACGTGCTGATGAAACAGCGCCTGCGCATCCTCGATGAGCATGGCCTGAAGCTTTCCGATATCCAGGCAGTGATCGCCACGCTCAAGCCGCTGGACGGTGCCATCGAATTCGTCGACTGGCTGCGTGAGCGCTTTCAGGTGGTGATTCTTTCCGACACCTTCTACGAGTTTTCCCAGCCGCTGATGCGTCAGTTGGGCTTCCCGACACTGCTCTGCCACCGCTTGATCACCGATGAAAGCGATCGGGTCACCGGCTACCAATTGCGCCAGAAAGACCCCAAGCGCCAATCGGTGCTGGCCTTCAAGAGCCTGTACTACCGGGTGATTGCCGCCGGCGACTCGTACAACGACACCAGCATGCTCGGCGAGGCGGATGCGGGGATCCTGTTCCATGCGCCGGACAACGTGATTCGCGAGTTTCCGCAGTTTCCGGCGGTGCATGATTTTGCCGCGCTCAAGCAGGAGTTCATCAAGGCTTCGAATCGCTCGTTGAGCCTGTAAGGCCACCTGCTCCCACAAACCTGTGGGAGCGGGCTTGCCCCGCGATGCTGTTCAAAGGCCCTGCAAGGTCTCGAGCAACACCTTGACCTTGGTAATCGACTCCTCGTACTCCGCCTGCCAGTGCGAATCGGCCACCACCGCGCCACCACCCCAGCAGCACACCTGGCCGTCCTTGACCAGCAGGCTGCGAATGGCGATCGAGCTGTCCATCTCGCCGCGCACGTCCACATACAGCAACGAGCCGCAATACAGGGCGCGACGGCTGGGTTCCAGCTCATCGATGATCTGCATGGCGCGAATCTTCGGTGCGCCGGTGATCGAGCCGCCGGGGAAGCTGTCGGCGATCAGGTCCAGGGCATCCTTGCCAGCGGCCAGGCGGCCGGTGACGCTGCTGACCAGATGATGCACGTTGGGGTAGCTTTCCAGGCTGAACAGCTCCGGCACCTGCACCGAGCCGATCTCGCAGGTGCGCCCCAGGTCGTTGCGCAGCAGGTCGACGATCATCAGGTTCTCGGCGCGATCCTTGTCGCTGCCCAGCAGCTCGGCGGCATTGCGCGCATCCTCGTCGGCATCGCTGCTGCGCGGCCGGGTACCTTTGATCGGGCGGGTTTCTACCTGGCCGTCACTGACCCGGATGAAACGCTCCGGCGAGAAACTCAGCAACGCGCTGCCATCGGCCAGTAACTGGAAGCCCGAATAGGGGGTCGGGCAGGCCTGGCGCAGGGCCTGGTAGGCGTGCCAGGGGTCGCCCTGGCACGGGGCACGGAAGCGCTGGGTCAGGTTGATCTGGTAGCAGTCGCCGGCATGGATGTACTGCTGCACCCGATCAAAGGCCTGGCGGTAGCCGTCTGCGCTGATATCGCCGCGCATCGGCGCCTGCAGCGAAAACCCGGCAACCTCGGCAGTTGCCGGCGCCTCGAACAGTTCAATCAGGCGCTGGCGCTCGGTCTCGCCCAGGCTTGGGTGGAACAGCAATTGGCTGCGCTGTTGCTGGTGATCGCTGATCAGCGCCCAGGCATACAGGCCAAGGCTGGCATCGGCCAGGCCCAGATCATCGACGGCAAGGCTGGGCAGGTGTTCCAGGCGCCGGCCGAAGTCGTAGCTCAAGTAACCGATCAGGCCCCCGGCAAACGGCAATTCAACGCCATCGGGCAGTTGCGCCTGGCCCAGTTGCGCCAGGCATGCACGCAGGCGCTGCAGATAGGCGCTGCCGCTTTCCTCCTCGGTGGGTGCCAGGGTCTGCAGCGGCCAGGCGCTGAGCAGGTCGAAACGGCCGCGTTCGGCGGTTGGCCGGGCGCTGTCGAGCAGCACCGCGCCAGGCGCCTTGCGGATGCGTGCAAAGTAGGTCGCAGGGTCAGCCTGGTAGGGCAGGGGGTGGAGCGTACAGGTCGGCATGCAAGTAACAGCTATGAATGCGGGGGAGGCGATTGTAGTCCCGTGTAGGAAATGCTCCTAGCGCTGACTACGACATTGAGTCTGCCGCCCGCGCCAGCCGGGCAGGCTGACGCGAACGGGGAACGGACTCAGCTCGGCACGTGGCCGAACAGCTCCTGGGCGAAGCGCACGCGCTCCTCGACGGTTTCCTGGCGACCGTCCTTGGCCAATTGCTCCAGGTGGGCCTCGACCGCGTGGGTGCGCAGGGTCAGGCCGCAGTCGTTGGCGATCTGGATGTTCAGGCCGGGGCGGGCATTGAGCTCGAGGATCAACGGGCCCTTGTCCTGGTCCAGGACCATGTCGACACCGATGTAGCCCAGGCCGCACAACTCGTAGCAGCCGGCGGCCAGCTTCATGAAGCCGTCCCAGTTCGGCAGTTGCACGCCGTCCACCGCGTTGGTGGTGTCCGGGTGCTTGCTGATGATGTTGTTCAGCCAGGTGCCGCGCAGGGTCACGCCGGTGGCCAGGTCTACACCCACGCCGATGGCGCCCTGGTGCAGGTTGGCCTTGCCGCCGGACTGGCGGGTCGGCAGCCGTAGCATGGCCATCACCGGGTAGCCCATCAGCACGATGATGCGGATGTCCGGCACGCCTTCGTAGCTGATGCTCTTGAAGATCTGGTCCGGGGTAACCCGGTATTCGATCAGCGCGCGGTCGCGGTGGCCGCCCAGGGAGTAGAGGCCTGTGAGGATGCTGGAGATCTGGTGCTCGATTTCCTCATGGCTGATGATCTTGCCCGAGACCGTGCGGTAACGGTCCTCGAAGCGATCGGCCACCACCAGGATGCCGTCACCGCCGGCACCCTGGGCAGGCTTGACGACAAAGTCGCTGCGCCCGCCGATGATCTCGCCGAGCTTGTCGATCTCTTTCTCGGTGGAAATGATCCCGTACATCTCCGGCACATGGATGCCGGCCTGGATCGCACGCTCCTTGGTGATGATCTTGTCGTCGACGATCGGGTACAAATGGCGCTTGTTGTACTTGAGGACGTAGTCCGCATTGCGCCGGTTGATACCCATGATGCCCCGGGCCTCCAGGGCTTTCCAGGTTTTCCAGAGACCGAACATCAGGCGTCAGCCTTCACGAAAGCCTTGAAACGCACCAGCTCCGTCAGGCGGTAGCCGCGGTAGCGACCCATTGCCAGCATGAAGCCCACCAGAATCAGCAGCACCGCCGGGAAGGTGAAGACGAAGTACACCAGCTCCGGCACGCTCATCAGCAGGTGTGCGACGGAGGCGGCGAACAGGGTGCCGATGGCCACTTTCATGGCATGGCCACCGCCGCGTTCTTCCCAGGTGATCGACAGGCGTTCGATGGTCATGGTCAGGATCACCATCGGGAACAGCGCTACCGACAGGCCGCGCTCCAGGCCCAGCTTGTGGCTGAACAGGCTGATGGCGGCAATCAGTACCACGACGAAGGTCAGTACGACCGACAGGCGCGGCAGCATCTGCAACTTCAGGTGTTCGAGGTAGGAGCGCAGTGACAACCCGAGCGCGGTGATCACCGTGAACAGGATGATGCCAAAGCCCAGCTGGGTTTCGCGGAAGGCCAGGGCGATCAGTACCGGGGTAAAGGTCCCCAGGGTCTGCAGGCCGATCAGGTTGCGCAGCACCAGGATCACCAGCACGCCGATCGGGATCATCACCATGATCATGAAGGTCTGCTGGGTCTGCAGCGGCAGGCCGTACAGCGAGTATTCAAGGAAGTCGGCGTCGGTGTTTTCGTCGGTCAGCTTGGCCAGGCGAATGGCATTCATTTCGCTGTTGTTGAGGCTGAAGCTGACGTTGGCTTTCTTGCCGCCATCGACGGTGATCAGGTTGTCATCACCGGTCCACCACAGCAGGCGGTCGGTCGGCAGGCCCTGTTCGCCGGTGTCCGGGTTGAAGTACAGCCAGTCGGTGCCGTTGAAGCTGCGCAGCCACAGTTCCGGGGTTTGCGGCTGGTCGGCGACCAGGCGGATGGTGTGGACCTTTTCCACCGGGACATGGGCGATGGACAGCAGCAGGTCGATGATCTTGGCCTTGTTCAGCGATGAAGTATCGCCGGCCAGCAGCAACTTGACGTTGTCATCGTTGAGGTTGTTGACCCGCTTGATGGTCTCGCTGACAAAAGTCTCGACGTCGGCCGAGTGCTGGCGAATGGGCGCCATCAGGGCTTCGGCGGCGACCTTTTCCGGGCCTTCGACTGCCAGGCTGTCACGGAAGGTCGGGCCTTTGATCTTGGCCTTTTCGGTGCTGTAGCGCTTGGTCAGTACCAGGCGGTAGTAAAGGGTCTGGTTGCCGCTGGCGCGACGGGCAGACCAGGTCACCTTGCGGTTGCCGTCGACACGGTTGACGCTGACGCCGTAGTTGTTGGAGATGAAACTCTCGTTGAGGCTCACGTAGTCGCGGCTCAGCGGCGGCACGAACATCTGGACCTTGACCGGATCCTTGGGGCTGGCGACGAACTCGACCTTGGCGTCAATGTTCCACAGGTCATCGGTTTCGTCCTCGGTCACCGGAATGCCGAGAAAGAAGATCTGATAGGCCGTGACCAGGACGCCCAGTAGCACCAGGACGGTAATCAGGACTTTCAGGTGGAGGGTAAGAGAGCGCATCGGGATTACTCTGCGGTGTGAGCGTCAGTGGCGCAGGCAGGTTTGCCGGCAGCGTATTTAAGGCTTGGGTCGACCAGCGCATCGAAGTGCTTGAGTGCCTCGGAGCCGATCAGCAGCGGATACTGGAACGCGCTGCGGTCGGTCAGGTTCACTTCGATGCTGCGCAGGGCCGTACCCATGCAGATGTTCATGGCAATCACCGGACGGGCGGTATAGGCCTTGCCTTCGTCCGGGTCGTAATCACCGGCGCGTCGCTTGATCTTGCTGACGCGGGCCAGTGGTCGTTCTATCGGATGCGAATGGGCAGCGTCAATTGCCAGGTAGAAGCGCACCCAGGACTCACCATTGCGCTTGAAGCGCTTGATGTCACGGGCACTGAGCGAGGCGGTCTTGGCCCCGGTGTCGAGTTTGGCCGCCACTTCCAGGTCGATATCGGCCAGGCGGGCGTATTCGTTAAGGCCATACACGGTCTTTTCCGCAGCCTGGCCCAGGGCCGGCAACAGACAAAGACTGAACAACAGTGGGAGGGGCGTAAGTCTCATAAATCCTGGCGCGTTGCTGTGCGATGTTCGGGTCAAGGCCACTGGCAGTTCTGCGCAAGCTTCCTCGTTTACCTGCCACCTGCATATACAGATGACAGACACACTATTCGTGCCCCGTCGGGAGGCGCGGCATTCTATCACGCTGGTGTGCTGGCGCCAGCGGCTGCACTCAGACAACACGGCGGACCTTGAAGTTCGTTCTTAGACGATTGTCGACAATGTTTAATTTGTCTTTGACTATGCGCTGCTGTTTGGCTAGTTTTGCCCTCATTGATTTATGAGGTGTCGACAATATGCTGGACACAGCCCAAGCCCCCAGCGCCGTGGCAGACGACAGCGAAACCCTCTCGGAAAACGTCTTCCGGCGCATTCAGGCAGCCATCGTCAAAGGCGAGATCGCCCCTGGCAGCAAGATCTCGGAGCCGGAGCTGGCGCGCACCTACGGTATCAGCCGCGGGCCGCTGCGCGAGGCGATCCACCGTCTGGAGGGCCAGCGCCTGCTGGTGCGCGTGCCCCATGTCGGGGCGCGGGTGGTGTCGCTCAGCCACGCCGAACTGATCGAGCTGTACGAGATTCGCGAGTCCCTCGAAGGCATGGCCTGCCGGCTGGCCGCCGAGCGTATGAGCGTAGCCGAGATCGACGAGTTGCGCCGGGTGCTCGATACCCACGAGCGCGATGCCACCTTCCAGGCCGGGCTTGGCTATTACCAGCAGGAAGGCGATTTCGACTTCCATTACCGGATCATCCAGGGCAGCGGCAACCGCACCCTGGTGCAGATGCTCTGCGGCGAGCTGTATCAACTGGTGCGCATGTACCGCATCCAGTTCTCCGCCACGCCCAACCGGCCACGCCAGGCGTTCGCCGAACACCACCGGATTCTCGATGCCATCGCCGACCGTGACGGTGAACTGGCCGAGCTCTTGATGCGCCGCCACATCGGCGCCTCCAAACGCAACATCGAGCGTCACTATCTGGACGCTTCCAGCCCACGAGGTGAGTCATGAGTCAGAAAAGCAGTCCCGGCCAGCGCTTTCGCGATGCAGTTGCCGCCGAACACCCGTTGCAGGTGGTCGGTGCCATCAATGCCAACCACGCGCTGCTGGCCCAGCGCGCCGGCTTCAAGGCCATCTACCTGTCGGGTGGCGGCGTAGCTGCAGGCTCCCTGGGCCTGCCTGACCTGGGTATCAGTGGCCTGGATGACGTGCTGACCGACGTACGGCGCATCACCGACGTCTGCGATCTGCCGCTGCTGGTGGACGTGGACACCGGTTTTGGCTCCTCGGCCTTCAACGTCGCCCGTACCGTCAGGTCGATGAGCAAGTTCGGCGCCGCCGCCATCCACATTGAAGACCAGGTTGGCGCCAAGCGTTGCGGTCACCGTCCAAACAAGGAAATCGTCTCCCAGCAGGAGATGGTCGACCGTATCAAGGCCGCTGTCGACGCCCGTACCGACGACAGCTTCGTGATCATGGCGCGCACCGACGCCCTGGCCGTCGAAGGTCTGGAAGCGGCACTGGACCGCGCCGCCGCCTGCATCGAAGCGGGTGCCGACATGGTCTTCCCGGAAGCCATCACTGAGCTTTCGATGTACAAGACCTTCGCTGATCGGGTCAAAGCCCCGATCCTGGCCAACATCACCGAATTCGGTGCCACGCCGCTGTACACCACTGAAGAACTGGCCTCGGTCGATGTCTCGCTGGTGCTGTACCCGCTGTCGGCCTTCCGTGCCATGAACAAGGCTGCGCAAAACGTCTACACCGCGCTGCGTCGCGACGGCACGCAGAAGAACGTCATCGACACCATGCAAACTCGCATGGAGCTGTACGACGCCATCAACTACCACGTGTTCGAGCAGAAGCTCGACGCACTGTTCGCCCAGAAAAAGGGCTGAATGTTCGAATAATGTAGGAGCGGGCTTGCCCCGCGATCAGCCTGAGATTCCATAACAAATTCAAGAAAGGAGAAAGACAATGGCCGAAGCAAAAGTACTCAGTGGTGCCGGCCTGCGTGGTCAAGTGGCCGGGCAAACCGCACTGTCGACCGTGGGCCAGGCCGGTGCCGGGCTGACCTACCGTGGCTACGATGTGCGCGACCTGGCGGCCGGTGCCGAGTTCGAGGAAGTGGCCTACCTGCTGCTGTACGGCGAACTGCCGAGCGCTGCCGAGCTTGCCGACTACAAGCGCAAGCTCAAGGGCCTGCGCGACCTGCCCCAGGCCCTCAAGGAAGTGCTTGAGCGCATCCCGCGCGATGCCCACCCGATGGACGTGATGCGTACCGGTTGCTCGGTGCTCGGTACCCTGGAACCGGAGCTGACGTTCGAGCTGCAGCACGACAAGACCGACCGCCTGCTGGCGCTGTTTCCGGCAGTGATGTGCTATTGGTACCGCTTTAGTCACCACGGCGTGCGCATCGACTGCACCAGCGATGAAGACACCATCGGCGGCCATTTCCTGCACTTGCTGCATGGCAAGAAGCCGAGCGCGCTGCACGTCAAGGTGATGAACGTCTCGCTGATCCTCTATGCCGAGCACGAATTCAACGCCTCGACCTTCACCGCCCGGGTCTGCGCCTCGACCCTGTCCGACCTGTACTCCTGCGTCACTGCTGCCATCGGCTCGCTGCGCGGCCCTCTGCACGGTGGCGCCAACGAAGCGGCGATGGAGCTGATCGAGCGCTTCCAGAGCCCGCAGGAAGCGGTCACCGAGCTGCTGCAGATGCTGGCGCGCAAGGACAAGATCATGGGCTTTGGCCATGCCATCTACAAAGAGTCTGACCCGCGCAACGAGGTGATCAAGGGCTGGGCGAAGCAACTGGCCGACGAAGCGGGCGACAGCGTGCTGTACCCGGTCTCCGAAGCCATCGACAAGACCATGTGGGAGCAGAAGAAGCTGTTCCCCAACGCCGACTTCTACCACGCCTCGGCTTACCACTTCATGGGCATCCCGACCAAGCTGTTCACCCCTATCTTCGTCTGCTCGCGCCTGACCGGCTGGGCGGCGCATGTGTTCGAGCAGCGTGCCAACAACCGCATCATCCGTCCGAGCGCCGAGTACACCGGCGTCGAACAGCGCAAGTTCGTGCCAATCGAACAACGCTGAGACCACCCTGTGGGAGCGGGCTTGCCCCGCGATGCGATGTAGCTGATAGATCGCAATCGCAGGGCAAGCCCGCTCCCACCGGGGGATTGCCACTGCCCTTACCGTGATTGAGTCCCTGTGCCATGAATAGTGAATTTCGCAAGAACCTGCCGGGCACCGACCTGGATTATTTCGACGCCCGCGCGGCGGTCGATGCGATCAAGCCCGGCGCCTATGACCAGCTTCCCTATACCTCCCGCGTACTGGCGGAAAACCTGGTGCGCCGCTGCGATCCGGCCAGCCTCAATGCCTCGCTGGGCCAGCTGATCGAGCGCAAGCGCGACCTCGACTTCCCCTGGTTCCCGGCCCGCGTGGTGTGCCACGATATTCTCGGCCAGACCGCGCTGGTGGACCTGGCCGGGCTGCGCGATGCCATTGCCGACAAGGGCGGCGATCCGGCCCAGGTCAACCCGGTGGTGCCGGTGCAACTGATCGTCGACCACTCCCTGGCAGTGGAATGCGGTGGTTTCGACCCGCAGGCGTTCGACAAGAACCGCGCCATCGAAGACCGTCGCAACGAAGACCGTTTCCACTTCATCAACTGGACCAAGAAGGCGTTCAAGAACGTCGACGTGATCCAGCCGGGCAACGGCATCATGCACCAGATCAACCTGGAGAAGATGTCGCCGGTGATCCATGCCGAGCGCGGTGTGGCCTACCCGGACACCTGCGTCGGCACCGACAGCCACACCCCGCACGTTGACGCCCTGGGCGTGATCGCCATCGGCGTTGGCGGCCTTGAAGCCGAGAACGTCATGCTCGGCCGCGCCTCGTGGATGCGCCTGCCGGAGATCGTCGGCGTCGAGCTCTCGGGCAAGCCGCAGGCGGGCATCACCGCCACCGACGTGGTGCTGGCCCTGACTGAATTCCTGCGCCAGCAAAAAGTGGTCGGCGCCTACCTTGAGTTCTACGGTGAAGGCGCCCGCGCCCTGACTCTGGGCGACCGCGCGACCATCTCCAACATGGCCCCGGAATACGGCGCCACTGCGGCGATGTTCTCCATCGACCAGCAGACCATCGACTACCTCAAGCTCACCGGCCGTGAGGACCAGCAGGTCAAGCTGGTGGAGACCTACGCCAAGGTCGCAGGCCTGTGGTCCGACAGCCTGGCCCATGCCGAGTACGAGCGGGTGCTGCGCTTTGACCTGTCCTGCGTGGTGCGCAACATGGCCGGGCCGTCCAACCCGCACGCCCGGGTCGCCACCAGCGATCTGGCGAGCAAGGGCATTGCCGGCCAGTGGGACGAAGTGCCGGGGCAGATGCCCGATGGTGCGGTGATCATCGCCGCTATTACCAGCTGCACCAACACCAGCAACCCGCGCAACGTGATTGCCGCAGGCCTGCTGGCGCGCAATGCCAACAAGCTTGGCCTGGTGCGCAAGCCGTGGGTGAAATCGTCGTTGGCGCCAGGTTCCAAGACCGTCGCTTTGTACCTCAAAGAAGCGGGCCTGGACGACGAGCTTGAGCAACTCGGTTTTGGCATCGTCGCCTTTGCCTGCACCACCTGCAACGGCATGTCCGGTGCGCTGGACCCGGTGATCCAGCAGGAAATCATCGAGCGCGACCTTTACGCCACCGCCGTGCTCTCGGGCAACCGCAACTTCGATGGGCGTATCCACCCGTACGCCAAGCAGGCGTTCCTGGCTTCGCCGCCGTTGGTGGTGGCCTATGCGATTGCCGGCACCATTCGCTTTGACATCGAAAAAGACGTGCTGGGCGTGGTCGACGGCCAGCAAATCCGCCTCAAGGACATCTGGCCAAGCGACGAAGAGATCGACGCGGTGGTCAAGGCGGCGGTCAAGCCCGAGCAGTTCCGCCAGGTCTACATTCCGATGTTCGCCGTGCAGGAAGACACCGGGCCCAAGGTCACCCCGCTGTACGACTGGCGCCCGATGAGCACCTACATTCGCCGCCCGCCGTACTGGGAAGGCGCCCTGGCCGGCGAGCGCACGCTCAAGGGCATGCGTCCGCTGGCGGTGTTGCCGGACAACATCACCACCGACCACCTGTCGCCGTCCAACGCCATCATGCTCGACAGCGCTGCAGGGGAGTACCTGGCGAAAATGGGCTTGCCGGAGGAAGACTTCAACTCCTACGCCACCCATCGCGGTGACCATCTGACTGCCCAGCGCGCGACCTTTGCCAACCCGAAACTGTTCAACGAAATGGTCCAGCAAGACGGCAAGGTCAAGCAGGGCTCGCTGGCGCGCATCGAGCCCGAAGGCAAGGTCACGCGCATGTGGGAAGCGATCGAAACCTACATGGAGCGCAAGCAGCCGCTGATCATCGTTGCCGGTGCCGACTACGGCCAGGGCTCGTCCCGTGACTGGGCGGCCAAGGGCGTGCGCCTGGCCGGTGTCGAAGCCATTGTTGCCGAAGGCTTCGAGCGTATCCACCGCACCAACCTGGTGGGCATGGGCGTGTTGCCGCTGGAGTTCAAGCCGGGCGTCAACCGCAAGACCCTGGGCATCGAAGGTACCGAGACCTACGACGTTGTTGGCCAGCGCACGCCGCGCGCGACCCTGACCCTGGTCATCACTCGTCACAACGGCGAGCGTATCGAAGTGCCGGTAACGTGCCGCCTGGATACCGCCGAAGAAGTGTCGATCTACGAAGCGGGCGGGGTGCTGCAGCGCTTTGCCCAGGACTTCCTCGAATCGGCGGTAGCGGTTTGACGAACGCCCTGTAGGAGCGGGCTTGCCCCGCGATAGCGATCGTTCAGTCACATCGCATCGCGGGGCAAGCCCGCTCCCACAGGTGGCGATGACAATTACAGGACAAGATTCCATGGCCCATATACCGCAAATCAAAATCCCCGCCACCTACATCCGTGGCGGCACCAGCAAGGGCGTATTCTTTCGCCTCCAGGACCTGCCCGAGCGTGCACAGGTCCCAGGCCCGGCCCGTGACGCCCTGCTGCTGCGGGTCATCGGCAGCCCCGACCCCTATGGCAAGCAGATAGACGGCATGGGCGGCGCGACGTCCAGCACCAGCAAAACCGTGATCCTCTCGCGCAGCATCAAGCCCGAGCACGATGTCGATTACCTGTTCGGCCAGGTCTCGATCGATACCGCTTTTGTCGACTGGAGCGGCAACTGCGGCAACCTGTCGGCGGCGGTCGGCTCGTTCGCCATCAGCGCCGGCCTGGTCGACAGCAGCCGCGTCCCTCATGACGGCGTGGCCGTGGTGCGCATCTGGCAGGCCAATATCGGCAAGACCATCGTCGCCCATGTGCCGATCACCAACGGCGAAGTCCAGGAGACCGGTGACTTCGAGCTGGACGGCGTGACCTTCCCGGCCGCCGAAGTGCAGCTCGAATTCATGGACCCGGCCGCCGACGAAGACGGCGAGGGCGGCTCGATGTTCCCCACCGGCAACCTGGTCGACGACCTGGTGGTGCCCGGCGTCGGCACCCTCAAGGCCACCCTGATCAATGCCGGTATCCCGACCATTTTCATCCAGGCCCAGGACATCGGTTACACCGGCACCGAGCTGCAGGACGCGATCAACGGCGATCCGCAGGCCCTGGCCCGGTTCGAGACCATCCGTGCCTATGGTGCGGTGCGCATGGGTCTGATCGAGCATATCGATCAAGCCGCCAAGCGCCAGCACACACCGAAAGTCGCCTTTGTCGCGCCGCCTGCGGCCTATCAGTCATCCAGTGGTAAAGCCGTGGCCGCCGCCGACGTTGATCTAGTGGTAAGGGCGCTGTCCATGGGCAAGTTGCACCACGCCATGATGGGGACCGCCGCGGTGGCCATCGGTACAGCCGCGGCCGTGCCCGGCACCCTGGTCAACCTCGCTGCCGGCGGTGGCGAGCGCGCCGCCGTACGTTTTGGCCATCCCTCGGGCACCCTGCGCGTTGGCGCCCAGGCCCGGCAGGTGAACGGCGAGTGGACGGTTACCAAAGCAATCATGAGCCGTAGCGCTCGCGTGCTGATGGAGGGCTGGGTGCGGGTACCCGCTGATGCCTTCTGACCAGTAGCGGCGCTTGGCTCCCTGTTACCTACGTCAACAGAGAGATGTGAAATGAGTGCCAACGTTGATCTGAACAACCGCCCCGACTACGACCGGGTGCTGCAGGACATTGCTGACTATGTCCTGAACTACAAGGTCGAGTCGGTGGAGGCGCTGGACACCGCGCGCAACTGCCTGATGGATACCCTGGGCTGTGGCCTGCTGGCGTTGCGTTTTCCGGAATGCACCAAGCACCTGGGGCCGCTGGTGGAAGGCACCGTGGTGCCGTTCGGCGCGCGGGTGCCGGGTACCAGCTACCGCCTGGACCCGGTCAAGGCGGCCTGGGACATCGGTTGCATCGTTCGTTGGCTCGATTACAACGACACCTGGCTGGCTGCCGAGTGGGGGCATCCTTCCGACAACCTTGGTGGCATTCTGGCGGTGGCCGACCACCTGTCGCAAAAGCGTGTGGCCAATGGCGAGGCGCCGTTGAGCATGCGTACGGTGCTTGAGGCAATGATCATGGCCCACGAGATCCAGGGCGTGATTGCTCTGGAAAACTCCTTCAACCGCGTTGGCCTCGATCATGTGCTCCTGGTCAAGGTCGCCTCGACAGCGGTGTGCGCCAAGCTCATGGGCGCCACTCGCGAACAGCTGCTGGCGGCGCTCTCCCACGCCTTTGTCGATGGCCAGGCCTTGCGCACCTACCGTCATGCGCCCAATGCCGGTTCGCGCAAGTCTTGGGCGGCGGGCGATGCTTCCAGCCGTGGCGTGCGCCTGGCCGATATCGCCTTGCGCGGCGAGATGGGCATTCCCGGTGTGCTGAGTGCACCGCAGTGGGGGTTTTATGATGTGCTGTTCAGCCACACCAACAAGGATCTGGCGCTCAAGCCCGAGGACAAGCGAGCCTTCAGCCTGACGCAGAAATACGCCAGCTATGTGATGGAGAACGTGCTGTTCAAGATCAGTTTCCCGGCCGAATTCCATGCCCAGACCGCCTGCGAAGCGGCGGTAACCCTGCACCCGCAGGTGCGTAACCGCCTGGATGAAATCGAGCGCATCGTCATTACCACCCATGAATCGGCGATCCGCATCATCTCCAAGGTCGGCACCCTGGCCAACGCCGCCGACCGCGATCACTGCATTCAGTACATGACCGCCGTGCCGCTGATTTTCGGCAATCTGGTTGCCGAACAGTACGAAGATGATTTTCATGCTGCGCATCCGATCATCGACCGTCTGCGCGAGAAGATGGAGATCGTCGAGGAGCCGCGTTTTTCCCGGGAATACCTGGAGGCCGACAAGCGCTCGATCGCCAATGCCGTGCAGGTGTTCTTCAACGATGGTTCGAGTACGGAGCGGGTGGTGGTGGAGTACCCGATCGGTCATCGCCGGCGCCGGGCCGAGGGCATTCCGTTGCTGGAAGAGAAGTTCAAGGCCAACCTGGCGACGCGCTTTACCGGCCAGCGTTCGGCGCAGATCTTTGCACTGTGCAAGGATCAGGCGGCGCTTGAGGCGACGGCGGTGCATCGGTTTGTTGATCTGTTGGTGATCTGAGGGCTTGTGGGAGCGGGCTTGCCCCGCGATGGCCCGCAAAGCAGGCCCCATAAAAAAGCCCCGCCAATTGGCGGGGCTTTTTGTAACGCTAAGTCAGCTTAGGCTTGAACAACCGGGATCTTGGCGTTCGCAGCAGCTTCACGGAACTCGGCGATCTGGTCGAAGCTCAGGTAGCGGTAAACGTCGGCAGCCATGCTGTCGATGTTCTTCGCGTACTCCATGTACTCTTCGACGGTTGGCAGCTTGCCCAGGATCGAGGCAACGGCAGCCAGCTCGGCAGAAGCCAGGTAGACGTTGGTGGCGTCGCCCAGGCGGTTCGGGAAGTTACGGGTCGACGTGGAGACCACGGTCGAACCGGTCTGCACACGTGCCTGGTTACCCATGCACAGCGAGCAGCCTGGCATTTCCATGCGCGCACCGGCCTTGCCGTAGATGCCGTAGTAGCCTTCTTCGGTCAGCTGGTGGGCGTCCATCTTGGTTGGCGGTGCCAGCCACAGACGGGTAGGGATGCCACCCTTGACCTTGTCCAGCAGCTTGCCGGCAGCGCGGAAGTGGCCGATGTTGGTCATGCACGAGCCGATGAACACTTCGTCGATCTTCTCGCCCTGAACGCTCGACAGCAGGCGTGCGTCGTCCGGGTCGTTCGGCGCGCAGAGCACAGGCTCCTTGACGTCGGCCAGGTCGATTTCGATGATTTCGGCGTATTCGGCATCGGCGTCGGCCGCCAGCAGTTTCGGGTTGGCCAGCCAGGCTTCCATGGCTTGCGCACGGCGCTCCATGGTACGGGCATCGCCGTAGCCTTCGCTGATCATCCAGCGCAGCAGGGTGATGTTCGACTGCAGGTACTCGGCGATGGCCTTCTCTGGCAGCTTGATCGAGCAACCGGCAGCGGAGCGCTCGGCCGAGGCGTCGGACAGTTCGAACGCTTGTTCGACGGTCAGCTCGTCCAGGCC
Source organism: Pseudomonas tructae (assembly GCF_004214895.1). NCBI lineage: Bacteria > Pseudomonadati > Pseudomonadota > Gammaproteobacteria > Pseudomonadales > Pseudomonadaceae > Pseudomonas > Pseudomonas tructae. The sequence goes on along the minus strand of NZ_CP035952.1, from coordinate 4,031,527 downwards.
TTCGATTTCCAGGATGCGGCCGGAGAAGGCGTTGATCTTGCCCTTCTTCTCGACGGTCAGCAGGCCTTTCTGGATGGCGTAGTAAGGGATGGCATGAACCAGGTCACGCAGGGTGATGCCTGGCTGCAGTTTGCCCTTGAAGCGCACCAGGATCGACTCCGGCATGTCCAGCGGCATGACGCCGGTGGCAGCGGCGAAGGCGACCAGGCCGGAACCGGCCGGGAACGAGATGCCGATCGGGAAACGGGTGTGCGAGTCACCACCGGTACCGACGGTGTCTGGCAGCAGCATGCGGTTCAGCCAGCTGTGGATGATACCGTCGCCTGGACGCAGGGACACGCCGCCACGGGTGCGGATGAAATCCGGCAGGGTGTGGTGGGTGTTGACGTCGATCGGCTTCGGATAGGCCGCGGTGTGGCAGAACGACTGCATCACCAGGTCGGCGGAGAAGCCCAGGCAGGCGAGGTCTTTGAGCTCGTCGCGGGTCATCGGGCCAGTGGTGTCCTGGGAGCCGACGGTGGTCATCTTGGGTTCGCAGTAGGTGCCCGGGCGCACGCCTTTGCCTTCGGCCAGGCCGCAGGCCTTGCCGACCATCTTCTGCGCCAGGGTGTAGCCCTTGCCGGTGTCGACCGGGGCTTCTGGCAGCTTGAACAGGTCGGTTGGGCCCAGGCCCAGCTCGGCGCGGGCTTTTTCGGTCAGGCCACGGCCGACGATCAGCGGGATACGGCCGCCGGCGCGGACTTCGTCGAGCAGCACTTCGGTCTTGAGCTGGAAGCTGGTGACCAGGTCGTCGCTGCCATGACGGCGCACTTCACCTTTGAACGGGTAAACGTCGATGACGTCGCCCATGGCAAGGTTCGTGCAGTCGAATTCGATCGGCAGGGCGCCGGCGTCTTCCATGGTGTTGTAGAAGATCGGGGCGATCTTGGTGCCGAAGCAGAAGCCGCCGGCACGCTTGTTCGGTACGTAAGGGATGTCGTCGCCGAAGAACCACAGCACCGAGTTGGTGGCGGACTTACGCGAAGAACCGGTACCGACCACGTCACCGACATAGGCGACAGGGAAGCCCTTGGCCTTGACCGCTTCGATCTGGGCCAGCGGGCCGATCGAACCTGGCTGCTGAGGCTCGATGCCGTCACGGGCCATTTTCAGCATGGCCAGCGCGTGCAGCGGGATGTCTGGGCGCGACCAGGCATCCGGGGCAGGGGACAGGTCGTCGGTGTTGGTTTCGCCAGGCACCTTGAACACGGTCAGGGTGTACTTGTCGGCGATGGCCGGACGGGCGGTGAACCATTCACCGGCGGCCCAGGAGTCCAGCACGGCCTTGGCGTGGGCGTTGCCCGCCTTGGCTTTTTCTGCGACGTCGTGGAACGCATCGAACATCAGCAGGGTGTGCTTGAGTTGTTCGGCAGCGACGGCAGCCAGTTCGGCGTCGTCCAGCAGCTCGACCATGGTGGCGATGTTGTAGCCGCCCTGCATGGTGCCCAGCAGCTCTACGGCGCGCTTCTTGTCGAGCAGCGGGGAGCTGGCTTCGCCCTTGGCGACGGCGGACAGGAAACCGGCCTTGACGTAGGCAGCTTCGTCCACGCCTGGTGGAATGCGGTTGGTGATCAGATCAACGAGGAAGGCTTCTTCGCCAGCCGGAGGATTCTTCAGCAGCTCGACCAGGCCTGCGGTTTGTTCGGCGTTAAGCGGCTGGGGCACGATACCCTGGGCGGCACGCTCTTCGATGTGTTTGCGGTAGGCTTCAAGCACAGTTATTACCCTCATCAGTGGTCCCAAATGGGTGTCCGGGACGCTCATCCAGAAATTCCGGCAGCCGTGCGCAATACGGCTTCTTGGGCCGCGTAGCCAGGGTTGCAGGAAATCCTTACAGAAGCTGCTTTCAAAGTTTTACGCCTGTAGAACGGAGGCTGATGAGGGCTGGCGCGGGACATGCGCGAAGCGAATATCCCGGGCCAACGCCGTTCTACCGGATCAACTGTGCTCGTGACGCTTTGAAAACAGCTTCTAACGGACATTGCTGCCTTGAAAAGGCCGGATGATTCTACGGCAAAAAGTCGATAAAGGTAAGGCGCGCTGGATGACTTTAGCGGGTGACCCCCGTTAGACAAAGGGCTAACATGACAGCCTGTTCCACCGCGAAGCTGCCTTACTTTTCATGTCCAATCAGTCAATTAAAACGCCCTGTGTCGGCCTCTGCTCCACGGTTTACGGGGATCTGGTGTGCCGCGGCTGCAAGCGTTTTCATCATGAAGTGATCAACTGGAACGGCTACAACGAAGATGAGAAGCGTGCGGTGTGGCTGCGCCTGGAGCAGTTGCTGGTGCAGGTCATGGTGGCCAAACTTGAAGTCTTTGATGCCACGCGCCTGCGCCAGCAACTGGAAATGCGCAAGATCCGCTTCGTGGTGCACCAGTCCGAATACTGCTGGGCCTATCAATTGATTGCCCGCGGGGCGCGGGTGATCCGTGAGCTGGAGGCCTACGGCATGGTGCTGCTGCCGGAGTTTCGCGACTGGGAACTGCCCGAGTTGCGCGATGCCATTGATCGGGAATTCTTCCTGCTGTCCGAAGCCCACTATCAGCGTTACATCGCGCCGGGGTTTCTCAGGGATGCCTTGGGTTAGGCAGTGAATGCATCGCGGGGCAAGCCTGCTCCTACAGGTGCCGTAGGAGCGGGCTTGCCCCGCGATGAGACCCTCAGCCCTGCGCCAGTTCGGTAAGGTGCACCTTCACTTCCTCGGTCTTGAGCACCAGCACATCGCATTCCAGCGAATCAAGCACCACCTCGGCAGTATTACCGATCAACGCCCCGGAAATCCCGGTGCGCGCCACGGTACCGATCACCGTCACCACTGCATCGTATTTGCTGGCGGTGTAGGGAATCAGCACATCCGCCGGCCCTTCGGCCACATGCAGGCGGTCGTCCTTGATATCGAACTCGGCCTGGAACGCTGCGCATTCCTCGCGATAGCGTTGCTCGATGGTTTCTTTCAATTGGTAGACCGGGTCCGCCGCCGACAGCATCGGTGATGGATGGGCGCTGATTACATGCAGGTTGCCCTTGGCCAGATTGGCGATCTCGTAGCCGTGGTCGATGATGCTTTTGTGCAGCAGGCGATGCGCCTCGTCATGGTTGCCGACGTCCACTGCTGCGAGGATCACCCCGCCAGTCCAAGGGCGTTCGGTCTTGACCATCAGCACCGCGCACGGGCACTGGCGCAGCAGCTTCCAGTCGCTGGGGGTGAGCAGGGCTTTTTTCAGCGGATTGTCCGGGCGGTGCTCCTTGATCACCAGGTCGCAGCCTTCGGCTTGCTGCACACCGATGATCGACTCGTGCAGGGTGTCGTGCCAGGCCTGCTCCTGGGTCACGTTGTCATAGCCGTCGTCATGCAGTTGGCTGGCCAGCAGGCTGAGCAGGGCGCTGTGGTCCTGTTTCTTGTCGCACATCAACAGGTGCAGGCGCGCGCCGGTGACGCCGGCGATCAGTTTGGCCCGGGTCAGCGCGCGGCTGTGGGCATGCTCGGGATCAAGTACCACCAGGATGCTACGTACTGCTTGCATGAGCGTGAACTCCCTTCATGAATGGCGGCCAATGCCTGACTATAGTCGGCGCCAACTGCAATGGGCGTTGATATGTATCAAGCATAGTTGACTGGTGATCGCCGCTGCCGCCGGTATAATCGCCGCTCTTGCCGTTTGCCCTGCCTGTTTGTGAGCCTATGTCCCTTATTCCCGAAATCGAAGCCTTCCTTGGCTGCCGTACCCCTGACGCCTGGGTCCAGGCGGCGCTTGCCGACCAGGAAACCCTGCTGATCGATCACAAGAACTGCGAGTTCAAGGCCGCCAGCACCGCGCTGAGCCTGATGGCCAAGTACAACACCCACCTTGACCTGATCAACATGATGTCGCGTCTGGCCCGTGAAGAGCTGGTACACCACGAGCAGGTGCTGCGCCTGATGAAACGCCGCAAGATTGGCCTGCGGCCGTTGTCGGCCGGGCGCTATGCCTCGGGCCTGCGCCGGGTGGTGCGCACCCATGAACCGGTGAAGCTGGTGGACACCCTGGTGGTGGGGGCGTTCATCGAAGCGCGCAGCTGCGAGCGTTTTGCCGCGCTGGTACCGCACCTGGACGAGGAGCTGGGCAAGTTCTATCACGGCTTGCTCAACAGCGAGGCGCGGCACTACCAGGGTTACCTGAAGCTTGCCCACCAGTACGGTGAGGCGGCGGATATCGAGCGGGTGGTGGAGAAGGTTAGGGCGGTCGAGGCCGAACTGATCAGCAGCCCGGATGAAGAGTTTCGCTTTCATAGTGGCGTGCCTGCCTAAGCCTCATCGCGGGGCAAGCCCGCTCCCACAAAACCTGTGGGAGCGGGCTTGCCCAGCGATGGCCTTCTATCATCCAAATAATAAGCAAGCTAATTAATGTCTTGACGTTAGCTGCCTAAGCAGTAACATTGTGTAACTTACTGCCTAAGCAGGTATCTACGTCCATGCAGCACTACACCCCGGAAAACTTCCAGAACTGCACCCTCGGCATGCTTCTGGGCCGCGCCGCGCTGGTCAAGGACCGCATCCTCGATAGCCATATGCAGCCCTACGGCGTCACCGCCGCGCAGTTCAAGGTGCTGATCATCGTCGCCCAGTACGGCGTCGACACCCCGGCCGAGCTGTGCCGTTATCTGTCGGTGGACAGCGGTTCGATGACGCGCATGCTCGACCGCCTCGAGCAAAAAGACCTGATCATCCGCCGCCGCTGCCCTGACGACCGCCGGCAGATTCGTCTGGAGCTCAGCGAAGAGGGCCAGAAGCTCGCCGACCAGTTGCCGCAGATCGGTGCTGCGGCGATGAACGAGCTGGTTGGGGTGCTCGAACCCGGCGAGCTGGCCACCCTCGAAGCCATTCTGACCAAGGTGCTGCTGGCTGCCGGCGACACCCTGACAGCCATGCGTGTGGGGGCCAAATGAGCACCAGGCTCCCTGTTTTCGACTTCACGCATTCACTAAGCCAAGGTATCTGAAATGGCCACTATTTCTTCTGCGGATGACACCACCCAGGACCTCGACAACGCGCGCAAGCGCAAAACCTGGTTGCTGGCGTTGGTGCTGCTGATTGTTGTCGGCGGCGCTGCGGTCTGGGCCTGGCATGAACTCTATGGGCGCTGGAGCGAGGAGACCGACGATGCCTATGTCAACGGCAACGTGGTGGAAATCACCCCGCAGGTGACCGGCACCGTGGTCAGCATTGGCGCGGACGATGGCGACCTGGTCCATGAAGGGCAAGTGCTCATCGCGTTCGACCCAAGCGATGCCGAGGTTGGCCTGCAAGCTGCGCAAGCCAAGCTGGCCCGTGCCGTGCGCCAGGTGCGCGGGCTGTACAGCAACGTCGATGGCAAGAAAGCCCAGGTGGCTGCGCGCCAGGCCGAGCTGCAAAAGGCCCAGGACAACTTCAATCGTCGCCGGACCCTGGCGGCTGGCGGCGCCATCTCCCAGGAAGAACTGTCCCATGCCCGCGACGACCTGTCGTCGGCCCAGAGTGCCTTGAGTGATGCCCGGCAGCAGCTCAACACCACCACCGCGCTGGTGGATGACACCGTGGTGTCGTCGCACCCCGAAGTGATGGCCGCTGCCGCCGAACTGCGTCAGGCCTACCTGAACAACGCCCGCACCACCCTGGTTGCACCGGTCACCGGTTACGTGGCCAAACGCACGGTACAACTGGGCCAGCGCCTGCAGCCGGGCATTGCGACCATGGCAGTCATCCCCCTGGACCAGCTGTGGATTGATGCCAACTTCAAGGAAACCCAGCTGCGCAACATGCGCATTGGACAGCCGGTGGACATCGTCGCCGACCTGTATGGCAGCGACGTCAAATACAGCGGCACCATCGACAGCCTCGGTGCCGGTACCGGCAGCGCCTTTGCCTTGCTGCCGGCGCAGAACGCCACCGGCAACTGGATCAAGATCGTCCAGCGGGTACCGGTGCGTATTCATATCAATGCCGAGCAACTGGCCAAGCACCCGTTGCGTGTCGGCCTGTCGACCCAGGTCGACGTCGATCTGCACGACCAGAGCGGCCCGGTCCTGGCCCAGCAACCGCCGCAAAAGGCGTCGTTTGCCACCCAGGTGTACGACCGTCAGCTGGTCGAGGCCGATACCCTGATCACCAAACTGATCCATGACAACAGCGCAGGCTCCAGCAAGACGGCGCAGCGATGAGCGGCACCCAGGCTTCCTTCACACCGCCAAGCCTGTTGCTGACCACCATTGGCCTGTCGCTGGCGACCTTCATGCAGGTGCTCGACACCACCATCGCCAACGTGGCGTTGCCGACCATTTCCGGCAACCTGGGCGTAAGCTCGGAGCAGGGCACCTGGGTCATCACCTCGTTTGCGGTGAGCAACGCCATTGCCTTGCCGCTGACCGGCTGGCTGAGCCGGCGCTTCGGTGAGGTCAAGCTGTTCATCTGGGCCACGCTGCTGTTCGTGCTGGCCTCGTTCCTCTGTGGGATTGCCCAGTCGATGCCTGAGCTGGTCGGCTTTCGCGTGCTCCAGGGCATCGTTGCCGGGCCGCTGTACCCGATGACCCAGACCCTGCTGATTGCGGTCTATCCGCCGGCCAAACGCGGCATGGCGCTGGCGCTGCTGGCGATGGTCACGGTGGTGGCGCCGATTGCCGGGCCGATCCTCGGCGGCTGGATCACCGACAGCTACAGCTGGCCGTGGATTTTCTTCATCAACGTGCCGATCGGCCTGTTCGCCGCGGCCGTGGTGCGCCAGCAGATGCGCAGCCGCCCGGTCAGCACCAGCCGCCAGCCCATGGACTACATCGGCCTGCTGAGCCTGGTTGTCGGCGTCGGGGCGTTGCAGATCGTGCTGGACAAGGGCAATGACCTGGACTGGTTCGAATCCAGCTTCATCGTCATTGGCAGCCTGATCTCGGTGGTGTTCCTGGCGGTGTTCATCATTTGGGAACTGACTGACAAGCACCCGGTGGTCAACCTGCGCTTGTTCGCGCACCGCAACTTTCGCATCGGCACCATCGTGCTGGTCGGCGGTTATGCCGGGTTCTTCGGCATTAACCTGATCCTGCCGCAGTGGCTGCAGACGCAAATGGGCTACACCGCCACCTGGGCGGGCCTGGCGGTGGCGCCGATCGGCCTGTTGCCGGTGCTGATGTCGCCGTTTGTCGGCAAGTACGCGCACAAGTTCGACCTACGCCTGCTGGCTGGGCTTGCGTTCCTGGCGATCGGCACCAGTTGCTTCATGCGCGCAGGCTTCACCAACGAAGTGGACTTCCAGCACATCGCCCTGGTGCAGTTGTTCATGGGCATCGGCGTGGCGCTGTTCTTCATGCCGACCTTGAGCATCCTGCTGTCTGACCTGCCGCCTCATCAGATCGCCGACGGCTCGGGGCTGGCGACCTTCCTGCGGACCCTGGGCGGTAGCTTTGCCGCCTCGTTGACCACCTGGATCTGGATTCGCCGGGCCGACCAGCATCATGCCTACCTGAGTGAAAGCATCAGCACCTTCGAGCCGGCCACCCGCGAGGCGCTGAACCAGTTGGGCGGGGCGAGCGGGCAGTCATATGCACAGCTGGAGCGGATGCTCGGCAGCCAGGCGTACATGATGTCGACGGTGGATTACTTCACCCTGATGGGCTGGATTTTCGCAGGCTTGATACTGCTGGTATGGCTGGCCAAGCCGCCGTTTGCGGCCAAGGCCGGGCCGGCGTCGGCGGGGCACTGACAATCGCGGGGCAAGCCCGCTCCCACGATGGGAGCGGGCTTGCCCCGCGATGAGGCTTCAAGGAAAAGCAAAAGGTTGCAGTTGAAACCCGTGCTCATCCACTTCCAGCGCCCAGCCTTGCCGGTCCCAATCCCCCAGCACGATGCGCCGCGCCGGTTGATCGCCAACCACCAGCTTGTGAATCGCCGGTCGATGGGTATGGCCATGCACCAGGGTGCGAACCCCGAACTGCTGCATGATCCGCGGCACTTCCTCGGCGGTCACATCGACAATGTCGTTGGCCTTCATCCGCGTCTGCGCCCGGCTTTCGCTGCGCAGCTTGCGTGCAAGCTTTTGCCGGGTGCTCAGCGGCAGGTGCCGAAGAATCCACAGGCTCAGCGGGTTGCGCAGGTAACGGCGCATTTTCATGTAGGCCAGGTCGCGGGTGCACAGGCTGTCGCCGTGCATCAGCAACACCGGCTCACCACCCATCTCGACCACGCTCGGGTCGGCCAGCAGGGTTGCGCCTGCGGCCTTGCAAAAGGCCTGGCCGAGCAGGAAGTCGCGGTTGCCGTGCATCAAAAAGACCTGCGTACCGCTGTCGCTCAAGGCGCGCAGGGCCTGGCAGATCGAGGTCTGGAACGGCGTCATGGCGTCGTCGCCGATCCACGCCTCGAAGAAGTCACCGAGGATGTACAGCGCCTCGGCGTGCCGCGCGCGACCGTCGAGCAGATCAACAAACGCCCGGGTAATGTCCGGGCGTTCTTCTTGCAGGTGCAGATCAGAGATCAGCAGTATCACTCAATGATCTCGGCTTTCTCGATGATCACGTCGTCCTTCGGCACGTCCTGGTGGCCGGACTTGGAACCGGTGGCGACTTTCTCGATGGCGTCGACCACTTCACGGCCTTCGGTCACTTTGCCGAATACCGCGTAGCCCCAACCTTGCACGTTCTTGCCGCTGTGGTTGAGGAAGTCGTTGTCCGAGGCATTGATGAAGAACTGTGCAGAGGCCGAATGCGGCTCCATGGTACGGGCCATGGCGATGCTGTACTTGTCATTCTTCAGGCCGTTGTCAGCTTCGTTCTGGATGCTGGCACGCTTGTCACGTTTTTCGTTCATGCCTGGCTCGAAACCGCCGCCCTGGATCATGAAGCCCTTGATCACGCGGTGGAACACGGTGTTGCTGTAGTGGCCAGCCTTAACGTACTCGATGAAGTTGGCCACGGTGATCGGGGCTTTCTCGGCGTTCAGCTCGATGACGATGTCGCCGTGGTTGGTGGTCAATTTGATTTTGGACATGTTGAAATTCGCTCTATTCGGAGTTTTTGCGGGGGGTAGCTTCCAGCTTCAAGCGGCAAGCTGCAAGAAAAAGCGCACCGCGTTCGTCTTTTCGCTTGAAGCTTGTTGCTTGAAGCTGCTATTTGGCCTGTCGGCAGCTCGACCGCTTCGGCTATGATAAGCGCTTTGATTCAGTCGGCCTACCCAGGCCGTGCCCCCCGTATTCAAGGATCCTATGAGCAAGCCCACTGCCGACACCGCTCCCAACGCCGCTGCCAAAGGCGCTCCCGTCATCCCTGCGAACTTCCTGCGCCCGATCGTGCAGGCAGATCTGGACTCGGGCAAGCACAGCAGCATCGTCACCCGTTTCCCGCCAGAGCCCAACGGTTACCTGCACATCGGCCATGCCAAGTCGATCTGCGTGAACTTCGGCCTGGCCCAGGAATTCGGTGGGGCCTGTCACCTGCGTTTCGATGACACCAACCCGGCCAAAGAGGACCAGGAGTACATCGACGCGATCCAGAGCGACATCAAGTGGCTGGGCTTCGAGTGGACCGGCCCGGTGCGCTACGCTTCGCAATACTTCGACCAGTTGCACGACTGGGCTGTCGCGCTGATCAAGGCCGGCAACGCCTACGTCTGCGACCTGACCCCGGAGCAGGCCAAGGAATACCGCGGCAACCTGACCGAGCCTGGCAAGAACAGCCCGTTTCGCGAGCGTTCGGTCGAAGACAACCTCGACCTGTTCGCGCGCATGAAAGCCGGCGAGTTCAAGGACGGCGAGCGCGTGCTGCGGGCCAAGATCGACATGGCCTCGCCGAACATGAACCTGCGCGACCCGATCCTCTACCGTATCCGCCATGCCCATCACCACCAGACCGGTGATGCGTGGTGCATCTACCCCAACTACGACTTCACCCACGGTCAGTCGGACGCCATCGAAGGCATCACTCATTCGATCTGCACCCTGGAGTTCGAAGGCCACCGTCCGCTGTACGAATGGTTCCTCGACAACCTGCCGGTGCCGGCCAAGCCGCGCCAGTACGAGTTCAGCCGCCTGAACCTGAACTACACCATCACCAGCAAGCGCAAGCTCAAGCAACTGGTCGATGAACAGCACGTCAACGGCTGGGACGACCCGCGCATGTCGACCCTGTCGGGCTTCCGTCGTCGTGGCTACACCCCGGCCTCGATCCGCAATTTCTGCGACATGGTCGGCACCAACCGCTCCGACGGTGTGGTCGACATGTCGATGCTCGAATTCAGCATCCGTGACGACCTCGACCGCACCGCGCCACGCGCCATGTGCGTGCTGCGTCCGCTGAAGGTGGTTATCACCAACTACCCTGAAGGCCAGGTCGAGAACCTCGAACTGCCGCGCCACCCCAAAGAAGACATGGGCGTGCGCGCACTGCCGTTCGAGCGCGAGATCTACATCGACCGCGACGACTTCATGGAAGAGCCGCCAAAGGGCTACAAGCGCCTGGAACCTGCCGGTGAAGTGCGCCTGCGCGGCAGCTACGTAATCCGCGCCGACGAGGCGATCAAGGACGCCGATGGCAACATCGTCGAGCTGCGTTGCTCGTACGACCCCGACACCCTGGGCAAGAACCCCGAGGGGCGCAAGGTCAAGGGCGTGATCCACTGGGTCCCGGCCAATGCCAGCGTCGAATGCGAAGTACGCCTGTACGACCGCCTGTTCCGCTCGGCCAACCCCGAGAAGACCGAAGATGGCGGCAACTTCCTTGACAACATCAATCCTGATTCGCTGCAGGTGCTGACCGGTTGTCGTGCGGAACCTTCCCTGGGCCAGGCCCAGCCAGAAGACCGCTTCCAGTTCGAGCGCGAAGGCTACTTCTGCGCCGACCTGAAAGACTCCCAGCCGGGTCGCCCGGTGTTCAACCGCACCGTGACCCTGCGCGATTCGTGGGGCAGCTAAGGAACTCTCGTGCTTACCATCTACAACACGCTCAGCAAGACCAAGGAAGCCTTCAAACCGCTTGAAGGCAACAAGGTGCGGATGTACGTCTGCGGCATGACCGTCTACGACTACTGCCACCTGGGCCACGGGCGCAGCATGGTCGCCTTCGACCTGGTGACCCGCTGGCTGCGTTACAGCGGCTACGACCTGACCTATGTGCGCAACATCACCGACATCGATGACAAGATCATCAACCGGGCCAACGAGAACGGCGAAAGCTTCGACGCCCTGACCGCCCGCATGATCGATGCGATGCATGAAGACGAGCGCCGCCTGAACATCCTGCCGCCGGACCAGGAGCCGCGTGCCACCGACCATATCGCCGGCATGCACGCGATGATCCAGACCCTGATCGACAAGGGCTATGCCTACGCGCCGGGTAACGGCGACGTGTATTACCGGGTCGGCAAGTTCGTCGGCTACGGCAAGCTGTCGCGCAAGAAGATCGAAGACCTGCGCATCGGTGCCCGTATCGAGGTCGACGAAGCCAAGCAGGACCCGCTCGACTTCGTCCTGTGGAAGGGCGTCAAGCCGGGCGAGCCGAGCTGGAAATCGCCCTGGGGCCCGGGCCGTCCGGGCTGGCACATCGAGTGCTCGGTGATGTCCACCTGCTGCCTGGGCGAGAGCTTCGACATCCACGGCGGTGGCAACGACCTGGAGTTCCCGCACCACGAGAACGAAATCGCCCAGAGCGAGGCCGCCACTGGCAAGCAGTACGCCAATTCGTGGATGCACTGCGGGATGATTCGCATCAACGGCGAGAAGATGTCCAAGTCCTTGAACAACTTCTTCACCATTCGCGATGTGCTCGACAAGTATCACCCCGAGGTGGTGCGCTACCTGCTGGTGTCGAGCCACTACCGCAGCTCGATCAACTACTCCGAAGACAGCCTGCGCGAGTCCAAGGGCGCGCTGGAGCGTTTCTACCATGCCTTGCGCGGCCTGCCGCGAGTAGCGGCCGAGGGTGGCGAGGCCTACGTCGAACGCTTCAAAGCGGCGATGAACGACGACTTCGGCACCCCCGAAGCCTGCGCCGTGCTGTTCGACCTGGTGCGCGAGATCAACCGCCTGCGCGACAGCGAGCCACAGGTTGCTGCCGGCCTGGCCGGTCGTCTGCGTGAGCTGGGTGATCTGCTCGGAGTGTTGCAGCTTGAAGCCGATGACTTCCTGCGTGCCGGTGCCGAAGGCAAGGTCGATGCGGCCGAAGTCGAAGCGCTGATCCAGGCGCGCCTGCAAGCGCGCGCCGACAAGAACTGGGCCGAATCCGACCGTATCCGCGACCAGATCACCGCCATGGGCGTGGTCCTGGAAGACGGCAAGGGCGGCACGACCTGGCGCTTGGCTGACTGAGCAATCGCGGGGCAAGCCCGCTCCTACCTGTAGGAGCGGGCTTGCCCCGCGATGAGTCCCTAACTGACCACCCCCGTCCTGCAGCGCAACACCAACCTGGCCCCGCCCAGCTCACTCACCCCCACCTCCAGCTCAAAGCCATGCAAATCGACGATCGCCGCAACGATCGACAAGCCAAGCCCGAACCCCGGGTGGCGCTGGCCTTCCTCGCTGCGATAAAAACGCTTCAACACCGCACCGCGCTCGTCTGCGGGAATCCCCGGGCCGCTGTCATGCACCTCGATCTGCACACTGTCGCCATCGCTCAGTGCTCGCATCAGTACCTGGCCCTGCGCCGGGGTGAACTTGATCGCATTGCCCACAAGGTTGGCCAGCGCCTCGAACAGCAGTTCGCGGTCACCGTGCAAGGCCGGTAGTTGTTCGGGCATCTGCAACTGCAGGTCAATTTCGCCGTCTTCGGCCAGCGGCAAGTAGAAGTCGTGCAGCTCCAGCAGCAGGCCATGGGGGTCCAGCTCGACAAAGCCGGCGCGGCGCTGGCGGTCTTCCAGCTCGCTGATGCGCAGCAGGCCACGAAAGCGCGCCATCAGCGTGTCGGTTTCGCCGATTGCCTGTTCCAGTGCCTCGGCTTGCGGCGAGTCATCGCCGGCCTGCTGGCGAATGCGGTAGAGCTGGGCGCGCAGGCGGGTCAGCGGGGTGCGCAGGTCGTGGGCGATGTTGTCGCACACGCCTTTGACTTCATGCATTAGCCGTTCGATACGGTCGAGCATGGCATTGACGATGGCCGCGAGCATGTCCAGCTCGTCGCGCCGCGCCGACAGCGGCAGGCGCCGGGTCAGGTCACCGGCAACGATCTGCTCGGCGCTGGCCTGGATCGCGCGAATACGCTTGAGCGGCCTGCGGCGCAGCAGGTACCAGCCGGCGATGCCGGGGATGATGGTCAGCGACAGGCCCCAGAGCAGGGCGTGGAGGATGATCCGGGTGACCACGAACAGTGAGCCGTTGTCGCGCACCAGCACCAGCCAGCGGCCATCACGGACCTTGATCGCCACTGCATCGCAGCTGTCGCGGGGCAGGTGCGGGTCGTCGGCGTCCAGGCAGCGGCTGAGCTCGTGGATCTTGCCATCCAGGCCCAGCTCGGGCGGCACCTGGCGAATCTGTCCGCCGAGCGGATTGAACTGGGCATCGAACAGCCCATAGGCATCGAAACTGCGCTCTTCGAAGGCCTGGCTTGCGATCAACGCGTCGTCGAGCTGTTTGCCGCTCATGTGCGCGAACAGGTGCTGGCGCTGCAGCAAGGAGTGGCGGGTGAGCTTGTTCAGGTAGCCTGAGACTTCGAAGTACAGCACCCCCATGAGGATGCTGCTCCAGGCCACGAACAGGAAGCTGTACAGTGCCAGCAAGCGGCTGGTCGACGAGCTCCAGCCCTTAGACGGGTTCGGCAATGGCATAGCCCGAGCCCCGCACAGTGCGAATCAGCGGTGTCTGGCCAGCGGCGTCGATTTTCTTGCGCAAGCGTCCGATGTGCACGTCGATCAGGTTGGTGCCCGGGTCGAAGTGATAGCCCCAGACTTCCTCGAAAATCATCATCCGGGTGATCACCTGGCCGGCATGGCGCATGAGAAACTCCAGCAGCTTGTACTCGGTGGGCAGCAGGTTGAGGGTCTGCTCGCCGCGCTTGGCCTCATGGTTGATCAGGTCCAGCTCGAGGTCAGCGACTTGCAGGCGGGTTTGCGCCAGGGGCACGCTGTTGCGCCGCAGCAGCACCTCGACGCGGGCGGCCATTTCGTCCGAGGCGAAGGGCTTGGTCAGGTAGTCATCACCGCCGGCGCGCAGGCCGCGAACCCGTTCGTCGACATCCGAGAGGGCGCTAATCATCAGGATCGGCGTGGCGATCTTCAGGGTGCGCAGGGTGGTGACGATGGTCAGGCCATCGACTTCCGGCAGCATCCGGTCCAGGGTGATCAGGTCGTAACCACCGGCAATGGCCTTGGCCAGGCCTTCACGACCGTTGTCGGCCCATTCCACTTCCAGGCCATGGCTGGAAAGCTCGGCGACGATTTCCTGGGCGGTGACAGCGTCGTCTTCGATAGTCAGTACGCGGGGCATGCTTTTACCTGGGCGGCGGGTAGAGACTTGATTGTGCCAAAGAATAGGCGGTGCCCGGGTTAAAGAAAAATTCATCTAGGGGGGGAGAGCATCGCGGGGCAAGCCCGCTCCCACAGGTTGGGTGGGAGCGGGCTTGCCCCGCGATGACGGTTCAGCGTATCAGGCGACTTTGACGATCCAGCCCGCCGGGCCTTCGATGTCGCCGCTCTGGATGCCGGTCAGCTCGTTGTAGAGCTTCTGGGTCACCGGGCCGACTTCGGTTTCGCTGTGGAACACGTGCAGCTTGCCGTTGTACTGGATGCCGCCGATCGGGGTGATCACGGCAGCGGTACCACAGGCGCCGGCCTCGATGAAGCGATCGAGCTTGTTGATCTCGACATCGCCTTCGATGACCTTGAGGCCCAGGCGCGATTCGGCCAGTTCCATCAGCGACAGGCGGGTGATGCCTGGCAGCACCGAAGCGGACTTGGGCGTGACGAATTCGTTGTTGGCGGTGATGCCGAAGAAGTTGGCCGAGCCGACTTCCTCGATCTTGCTGTGGGTCAGCGGGTCCAGGTAGATGCAGTCGGCAAAACCGGCCTTCTTGGCTTCATAGCCCGGCTGCAGGCTGGCGGCGTAGTTGCCGCCCACTTTGGCGGCGCCGGTGCCTTGTGGCGCGGCGCGGTCGAAGTCGGAGATCAGGAACTTGTGCGGGGTCATGCCGCCCTTGAAGTACGAACCGACCGGGATGGCGAAGATCGAGAAGATGAACTCCGGCGCGGTACGCACGCCGATGTTGTCACCGGTGCCGATGACGAACGGTCGCAGGTACAGCGCGCCCTTGCCATAGGGCGGAATGAAGCGTTCGTTGGCCTTGACCACCTGCTTGCAGGCGTCGATGAACTGTTCGGTTGGCACCCGCGGCATCAGCAGACGGTCGCAGCTGCGCTGCATGCGCGCGGCGTTCTGGTCCGGGCGGAACAGGTTGATCGAGCCGTCCTTGCAGCGGTAGGCCTTCATCCCCTCGAAGCATTGCTGGCCATAATGCAGCGCGGTGGAACCTTCGCTGATGTGCAGCACGTTGTCTTCGGTCAGGGTGCCGTTATCCCACTCGCCGTTACGGAACACGGACAGGTAGCGCTTGTCGGTCTTGATGTAGTCGAAGCCCAGCTTGTCCCAGTTAATGCTTTCGTTACTCATGGCACCCTCGATTCGGTTACAGACGCCTGCTCGGGCAGGCGGTTCTTATTGCGCACTCGGCCACGATAATACATCCCGTGCAGATCGGGAACGCCCAGTCATGGATTGGACCTTGGTCGCAGTGAAAATCTTGCGCCCGTCCATCGCGTCAGGCGTTGACCACCGGCAAGCCCGGGCGCATTATCAAAGCATGAAGATTTGCCTGCTGACCTCGTCGCGTACCACTACTACCGCCATATGCGGGGTGGGTACGGCTGCTTAACCTAAGGCAGCAGGTAATCCAAGGCCCCGCCAGCAATGGACGGGGCCTTGTCGTTTCTCCGTCCGGGCTGGCCTTTCACGGAGAGATGAAGATGCAAGCAAAACGCGCACTGTTGGTCCTGGATATGCAAGTGGGGTTGTTCCACGGCCCCGAACAGCCCTGGCAGGGTGAGCAGGTGCTGAATCGGGTCAACAGCCTGATCGCTGCGGCCCACGCCGCCCAGGCACCGGTGTTTGCGGTGCGCCATACCGGCCCCGAAGGCTCGCCGATTGCCGTAGACAGCCCCGCGTGGCAGTTGCTGCCGGCGCTGGCGATCGATCCTGCACGCGATAGCGTCTTTAATAAAACCCGTCCCAGTGCTTTCTTTGCCACGTCGCTGGCCGAGCAACTGCGCAAGGCCGCTATCGAAGAGCTGGTCATTGCGGGTCTCAAGACCCAGTACTGCGTCGACACCAATTGCCGGGTCGCCCGCGAGCTGGGCTTTGACGTGGTGCTGGTCAGCGATGCCCACACCTGCATGGACACCCCGGGTCTGTCTGCCGAGGCAATCATCAGCCACCACAACCTGACCCTGGGCGGCGCCTTTGCCCGTCTGCAATCAACTGCAGACGTGCAGTTCTGAGCCTTCGCCCAACTGTAGGTAGCCGTCCAGCGCCAGTTGCTGCATGAATACCTGATCGTGGGACGCCACCAGCAGGGTCCCGCGGTACTGGCGCAGCATGCTTTCCAGGGCGCAGAGGGAGGGCAGGTCGAGGTGGTTGCTCGGCTCGTCGAGCAGTAGCAACTGCGCCGGGCTGTCGCGGTACAGCACCCCGGCCAGCGTCGCCTTGAGCCGTTCACCGCCGCTGAGCACGCCGCTGGGCAAGGTGATGCGCTCAGCACCCAGGCCCAGTTGCGCCAGACGTGTGCGCAGGGTGCTTTCATCCCGATTGCCGGTGGCCTCGCGCAAGTAATCGAGCACTGATTGTTCGGCGGGCAGCAGGCTGCAGTGCTGGTCGAGCAAGGCGGCTTCCCCGTGTACCTCACAGTGACCCGCGATGGGCGCCAATTGACCCGCCAGGACCTTGAGCAACGTTGATTTGCCGCTGCCATTGGCCCCGGTCAGGCCCAGGCGCTCACCGCTGTACAGGCTGGCATTGATCAGCCCTGGGTGTGCATAGGGCAACTGCAGGTCTGTGAGGGCCACCACCTGGCTGCCGATCGGCCGCTGCGGCGCGGGCGCATGGATCACGATCGGGTTGCTGGCTTCGACCTGCTGCGCGGCATCGCGCACTTGTGCATTCAGGGTCTGGCGCGCGCCCTGATGATCACGTTGCTGCTTGCCGGCGGTGGTTTCACTGCGCTCCTGCTTGCGGTCGAGGAGGATCTTCGCCTGGTTGGCCGAGCGCGCGCCTTTGCTGGCACGGGACTGCTGGCGCTCCAGGCGCTCGCGCTGTTGCTGCAGCTCGCGAGCCAGGCGCTGGCGTTCGAGTTTGAGGCGGTCCAGCGTGCGTTCAGCCTGCTCGGTCTCTTCGCTTTTGCGCTGGGCATAAAAGCTGTAACTGCCGCCGTAACTGTTCAGGCCCAGGGCCGAAAGCTCGACGATTCGCTCCATGCGTTCAAGCAGCGCGCGGTCGTGACTGATCACCAGCAAGCCCTTGCTCCAGCCCTCGAGCCAGGTCATCAGCGTCTTGCGGCTGGCGCCGTCCAGGTGGTTGCTGGGCTCGTCGAGGATCAGGTAATCGGCATCACTGACAAAGGCTCCGAGCAGCGCCACACGCATGGCCTGGCCGCCACTGAGGCGGCTTGCCGGCGTGTCCCAACTGAGCTGCGCAAGACCTTGCTGATCAAGCTGTGCTTGCAGGCGTTCGCGAATATCCCAGCGTTCGCCGACGGTATCGAAGTCGGCCGGCTGAGTGCTGCCAGCCTCGATGCGTAGCAGGGCATCGATCACCTCGCCGACCTGGGTCAGGTCCGCCACCGTGGCATCGGCAGCGGCCAGTTGCTGACCCAGATAGTGCACCCGCCCATTGCGCAAACAACGGCCTGCGCTGGGCGCAACACGCCCGGCCAGCAACTGCGCCAGCAGCGACTTGCCCACGCCATTGCGCCCGACCAGGCCGGTGCGGCGCTGGTCGAATGTCTCGACAAGATCGGAAAACAACAGCCTGCCATCGGGCAAGACCAGGGTGACGCAGTCCAGCGTCAGGATTGACGTATTCGTCATGCAAAACTCCACAAAATGCCCGCGACTTCCCCAGGAAAAGGGGCTGAAGACTGGCCGTCGCAAAGACGGCGGCATTAATGGCGCATTGGACGAATACCTCGGGGGAGATGGGGGAGGGGACAGTTTAGGGGGTAGAGAGCTGTAGGTAAAGCTGGGCCTGTCCCGTGATAACGGACGCCAAGAAGCTGGCTATCCAGTCTTCTGCTTCAAGCGTTTGGCATATTCGTTTATGCGTCTGGTTGAAACTTGCGGCGTCCCTTGACTAGGGTCAAACCCGCGAATAATACGAACAAAGGGAATAGTTTCAGATTCAACTCATGCCAGTAGAGGCCGCCTGGCACAAACAGCAACGTAAAGGCAGCTGCCATGAGCGCCAGTCCCAGCCATTTGCGGAGTAAGTAGGGTTTCAGGCAATGATCCATAAATGAAATCAGGATCAGTGCGTAGCACAGTTGGGTAACGTCTGACATGGGCTTTACTCAAGCGTCCTCATCGAATCGGTTGCGCCGAAAGAACAACTCCAGGCCACCAAGAATCGCAAAAAGTGCAATCAGGTGCAGGTCAACGCCGAGCCAGTAGATACCTTCCAGCGTGAATCTACCCAGTAGACCGCCCAGCAATAACGCCAGGCTGAACCATTTTCGGAGTGTGCTGGATTTGAGCAGGCGCTCGATCACAACAAAGATGAAGAAGGCGAGGAAGAGTTGGCTGAATTCTGCCATGTCGTCTTCAGCCTTGATTCTTGATGATCATTGAGGAAGCTGATCGTTGGGGGCCGATACCTCCACTGACGGATGCCTGGATACTGATCATGATGTCGCCGGAATGGTAAATCGGTAGGCGTGGTTCGGCGAGAGAGGCAGCGGCGGATCCAACGAGGGATCCGAAAACAGGCGTTCCCAGCAGAGTGGTGGCGCCCCCAAGGTAGCCTCCGATGACAGCGATAACGTCAATGCGCTGGCTGTTCAGCCTATCAGCCTGCTGACGGCTTAATGACTGGGAGATAGCGATTTTCATCTCGCAAGCTCGAATGCCGGCCTGCATTCTGTCGTAGAGCGCCACGAGCATTTTGTTGACCTGGTAGTGCGCCCCCTTCGCCTCGCCGATATGCAACTCGCGCAGCCGTACGCGATCCTCCGGCATGACCACAATTTGCGAGACATGGAAAACGATGCCGAAGTTGCCGGCGTACTCATAGGTTTTTTCGATCTGCACAACAACCTTCCCTGTGTGATACAGACGCGCCAGGCGCACCTCATCGACGTGCAGGGAAAGATGCCCAAATCAACTTCGGGCGTATGCCGTACCGATCCGACAAGAAGGTAGGACAAATCCCAAATGGGAAATCTCAGCCAACCTGCTCAAACCGACGGCGCTTGAGGAACAGTCCCACCCCCAACGCCACGGCGAAGATCGACAGCAGCCCCAGGTCCGCCCCCAACCAGCGGGTCTGGCTGGCCGCCACGCAGCCGACCGCACCAACCGCCACCAGCACCACGCCCAGCCATTTGCGTAGCGGATAGGGCTTGAGAAAGCGATCGAGCAAAAAGAACAGCACCAGGGCCAAAACCAGCTGGGTAATCTCGGACATGTGCGCCTCCGGTCAGGTCTTGATGATCAGGGTCGAGATGGTGCTCTGCGGGCCGATGCCGCCATTGACCCGTGCCTCGATGCTGACCAGCACGTCGCCGGCATGGTAGGTCGGCAGGATTTCGTTGGCATACATGCGCACTCCTGCACCCACTGGCACGCCCACATAGGGCGAGGCGACGGAGCTGGTGGCGCCGGCGAAGGCGGAGGCTGCGAGGTTGGCGATCTTGGTGCGCTGGGCGTTGAGCACGTCGCCCTGCTGGCGGGTCAGTGGCTTGGAGATACCGATCATCATGGTGCACGGCAGGTTCTTGGCGAGCATCTTGTCGTAGACCTCGACCACCTTGCTGTTGACCTCGTAGTGGGCGCTTTTCGCTTCGCCAAAATGCAGCTCGCGCAGGCGCCCGCGTTCGCTGTCGGTGAGGGTTATCTGCGAGACGTTGAAGACGATCCCGTGTTGGCCCATGTATTGGAAAGTCCCTTCGAACTTCATTGCACGCATCCTTTCGAGGCAAAGGCGGCGATTCTGTACAAGGATCGCCGTGGGTGCAAATCATTCCGCCAGGGGCTGTGATCTACGGCTCATTGGCGACCAGGCGGCGAGTATCTTCGTCGATCAGTGCGCGCAGGGCCTGGAACAGCGGGTTGGTGCTGGTGTACTTGCGCCCGTAATCGAGATTGAAGGTGTAGTCGAAGTCGGCCGGGTTGGCGCCCTGGGTGTGTTGCAGCAGGGTTTCGAGTTTATCGAGCGCCTTGACCGCCAAGGCTTCGTCGCTGCTGGCGTGTTCGTATTCTTCCCACAAGGCCAGGATCTCGCTTTGCAGCCCAGGATCCAGCGAGCGGGTCAGCTCCAGCAGGTCGGCGCGTTCCTGCTCGCTCTTGTCTGGATGGGCCGCCTGGCTGACCGCCGGGATGTCGCCGTGCAGGGCTTCGCCCAGGTCGTGAATGACGCAGAGCTTGAGGACCTTGAGCATATCCAGCGCCGGCAACTGGTCGGCAAAGACGATGGCCATCAGGCACAGGCGCCAGCTGTGTTCGGCGGTGCTTTCGGTGCGGCCACTGGAGGTGTGGGCACTGCGCAGTACATCCTTGAGTTTCTCGGCCTCGCGCAGGAATGCCAGGCGGCCCGTGAGAGTGCTGCTCATGGGAGTGTCGATCCAGGTGGTGGGCATGCAGCAAAGCCTAGGCCGGCGGGCGCCATACCTCCATGGATAAAAAATCCGGGTGGTGTCAGAGCGTTTCCACCAGCCGCGCGGCGCTGCCGTCGGAGAGGGTGATGCGGGTCCAGCGGCACAGGCTCTGGGTGATGGGGACGATCAACGAGTCGTTGCTGCCACTGGAGAATTCCACTGCCGATGGTGCCAGCACTTCGCGCCAGCCGAGGCTGTCGAGGGCGGCTTCCTTGTTGACGATCTCTGCGCTGCAGTAACGCCACAGGGAACGGCCGAGCAATTGGCTCAGCGGGATGCTGAACTGGGCCGCGCGGGCAGGGGAACAGGCCAGCAGGCGGTGACTGAGGTCGCAGACCAGGTGCACGGGGCGCGGGCTGTCGCTGACCAGGCGGGCCAGGGCCTGCTCGGCGGGGGCGTCAAGGCGTGCGGCGAGCCGGGTTTCGATCAGCACGCGTTCGCTGGGCTCCATGGCCTGGCTGCCGTTTTCCCAGCGCGAGACGGTTGACTGCGCCACGCCAAACAGCTGCGCGGCATGGGCCTGCTTGATGCGGTTCAGCAGGCGCCAGCGTCGCAGGGCGACGCCGAGTTGGGCGGGTTTGAGTGGAGTGTCGAGCATGGGCGAAGTGTGCCAGCCCACACGTGGAGGTTGCAAATCCGTTCGGCTGGACCTGTGGGAGCAACTGTCTTGATGAAAATCTAAAAAGCTTGCGCGATCTCTGTGGGAGCGGGCTTGCCCCGCGATAGCATTCTGGAAGCCACATCGCAATCGCGGGGCAAGCCCGCTCCCACAATGAGGCCTTTGCATGGACCATAGAATCTCCCACAGGTCCTGCGTCCACCGGCTTACTTCACCGTCTGCAAGCGCAGATCGTGATAGGAAAACGCGTTCTTGTCGGTACTGGCACTGAAGAAATAGCCATAGTCTTGCAGGTAGAACAGGTGGTCGACGCGCTGGTACTTGTCACCTACCAGACTACAGTCCAGCGCCTTGGCGTTGCCGCTCAAGCTGGCGTGCAGCGTACTGGCCGGCACTTGTTGCATCACCGTGCATTCGGTGATTTTCAGTTCTTTGCCGTACTCGCCGAGCACATTGTTCTGGGTCGCTCCTTGCTGCGTGTAACCAAGCTTGCTGCCTACGGCCATGGTCTTCCAATCGCCCTTGAAGCTCAGGCTGGTCAACGCGCTGCTTTCGTTCATGACGGTATAGTCGGTCTTGCTCACCAGAGGAATGAGGCCGCGCCAGGTCACCTTTTGCACTTCGTAGCTGCTGCCGCGCTGAATCACCAGCAGTTGCTGGCTGTTGCCATCAATCGACAGGAAGTGCTCCTCGTGCATGGACGAGCTTCTGCCCTTCATGGTCGAGGTGCCAACGGCTTCCAGGTACTTGAGTGACTGCACGGGCTTGGGCAGTTGCAGGCGCTCGAGAGCGACCATCACCGACGGGCTGACCGGCGGCAACGTGCCGGTGGCAGTCGGTGCCTTCGGGCGCGTGGCGAAGGGGGCCAACTGCGCGACCTTATCCGCTGCCCCACAGGCCAGGGCAAAGAGCGCCTGGTAGTCGGCGTTGCTGCCGGCCACAGGTTCGGGCTTGGGCAGCGACGGAACCCTACCGTCGGTCACCCGGTTGTTGCCATCGACATCGTAGCCGGCCAGCAAGGTGTCGGTACCGGCGCTGCAATTGAAGCGGTGATGCTCGCGCTTCTGTGCATAGGGTGCGTTGTACGGCAGGTCTATGAGGATGCTCGGCTGGTCGAAGGCCGCCCACAGGCTGACGTCGTTGCCCATCTTGCGAATGCTGTTGCGGTCGACCAGCACCCACGGCTCGCCTTCTTCCCCTTTGAGCTTGCGCCAGTCAGGCTTGGGCTGGGTCTTGCAGGCCGCAGCAAAGCTTGGGTTCTTCAGCAGAGCGGCGTGGAAGCGACCCGGCATCGGCTGTGGCGGGGCATAGCCGTTGGGGCTCTGGAAGTAGGTGCGCTGGTCGGCATCCAGGTACATGATCGCAATGTTCGGCTCAACGCACGAGGCTTCAAGCTGGAAGCTGCGTTCGCTGAGGCCGTTGCTGGCCGGTACGCTGACCTGGAAGTTCAACACATCGCCTTCGCGAAACAGGCTGGCGGCCGACAGCGGCTGGGTCAGCATGGTGCCTATGTACTGGTCGACCTCTTCTTTGGAAAGCGTTGCACAACCGACGAGGGTGGCAGTGCACAGGGCAGTGAGGATCAGGCGTTGCACAACAGTCTCCGGTGAGTCCATTCAAAGGGCTGGCATTGTAGCGAATCCCCTGGCCGGTGCCTTGGGCAATTGACGTTTGTGCAGGGTCTTGTCGTAGGCATTGATGATGGTGCTGGCGATGGCTTCACTGACCTGTTCGCCTTGCAGGAAAGCATCGATCTGCGCATAGCTGACGCCGTAGACCTGCTCGTCGGCCAGGCCCGGGCGCAGCTCTTCGAGGTCGGCGGTGGGCAGCTTGTGCACCAGGTGCTCGGGGGCCCCCAGTGCGGCGGCGATGGCCCGCACCTGGCCCTTGCACAACCCGGTAAGGGGCGCCAGGTCGCAGGCGCCGTCGCCGAACTTGGTGAAGAAGCCCATTACCGCCTCGGCAGCATGATCGGTACCGATCACCAGGCCGTTACGGGCATTGGCCAGGGTGTACTGGGCCAACATGCGCATCCGTGCCTTGACGTTGCCGAGGACAAAATCCCGTTGCCCGTCGGCCAGCTCGGCCAACTGCGGCACTTGCCCGGCAAGGCCGTTGACGCCGTCGGCGATGTTCACCGTGACGCATTCATCCGCGCCGACAAAGGCCAGCGCCGCCTGGGCATCGGCCTCGTCGTGCTGATTGTTGTGGGGCAGACGCATGGCGATGAAGCGGTAGCTTGGGTCGTTGTGCTCGCTGCGCAGTGCTTGAACCGCCAACTGCGCCAGGCGCCCGGCGGTGGAGGAGTCGACGCCGCCGCTGATGCCCAACACCAGCACCTTCAGACGGGCGTCGAGCAGGGTCTGTTTGATGAACTCGATGCGCTGGCGGATCTCTTCCACTACTGCAGCGCTATCTGCAAAGGGCGCTACCACGCCCAGGGCCTTGGCAATCTCGATCTGACGACTGTTCATGTGCTGCTCCTTTATTGGCCTTGGACCTTGAACACGTGTTTGAGGTAGCTGACGAAGTTGTCGTCGCGGCATTGGGTCTTGCCCGGGCTGTCGGAAATCTTCGCCACCGGTGCGCCGTTGCAGGCGGTCATCTTGATCACGATGTTCATCGGCTCAACACCGGGAATGTCGCAGGTCAGGTTGGTGCCGATGCCGAAGCTGACGTTGATCCGTGGGCTGAGCTCGCGGTACAGGTGCAGGGTCTTGGCGAAGTTCAGGCCGTCGGAGAACACCAGGGTTTTGCTCTTCGGGTCGATGCCCAGTTTTTCGTAGTGGGCGATGGCCTTGTTGGCCCAGAGCAGCGGGTCGCCGGAGTCGTGGCGCAGGCCGTCGAACAGCTTGGCGAAGTACAGGTCGCAGTCCTTGAGGAAGGCGTCCATGCCGATGCAATCGGTCAGGGCGATACCCAGCAGGCCGCGGTATTCCTTGACCCAGCATTCCAGCGCGGCAACCTGGCTGTCGATCAGCCGTGGCCCCAGTTGTTGGTGGGCCATGAACCACTCGTGGGCCATGGTGCCGATCGGCTTGATGTCCAGCTCGCGGGCCAGGTGCACATTGCTGGTACCGACAAAACGCCCGGGGAAGTCCTGCTTGAGGGTGTGTACCACGTGCTCCTGGACGCGGTAGGAGAAGCGCCGGCGGGTGCCGAAATCAGCCAGTTGCAGGCCGGCCAGTTCCGCCGGCGAGGCCTCGGCCTTGAGCCAGTCGAGTTTTTCGTACAGGCGCTCGCCGACCTGCTCCATCACCACGTCACGGTAGCGGTAGCGGTTGCGTACTTCCGAGACGATCGCCAGCAGCGGGATCTCGTAAAGAATCACGTGCAGCCACGGCCCGCGCAGGCGGATTGCCAGTTGCCCGGCGTCATCGATGCCAACGTGGACGTAGCGCAGGTTGAAGCGGAACAGGCTGAGGAAGCGGATGAAGTCCGGCTTGATGAAGGGGATGCGCCCCAGGTAAGCCAATTGGTCCTGAGTGATCGACACTTCGGCCAACTGCTCGATCTGATAGCGGATCTCGGCCAGGTACGGGGTCAGGTCTTCGCTGTTGCGGCAGCGGAACTCCCATTCCACCTCGGCGTTGGGGTAGTTGTGCAGCACCGCCTGCATCATGGTGATCTTGTAGAAGTCGGTGTCCAGCAGGTTCTGGATGATGTTTGGACCGAAGACGCTCTCGCTCATGTTCATGCTCCCTTGAATGCGTTCAGTTGCTGGTCGAGGCTGGCGAGGTCGGCGCAGGCGATCACGCCTTGCCCGGTCATCTCGGCCATTGCCGCCGCGCCGCCCTGGGCAGAAATCGCCCGGCAGGCCGGTTGGTAGAGAAACACTTGGAACCCTGCTGCCTGCAATTGCAGGGCGGTGGTCCTGACGCAGAAATCCAGGGCCAGGCCGCCGACGATCACCGCGCCCACGCCTTGCACCTTGAGGTACTCGATGACCCCGGTGGAGCGACGGTTGGCCAGGTCGTGGTAGCAGGCGCCGTAGGGGTGCAGGTCAGGCTCGATGCCTTTCCAGACGAAGAAGTCGTAGTCGATCGGCGCGGGCAGGCCCGGCAGCAGTTCGAAGCCTGGGGTGCCCGGCACGCAGTGGCTGACCCAGGTCAGGTCGGCGTTGGCCATGTCCAGCGGCTGCAGCATTTCGCTGTGGCTAGCCACCACCCAGGCGGCTTTGGGTGTATGCGCATCCTTGCTGCCGATGCGCAGGCTGGCCCGCTCGGCCATGGCGTTGAGGGCCGGGGCGATCTCGGCGCCGCCGGGGACGGGCAACTCGTCGGGGGCGTTGTCGGTGAAGCCGTTCTGGGCGTCGACATCGAAGCTGGCGATTTTCATGGGGTGGCTCCTGCGCTTGGTGTGGACATATAATTCACTAGGTGTAATATGTGTGTCAACTGATTTTTCTTTTCCAGAAAAGGCCATGGTGGATATAGTATGGATAGTGAAATATATGAGTCGGGCCCGGCACGGTTTCGCCTGGCGGTCTACGGCGGAGCTTTCGACCCGCCGCATCCCGGGCATTTGAGCGTGATCACCCGGGCGCTGCAGTGGGCCGACCAGGTGGTCGTGGTGCCCAGTTACCGGCACGCCCATGGCAAGCGCATGGTTGACTTCGATTTGCGTTGCCGCTGGCTGCAGCGGTTGATCGCGCGCATCGGTAGCGAACGGGTCAGTTGCTCGGCCGTGGAGCGCGAGCTGGGCGGCGAGGGCGGGGCGGTGTACACCTATGACCTGCTGTGCGCGTTGAGCGAACGCAGCGGTATTGCCCGCGCAGATATCGCTCTGGTCATCGGCGAAGACAACCAGGCCAATGTCGCGGGTTTCCATCGTGGCCAGGAATTGCTGGACGACTTCGGCCTGTTGGTGGCCCAAGAGCAACTGGGCGTGCACAGCTCGGCGATCCGTGCCGGCCTGCGCAGTGGCCAGGCGCTGCCGGCGGCCTGGTGCCTGCCCGACATCGTTGAAGAGTTTGAGGTGTATAGGAGTCCACAGTGAGTGCTGCAGAAGTACTGGCCAGCGTCGACATCGTCGCGCTGCGCCTGAACCCCGAGAGCAAGCAGTTGCAAGTGCTGTTGTACCGGCGCGAGCGCGCACCCCACGAAGGTGAATGGGCGCTGCCGGGAGTGATCGTCAATGGCCGCACCCCGGACAACACCCTGGCGGCCGCGGCTGACCGGGCAATGAGCGAAAAAGCGCGGATCTTGCCGCGGCACCTGGAGCAAGTCGGCACTGAAGGCAACGCCTTTCGCGACCCGCGCGGCTGGTCGATGAGCACCTACTACCTGGCCTTGCTCGGCCCGCAGGTCGAGGCCGGCAGCGAGCAGCTGTGCTTTGTCGACGTCGCCAGCGTCATCGGCCGCAAGCAGGTGTTGCCGTTCGACCATAACCTGCTGGTGCAACTGGCCTGCGAGCGCCTGGCGTCCAAGGCGGTTTACACTAACCTGCCGCTGTACCTGGCGCCGGAGCGCTTCACCGTGCTCGATGCCTTGAATGCGGTGCAGGCCTGTTTGGGTCACCCCGTCAACAACACCTCCCTGCGCAAGCGCCTGGAGCGCATGAAGGACGAGGGCTGGATTCGCGACACCGGCGAAAAGAACTTCCCGAAAATGGGCCGGCCCCAGCAACTGTTCGAGCACACGCCCAAAGCCGAGACACCCTTCGTGTTTGACCGTAGTCTGTTGCCCGAGCGCTCGGGTACCTGAGCCAGCACACCATAAGGACTGCACATGCCGAATCTGGAATGGCTTGAACAACACATGCAGCACTGCGACACCTTCGCTGAGCGGCTGTATCGGCAATTCAGCTATGAATACGCCGATATCTCGCTCCAAGAGTGGCAGCGCGAGTTTGCCGAGGGCCAGCGCAACGGTGACTGGCAATGCCTGATCGCCCTGCAAGACGGCCGCTTGCTCGGTGGCGCGGTGCTGGCCCGCGATGACCTGCCCGGGCGCCCGGAGCTAGGGCCCTGGCTTGCGTGTGTGCTGGTCGAGCCGCAAGCGCGCGGTCAGGGGCTGGCAGAAAAGCTGATCGAAGGAATCTGCCAGCAAGCCCGGGAGCGCGGTGTGGCCACCTTGTACCTGCACACCCACGACCAGAGCGCGTACTACGCCAAACGCGGCTGGAGCGTGCGCGAGCAGTTCCGGGCATGGGGCAAGGCGCAGTGGTTGATGTCGCGGGAGTTGCTTGGGCAGTAGGCCCTCTGAGTTGCTGTTCTCAGAAAAGGTGAAGGACCTGTGGGAGCGGGCTTGCCCCGCGATGCGATGTGCCTGACATCATGCTATCGCGGGTTAAGCCCGCTCCTACCGTGTGGGGGTTGCGGTAGAATCCATGCAAGAGACCCAGCAAGGACCGCCGATGAACATCTTCAAAACGCTACTCGATTCATTGAAAAAACCAGCGCCCCCGCAAGACCCAGCCATCACCCCAGCTGAAGCCGACAACCAGGCCGCCAGGCAAGCCGGCGAAGCCTGCCTGGACCGTCACTGGAGCAGCGTCGGTACTGTGGAAAACGATGTCCTGGCCTACCTCATCAGCCCGAGCTTTTCCGGTGGCCCACACTGGCCTTCGACCCGTCAGGCCTACCGGGTGGTGCGCCGTGGCGACTCGATTATCCTGGCCACCGAAGGCCTGTCTGACCCCTTCGACGATGACGAAGGGCAGGGTAATGGTTTCGAGATGGAGCTGTTTGTTGAAACAGCGGACATCCCCGAGCATGCCCGTGGGCCACTGGGTGAGGTTGACCCGTTCAAGCGCAGCTGGGCATTCGAGTTGATCGAGAACGTTGCCAAGACCGTGGCCGATGCCGGTGGCATCACTCCGCAGCTGGAAAGGTACGGTGCGTTGTCGCTGGAGCTGCCTGGCTTTAGCGAGTCCCACCACATCAGCAGCCAGGTTCCCGCGCAGTTCGTCACCGAGGACGACTGCATCGGCGTGCTGCTGGGTGGCCTGGTGCCAGACTTCCCGATCCGTTTGGACGGCATGCCGCTGTCGCCGGTGACCCTGGTGCCGGTGGTGTTGATCACCGCGGCCGAGCTTGAATACATCCGCGCAGGCGGCGGCGCGGCCCGCAGTGATCTGGTAAGCCGATTGCAAGCGGCCGGTGTGGGGCATGTCAGCAGCCTGCAGCGCGCCAGCGTGGTGTGATGTGTGGCCTCAACACAGCTCCCTTGTGGGAGCGGGCTGATGCCTGTCAGCCGCCGCGCTGCTCGGCAAACCACTGCATCACCCGCGCACACGCCGGGTGCCCGGCCCCGGCGGCCTGCAGGCACAAGGAATAGACCCCGCCGGTTTTCAGCGGCTGCCCGAACGGCACGATCAGTACGCCGCGATCGATCGATTCGGCAGCCAGGGTCAGGTCGGTCATCGCCACCCCCAAGCCCCGCGCCGCCGCATCCAGCGCCAGTTCATCGAGGTTGAACGGGATGTGCCGATAGTCCTCCCGCGGCTTGCCACCTCGCGCCGCCAGCCATTGGCTCCAGGTCTGCTGGTCGGTGGAGCCGTGCAACAGGGCAAAACGCACCAGGTCCGCCTCTGAATCCAGCCCGAGCCCGGGCGTGCACACTGGTACCAGGGTTTCCTCGAACAGCGTCGAGCAGGCCGAGTTCTGGGAGGGTTCGGGCAGGTAGGCGATGTAGGCGTCGCTGTCGCTGGCCGGTTCCACCCGCTCTGTGGCCACAGTCTCGATCGATAGCGAGATGTCCGGGTGCAAGCGGTAGAACTCGCTGAGCTTGGGCAGCAACCAGCGTACCGCCAGCGACACATGCATGCGGATGCGGAACGGGCGCTGTTGCGGTGACAGGCGCTCTTGGAGGGTGTGCAGTTGTTCGAAAATGCTCCGTGCGCTGGCCAGCACCTGTTCGCCTTCAGCCGTGAGCTGCAGGCTGCGGCTGCTGCGCACGAACATGGCCACGCCAAAATGGCTCTCCAGCAACTGGATCTTGCGGCTCACCGCGCTCTGGGTCAGGCACAGGGAGTGCGCGGCCTGGGTGAAGCTGCCGGCGTCGGCGACTTCAACCAGTGCCTGCAGGGCTTGCAGCGAAGGCAGGTGGCGAATTTTATCCATGCGTTTTTCGAATGCCCCGATGAATTTATAACGTTGGTTGAATCAGTAAAGACCTTTTAGATTCTGGCTGTGGCAACCGCCAACAGCATAAAACGTCCATGCGCTGTGTGCATACAGGTCGAGAGGTGATGCATGAAAAACCAATGTGGCTGGATTGCCCTGGCGGACAATTCGCCGGTACGGGCCCGGCTGAACGGCGCTGAAAAAGCCGACTGGCTGGTGATCGGCGGCGGTATCACCGGGCTTAGTGCCGCCCATACCCTGGCGCACATGCACCCGCAGGCGCGCATCGTGGTGGTCGATCGCCAGAGCGCTGCGCAAGGCGCGTCGGCGCGCAATTCCGGTTTTGTCGTCGCTCATGAACACCCGGCGGACAACGAGCTGCTGGGGCACGCGGGCTTTGCCGACTACGAAACCGATACCGCCATCGGCCAGGCTGCCAGCAATGAAGTGCGTGAGCGCATCATGCGCCACGACATCGACTGCGAGTTTCGCGACGATGGCTATTTTTTTGCGGTCAACGACCCGGACAAGCTCAGCCACGTCGAAGCCAAGCTTGCGACCTTGAGTGCCGTTGGCGCCCAAGCGCAGTTCCTGCAAGGGGCAGCCTTGCAGCACAAGCTTGGCACCAGCCACTATCAGGCAGCGATCTGGTGCGGTAACGGCAATGCTTTGCTGCAACCGGCCAAGTACGTGAAGGGCTTGCTCGATGCCTTGCCCGCCAGCATTACCCTCTATGAGCACACCGCTATCAGCAGCCTGGAGCACCTGGGGCAGGGCCGCGTGCGTGCCAACTGCGCGGGCGGCAGCATCGAGGCCGGGCAGGTGCTGGTGTGTCTGAATGCCTTTATCCCCCGGGCGGGTATCGAGCACAGCGGCACGTTCGCGATGGAGTTGAGCGCCAGCCTCACCCGGCCCATGACCGACGCCGAGTTCAGTGCCATCGGCAACGTCGAGCCCTGGGGCGTGCTCTCCACCCGGCCGTTGGGCGCCACGGTGCGGCTGACCCCGGACCGTCGGGTGATGATCCGCAACACCGCCGAGTACCGCGCCCATGACCTGTCCCTGGCCGACCTGCAACACCGCCAGCGCCACCACCTGCGCGGCTTGCAGCGGCGTTTCCCGTGGTTCAGCGCAGACGACATCCAGTTCACCTGGACGGGCCACCTCAGCGCCTCGCGCTCCGGCCAGCCGTACTTTGCCAAGGTCGAGGAGGGGATCTTTGCCGTGGCCGGTTGCAACGGCTCCGGGGTTGCCCGCGGCACCTTGTGGGGGCGTTTGCTGGCGGAGTTTGCCAGCGGTGCCAGCTCGCCGCTGCTGAGTTCGGTCATGGCCCGCGCACAACCTGGCTGGCTGCCGCCCAAACCGCTGCTCGATATCGGTGCCATGCTGCGTATGCGCGTGGAGGCGCTGCGAGCCAGGACTGAAATCTAGAACACCGTCTGTGCCAACAAGAACAAAGCTCCTTCGAAAGGTGAATGATCATGCAATTCAAAACGCTGCCCCTGGTTGCCTTGCTTGCGACGTTTTCCGCCGCGTCCCACGCCGTGGAAGAAGTGAACATCTCCAACTGGAACGGCTACATCGCCGACGACACCTTGCCCAGTTTCACCAAGGCCACCGGCATCAAGGCGACCTACGACATTCATGACAGCAACGAGGTGCTGGAATCCAAGTTGATGACCGGCAACACCGGCTATGACGTGGTCAGCCCGTCCAACCACTTCATGTCGCGGCTGATCAAGGCCGGGGCCATCCAGCCGCTGGACAAGAGCCAGTTGCCCAACTGGAAGAACCTCGACCCGCTGTTGATGAAAAAGCTCGAGGTCAACGACCCCGGCAACCAGTACGGCTTCCCCTACATGTGGGGCACCGCCGGCATCGGCTACAACGTCGAGAAGATCAAGGCGATCTTCGGTAGCACCGACGTCACCCGCTCGTGGAAGCTGTTCTTTGAAGAAGAGAACATCAAGAAACTCAGCCAGTGCGGCGTGGCAATCATCGACAACCCGACGCAGATCCTGCCGATCACCCTCAACTACCTGGGCCTGCCGCACCATAGCCATAAGCCTGCGGACTACAAGCAGGCCGAACAGGCGTTGCTGAAAATCCGCCCTTACGTGCAGTACTTCCACGCCTCCAAGTACATCAGCGACCTGGCCAATGGCAACGTCTGTGCGGTGATCGGTTTCAACGGCGACGTGGTCCAGGCTGCGGCCAGCGCCAGGGAAGCCAACAACGGTATCGAGATCGCCTACTCGATCCCGGAGGAGGGCTCGACCCTGTGGATGGACATGCTGGTCATCCCCAAAAGCGCGCCCCATGAGAAGAACGCTTACGCCTACCTCAACTACCTGCTTAGCCCACAAGTGATCGCCAACATCAGCAACAGCATCCACTACGCCAACCCCAACAGCGCTGCGGGCCCGTTCCTGTCGCCGGCGGTAAAGGACGATGCGGCAATCTACCCGCCCAAGCAGGTGATGGAAAAACTCTTCACCGTCGAAGACCTGCCGCCGGCCATCGCCCGCCTGAGCACGCGGCTGTGGACCAAGCTCAAGTCCAACACCTGAGCATGCGTCAAGGCCCCCGTATGGCTCGCGCCGACGAGTGGTGGCCATTTGTCACCCCGGACAATTGACAGCGTTTTTACCGTGGCTAAGATCCACTGGCAGCACATCACTGTGCTGCTCTGCCATGGAGGCACTGTCATGTCCGGATTCACGGATGTCTCACGTCTGTGCTGCGCCGCCCGGCGCTCATCCTGTCTATCCCCGTCGCCTCGATACCTGCTGGCTGCCTGCGGCGCGCCCTGAGCTGCGCTTGTTGATGCGTTGAACCCTTGCCTTTGTAATCCGGTGCACTGTCTGCTGCTGTCGGTTGCGTGTGCCCGGGCTTGACCACAGTCAAAATGGAGACTGGAAATGACCGAAGCCAATAAGCCAACGGACCCTGGTACTGCTTCTGGCGGCAGGATCTACGAGCGTCTGGACCGATTGTTCAGTGAGGAGGGCATCGCCATTCCCGGCGATGGTGCGGTGCTGGAGCTGGTTGCCCTGGGTGAGCACACGCTCAAATACCACCAGATGGTCAACCCGCCGTCGCAGCTGGCGATGGCCAGTGACAGCGTGCCACGCGAGCGATTCGAAGGCGGTGAGCACACAGCTATTGGTGACAGTGCAACGCTGTACTTTTCTGCCAGCGACAGCGGTACCCCAGCCTGGGAAGTGGAGCTGGACCTGCCGAACGGCCTGGCCCTGACCTATGGCCAGATCGTCGCCCTGGGCGGTGACTTCTACGGCGATCCGGACCGGCCGATTTCCGACGGTGGCACTGTCAGCGAGCGCATGCAGCGCTTTACCGCCGCCTTCAACTCGTTGGCCAGCTTGCCGGCCTCCAAGAGCGAAGCCGAGAAGATCCTGGCAGTGATGCAGGAAGAAATCCAAGCGGCCAACCAGGCGATCAACAACGGCGTGCAACCGCATGAAGCCTACGACAAGCTCGGTGATGAGCTGTCAGCCAAGTGGAACCGTATCACCGGTGGCGGCAGTATCTTTACCCCGTGGGTGCCGCTGGGCCGCTACCTGAAACTGGCGGCGACCAACTGGGACCATTTTGGCACCTGGGCAGTGGCCGCTTACAAGGCCGGTCACGCTGTGGCGCTGCAGCAGGCGGCCAAGGCGCACCGCAGCGGGCAGCGCAAGGACCTGGAACTGGCCTATGCGATGAACGCATTCGCCGACCACTTCCTCTCGGACCTGTTTTCCGGCGGCCACCTGCGCACGCCGCGCAAGCAATTGTACGAAAAAGTCACCCCCAGCGACGTCGGTTCGCTGCTGTCGCGCTACATGCATGATGAAGACTGCGAGTTCGGCCTCAATGTGTTCAATGCCATGGATGAAAGCTGGCATGCCTATGGCGACAAGCGCTATTTCGACACTGTGGACGTAGCCAACCGCAACCATGTCAACGCCGTGGTGCAGACATCGGTGGATGAAGTGTTCCAGAGCTTTAGCGATGGCACCGTGCCGTCTGAGGAGGCGTTTGAAGCCTTGCTCTGGTTACCCGATCTCAAGCAACTGCAAAACCACTTGAGCAACGTCAACTATTCGGCACTGTTCGTCGCGCAGAACAATACCGTGCTGCGCCGTCAGGACATCAACAACCTCAATGATCGCAATTGGACTGACAACTGGTGGGGCACCACCACCCTGGCCTTGCTGAAAAAGGACTATGACCCCAAACCACCTGCCGGTTACCTCAACCCACCGCTGCAAGCGCCGACGATCCAGGCCAATGGCTGGCAAAGCCACCAACCGAGCCCGCCGAACTGGGTGGATGGCAAGGCGGTGCGTTACGCCTTCAGCTTCACCAACGGCTTGAACGAGTCCTACACCGGGCCCTGGTCGAGCTACGTCACCCTCGAGGGCAGCTACCACCCGACCCTCAACGTGCCCCTCGACGCCACGGGCAAATCCACCGGGCGCAACATCTTCCGCCAGTTCCGTGGCAGCGCGCCAGCCTTGGTCGGCAGCCTGGGCAGCACACAAACCTCGTTCATCGACCAGCAGAACTGACAAGGAGTCCCAGCATGTCTATCACCATCACGCTAAACCTGGCCTCGGGTGATTCGGCCAAGGGTATGGTCCTGGAGCTGTTGTCCGATGGCCTGCCGGTGGCGCGCGCCAAGGTCGACGACCAGGGCAATGCGCTGTTCCATCCTGCCAGTACCGCCGGGCGCCTGGCAGTGCGGGTCGATCGTTCGGACTTGAACAGGGAGCATTCAGTATGAGCAACGTTTCAGTCGTGCCAATCGTCGATACCTCGGCCAGCATGAGCGCCTATGGCTATGTGGCGCAGACGGTGATCGATACCAAAGCGTTCTTGCGCCTGCTCAAGCCCGGAGACAAGCTGGCGGTGGTGGCTTATGACAGCAACGCGCGCAATGTCTACACCGGTAACGGCGGCCTGGCCACGGTCGATCCGGCGTTGAGCGTGACCGCCAGTGCGGCGGTAGCGGTCGGCGGCCTCAACTTCGATGGCAATTCCACCGCAATTGGCCGCGGCCTGCTGCAGAGTCGCAGCTTTCTTGATAACGCCAGCGAACCGCGTGCTGGCGTGCTGCTGACCGACGGGTTCCAGAACGACGGGCCGCTGCCGCTGGATGTCTTGCCCAAGTACCGGATCATGACATGTGCCATGGGGCAGCTATCGGATCAGGATCTGCTCCAGGAGATCGCTCGGCGCACGGGTGGCACTTATTTCTTTGCGCCGCGCGCCGCCGACATGATGAAGGTCTACAACACCATCCGCGCCACCACGGCGTCGGCAGCGCTGCTGGCCAATCAGCTCATCGATATTCCGCTTAACGACTACCAGTTGATCCCCGCCGTGGTTTCCCAGGGGCCGGGTGGTGCGCAGATTTCTGCGGTGTGGTCCAACACCGAGGTGAGTTACACCCGAGGCAGCCCATCGGGTAATCAGCTGTCGGTCACCCTGGTCGATCCCACAGGCAGCACCAGTGCGCTGAACCCGACCATCATCGGCGACGGTTTTGTCATCTACAACGTCGATAACCCGGCGCCTGGGCAGTGGTACATCCAGCTTGAGTTCGCTGGCAGCGGGCAGGCCATCAACTGTACCGGCGGGGCGTTGCAGTATCGGTCGTCGGCACGCAGCAATGGCGCCAGCCTGCAATTGAGCGTCGAACTCCCTTCGTTGCACCGGGTTCGCCAGCCATTGCCGTTGAAGGTGCACCTGGATGCGGGGGGCGAAGTGTTGAGTAATGTGCGGGGGTACGCGATCGTGCAGCGACCGACGATCAGCATCGCCGACGCGCTGCACAAGTACGACGACCAACTGGGCGCTGTGCAGCCGCACGCACTTGATCTGGCCCGTGGGATTTCGCAGCCCATGGCCAGGCTGGCGGCCCTGCGTCAGACCTTGCTGCCGGAGCTGGACATTCTCGCCCATCAACAGAGCGTGGTGCACTTCAACACGGCAACCCATCAGTTCGGCGTGCAACTCGACACACCGGTCGCGGGGTCGTACAGCGTGCAGGTAGTAGTCAGTGGCGAAAGCCAGGCATCGGGGCCGTTCCAGCGCTGTGGCCTGGTCAGTGTGCTGGTGAGCGACCAGCGTTTGTGAGTATGACGCTGCCCTGCAACCGGCCTGGCAATGGCGGGTCGGTTGCAGGACTGCACAGACTAATTTGTTGCGTCTGTCGCTCGTTCTCTAGAAAGCCACCGTACGCCACTGGCGCGACGGGCCCAATCAATCCAGGAGACAGGCAATGACATCCGTATTCGACCGTGAAGACATCGTGTTCCAGGTAGTGGTCAACCACGAAGAGCAGTATTCCATCTGGCCCGACTACAAGGCCATCCCGGCGGGCTGGCGCACGGTTGGTAAAAGCGGCCTGAAGAAAGAGTGCCTGGCGTACATCGATGAAGTCTGGACCGATATGCGCCCCTTGAGCCTGCGCCAGAAAATGGCCGAAACCGCTGCTGCACAGTAAGGGGCGCGCGTGTCTGCATTGACCTTGCTGTGCCTGCCGTATTCGGGTGCCAGTGCCATGGTCTACAGCCGCTGGCGGCGCAAGCTGCCGGCCTGGCTCAACTTGCGCCCGGTGGAATTGCCCGGACGTGGGGCGCGCCTGGGCGAGCCGCTGTTGACCGACATGCAGGTGCTGGCCCGCCAGCTTGCCAGCGAGCAACGCCTGGCGGCCAGCCAACCCTACGCCTTGCTCGGGCACAGCCTGGGCGCCTTGCTGGCCTTCGAGCTGGCCCATGAGCTGCAGGCACTGGGTTGCCCGCCACCGGTGGCGCTGTTTGCCTGTGGCACCGCTGCACCAACCCGGCGGGAGGACTATGACGGCGGCAACTGGCGTGAACCCAAGAGCGATGAGGTCTTGATCAACGAGTTGCGTACATTGCAGGGAACACCGGAGGAAGTGCTGGCCAACCAGGAGTTGATGAGCCTGACCTTGCCGGTGCTGCGCGCCGATTTTCTGTTGTGTGGGCGCTATGTCTACCGTCAGCGTCCGCCCCTGCAGT
Organism: Pseudomonas tructae; assembly: GCF_004214895.1. Classification (NCBI taxonomy): domain Bacteria; kingdom Pseudomonadati; phylum Pseudomonadota; class Gammaproteobacteria; order Pseudomonadales; family Pseudomonadaceae; genus Pseudomonas; species Pseudomonas tructae. The sequence goes on along the minus strand of NZ_CP035952.1, from coordinate 3,994,917 downwards.
GCCCCGTTCATGTACTGGGCGGGGAGGACGACAAGGCCAGCCAAGCGCAGTTGCTGGCGTGGCGGCAGGAGAGTGTCGGCGATTTCTCGCTGGAGATTTTCCCCGGTGGTCACTTCTTCATCCATGAGCATGAAGAGCGTGTGCTCGGGGTCCTCAGCGCGGCGTTGGAGCCCCATCGGCTTTCGGCCTGAACGTTGGCATTGACGGCGTCAGGCTCGATGGACGAGCCTTGGCATTTACCCATAACCCAGGTGCTCGCGATGTTGATCAAGCCGACCCAGGCCAGCTTGCTGGTCATCGATGTCCAGGAAAAACTCATTGGCGCGGTAAGCGACCCGGCCGGCACCCTGGCGCGTACCCGCTGGCTGTTGGCGGCGACCGCCACCCTGGGCCTGCCGACGGTGTTTTCCGAGCAGTACCCCAAGGGCCTGGGCCCGACCGTGGCTGCCCTCAAGGAGGCTTCGCCCGGGGCTCTGGTGGTGGAAAAGCTGCACTTCTCGTGTGTGGCGGCCGAGTGCCTGCCGGCGTCCTTGCTGGCGCGTGAGCAGGTGATCGTCTGCGGCATGGAGACCCATATCTGCGTGCTGCAAACCGTGCTCGGCCTGCGCGAGCTGGGCAAGCAGGTGTTTGTGGTCGAAGACGCCTGCGACTGCCGCGGTGCGCATAATCGCGATGCCGCCATCGCCCGCATGCGCGACGCCGGGGCGCAAATCGTCACCCGCGAGATGGTGGTGTTCGAACTGATGGGCAGCAGTGCCCACGAGCAATTCCGCCACATCAGCAAAACCTACATGGTCGGCGAGCAACCATAAACGCGCGGGCAGTGGTGTTGCCCGCAGCGCTGCATTACAGTGCGCGCCACCTCATTGCTTACAGGATGTTCAGATGAAACCGCGTGCATTGCTGACGATCGGCTCGGCCCTGACCCTGGCCTGCCTGCCGCTGTTCGCCCAGGCCCAGGCTACTGTCGCCCAGGTCTTCAATGGTGAAATGCTCGGCAGCAACCTCAAGTACTTCGAATCGGTCGCCGGCGTCGCCCGTACCAGCTTCGGTGACAAGCACACCTACAAGGTGCAGGGCTGCGAAATCACCGCCGACGCGGCCGGCGGCAGCATCAATGAGTTGCGCCTGCAACTGTCGCCCAGTTGCAAGGCCGACTTGCACTCGTTCATCGGCGACTTTGCCCCGGCCGCCAATCAACCGCTGACCGTCGCTGCGCTGCATGAGTCCACCGGTGGCCCGTTGGAGTTCTATGCCGACTGCCTGGAAATGTGTGGCAACGCCGCCGATCCGTCGGTGTATGCCCTGTGGGAAGGGCCGCGGGCGATTGGCTTTACCCAGGTCCTGGCCGAAGTCATGCTCACCGAGGACGCGGCCATCGCCGCTTCGAACCAATGGGCGGACGAGATGAAGAAGCACAAAGGCGAAGACTTTGTCATGGAAACCAAATTCAACTGCGAGCGAAGCTTCGACCCGGTCGCTCTGCAGAGTTTCAAAGCGGCGGCCATCACCGCCGTGACCATTGGCACGCAACTGAGCAAGCCGGGCTGCTGATTGCAGTCGCGCCCCACCGCCGTTACTGTGCAGCTATTGCCAGATGCGGCGGGAGAGCCCATGCAAGTACCCGGTTGGCTGGTTGTGATCAGCGCGCTGCTGGCGGTTCAGGGTTGCGTCACTCAACGTGAAGCCCCTGAGCAGGCCCCGGCCAAGGTGCGTGCGCAGATCGTGCGCCTGCTGCCGGCCAGCGCCAATGACCGTGAAGGCTGGGCACGGGATATCCAGAGTGCCTTTGCCGCGCAGAAGATCGACCCCAGCAAGAGCAACCTGTGCGCAGTGCTGGCGGTCACCGAGCAGGAGTCGACCTTCCAGGCCGATCCGCAAGTGCCGGGCCTGGGTCGCATCGCCCGGCAAGAGATCGATCGCCGCGCCGCCAGCCTGCATATCCCGCAGATGCTGGTCAACGTGGCCCTGCAGACCCGCTCACCGAACGGCAAGACCTACAGCGAGCGCCTCGCGGCCGTGCGCAGTGAGAAGCAGCTCAGCGCGATTTTCGATGACCTAATTGGCAGCGTGCCCTTGGGCCGCACCTTGCTCGGCGACCTCAACCCGGTGCGCACCGGCGGACCGATGCAGGTCAGCATCGACTTTGCCGAGCAGCATGCCCAGGGCTATCCCTACACCTATGCCGGGACCATTCGCCAGGAAGTCTTCAGCCGTCGTGGCGGCATGTACTTCGGTATTGCGCATTTGCTCGGATATCCCACTCACTATGATCGCCAGCTCTATCGCTTTGGCGACTTCAATGCCGGCTGGTACGCCAGCCGCAACGCGGGGTTCCAGAGCGCCTTGAGCCGGGCCAGTGGTGTGGCGCTGGCGCTGGACGGCGACCTGATCGCGCCGGGGGCGATCATGCCGGGCAGTACCGAGCGGGCGGCGCGGCGCCTGGGGGCGAAGCTGGACTTGCGCAATCTGAGTATCCGCAATCAGCTGGAGCAGGGCGACAGCCTGGCGTTCGAAGACACCCGCCTGTACAAGGGTGTTTTCGCCCTGGCCGACGGCGCGGCGGGCAGGGCGCTGCCACGGGCGCAGCTACCGGGGATCGAACTGAAAAGCCCGAAGATCACCCGCAAACTGACCACGGCCTGGTTTGCCAAGCGGGTGGATGAGCGTTACCAGCGTTGTATGAAGCGCTGAGGCCCTCAGCTCTTGCCCGCCACCAACGCCCCGACCACCTGCTCAACACTGGCCTTCAACCCCGCCAGCGAATCCTGTGCATCGGTCTCCACCACCAGCAACTTGGCCCCCGAGGCGGCAATCACCTCGGCCACGTCCTTGCTCGGCTGCTTGTGATGCAGCACCAGTGCCACGTCCTGACCTTTGAGCTCATCGCCCAGACGCTTGAGCGCCGCCGCATCCCACTGCTCATCCGCCACCTGCGGATGATCGATCAGGTCCAGGTTCAGGCCGCTGACCAGATAGTCCAGGCGCTCCGACAGGTTGACCACGCTCAGGTTGTCCGCCTCGGCCAGGCGCGCCTCGCTGCCGGCGCTGAGCTCAAGCAACTGGCGCTTGAGGCTGGCCAGGTTGCTCTGGATCTTCGCCTGGTCGGCCGGGCTCAAGCGTCCCAGGTCATTGGCCAGGACATCGGCCATGCGCCCAAAATTGGTCGGGTTGAGCCACGGATAACCGGCGAAGCCGTTGTTGCCCTGCACGGCGATGCCCGGCAGGGCGCCGTCCACCGGCCGCGCGGCATCGATCTCGACGATGCGGATATTGCTGCGCCGGGCCACCGGGTAGAGCGGGTCGTCGCTCCAGATCGAACGCAGGCCGATCACCGCATCAGCCCCGTTCGCCGCTTTTTGCAGGCTCGCACCGCCACGGCCACTGAAGTACGAAGGCTGACGCGACGCCGGAATGTTTGCCGGGGCTGCGCGCTGCAACTGCACCGAGGTGCCGTCGAGCAGGGCGCTGGCCAGGGTGTTGGTCACCGGCAGCGAGGCCAGTACGGTGACCTTGGCAGGCTTTGGTGTCTGGGCCAGGCTCAGGGTTGGCAGCCCGGCGAGCGCCAAGGCCAGGCACAGGTGCTGGAGTTTGAAGGTCATGCCGGGTTTCCTTGCAGGCGTGGAACAAGGCCGCGGGCGAGGGCGGCGAGGGCGAAGCAGCAGCCAGCGACCAGGATGATCGCCGCGCCCGAAGGCACGGGCAGGTCGAAGACGATCGGCAGCAGGATCCCGACCAGGGTGCTCAGGGTGGCGATCAGTACCGAGGCCCAGAAAAAGCCCTTGAGTGACTGGCTGATCAAGCGCGCCGCCGCTGCCGGAATCACCAGCAGGGCGCCGACCAGGATCGCACCGATGACTTTGACCGCCGCCACGGTGACCAGGGTCACCAGCACCACGAACAGGTAGTCGAGGCTTTTCACTGCCACCCCACGCACTGCCGCCAGCTGCGGGTTGAAGCTGGCCAGCATGATGCGGTTGTACAGCGGCAGGGCCAGGGCCAGCACCAGGCTGCCGACGATGCCCAGCACCAGCAGGTCCTGGCCGCTGACGGTCAGCACCGAGCCGAACAGCACGTTTTCGAGGATGTGCACGTTGATCTTGCCGGCCAGCATCAGCAGCAGGCTGGCGCCCAGGGCCAGGGACACCGAGAGGAACACGCCGATCAGGGTGTCGGGCGACAGGCCGGTGCGGTTACGCAGAAAATTCAGCAGGATGCCGAACAACAGGCAGTAGCCGAACAGGCTGCCGTACGGGCCGGTGTAGGGTTCGCCGAGCAGGATGCCGATGGCAACGCCGGTGAGCGCCGCATGACCGACCGCTTCGGAGAAGAAGGCAAAGCGCTTGACCACCACCAGGGTGCCGAGGCCGCCGAGCACCGGGCCGATCATCAGGCCGGCGAGCAGGGCATTGACTACAAAGCCGTAGGCCAGGGCTTCGGGCAGGTAACCCGCAGTGGCCCAGCCCTGGATCAGCAGGCGAAATTCTTCGTAGTTCATCAGGCGACGCTCTCGCAGCGGGGGTGAATGGAGAACAGGCTGAGCAGGCGGTCCGGGGTCAGCGCCTGTTTCGGCGGGGCGTCGAACAACACCCGGCGGCTCAGGCCGGTGACCCGGTCGGCCAGGCGGGCGACTGCTTGCAGGTCATGCTCGATCCACAGCACCGTGGTGCCGGCGGCGCGCCAATCGTGCAGCAGGCGCTCGAACACCTGGATGCCGGCCTCGTCCAGTGCCGACATCGGCTCATCGAGTACCAGCAACTGCGGCGCCGGGATCAGCCCCTGGGCCAGCAGCACGCGCTGGCGCTCGCCACCCGAGAGGGCACCCATGCGCCGCTTGCGCTTGTCGAGCATGCCGACCCGCTCCAGCGCCGCATCAATCGCCGGCGCAACCTTGCGCGACAGGCCGAGGAACGCCGGTCGGCGCTGGCACATGGCAGCCATGAAATCGTCCACGGTCATCGGCAGGCCACGGTCGAATTCCAGGGCCTGGGGCACGTAGCCGATGACCTGTTCATCACCTGGCCAGCTCAGGGTCAGCTGGCCCTGGTGCGGCATTTGCCCGAGCAGGGTCTTGATCAACGAACTCTTGCCACCGCCGTTGGGCCCGACCAGCGCATGCACGCTGCCGGCGGCGACGGTGAAGCTGACCTGGTCGAGGATCCGCGTGCGGCCCAGGGTCAGGTCCACCTCACTGAAGGTAATCTGCGGCCCGCAGGCAGGGGTGATCAGTGCTTGGGCCATGGTCATGCCTGGGACTCCTTGATCGCCCGCACCACGGTGTCGAGGTTGCGCTTCATTTCGACCTCGTACTTCTCTTTGCTGTAGTCGCCGTAGGAGATGTGCGTCAGCGGGTAGATCTTCACCCCCGACTCACGCTGGATGGTTTCAACGTAGGCTGAAGGGAAGTCCATTTCCGAGAAGATCACTTTCACGTCCAGCGCCTTGAGCTGGTCGATGGTCTTCTTCAGCTGGCTGGGGCTCGGTTCGATGCCGTGGGCCGGTTCGACCACGGCGGTGACCTCCAGGCCGAACTCGCGCACCAGGTAATCGTAGGCGGCGTGGATGGTCGCCACGCGAAACTCCGCCCCCGGCGCTTCGGTGACCTGGGCCAGGGCCTCGGCGCGCAGCTTGCGCAGACGCTTGGCATAGGCGCGGGCGTTCTGGCTGTAGTACTTGGCGTTGTCCGGGTCGAGCTTGCCCAGCTCGCGGGCAATATTGTTGACCTGGGCAATGCTGGCGCTGATCGACAGGAAGGTGTGCGGGTTGACCACCTTGCCGGCACCGCGCGCAGCCACGCCGGTGGCGGCCAGCAGCGGTACGTTGCTGTTGGATTCGATGGTGGCGATGTTCGGCTTCTCGCTGGCGGCGATCATGCGGTCGGCAAAATCGTCATGGCCTACACCGTTGAGGACGATCACGTCCAGGGTGCCAATGCGCTTGATGTCCTCGGCCCGTGGCTCGTAGGCATGGGGGTTGAAGCCTGCCGGAATCAGCGGCACCACCTCGGCCTTGTCACCGACGATATTGCTCACGTAGCTGTAGTACGGGTGCAGGGTGATGCCGATGCGTAGCGGCTTGCCATTCTCGGCCAGGGCCAGGGCGGGCAGGGCACAGGCGAGCAACACAGTCAGAAGACGACGGGCGAGGGGTGCGCGAAACATGGGGCGTCCTTGTGTCAGTAGCAGTGTGTCAGTGGCGATGCTGGCGGGTGACGCCGGCGTCGTAGTGGGCGGCGATCTGTTGCCAGCCCGCGGCGATCAAAGCGGCCTGGCTGAGCTCGGCAGGCACGCTGGCGCTCGGGCTGCGCTGCAGCCAGACATCGGCGGCGCCGTCATGGGCCTGGGGCACCAGCAGTAGGAAGCTGCCGGCCACTGTGCTGGCCTGGCTCAGGCCAAGGTAGGCCTGCTGTGGCAGCAGTTGCCACTGGTGCTGGCCACGGCTGGCGGCGCTGGCATCGGCGACGAAGGGCGGGAAACCTTCTTCGGCCAGGACCTCGACGGCCAGCAGGTGCGATTCCTCTTCGCGGCGCGCCTGGATCTCGTCGAAGGCCACCCGCAAGTCGGCATACACCCCTTGCTCGGCCGCATTGAGGTCGCGGCGGGCATCCAGTTGATGGGCCTCGAAGCTGACCTCGTCATGGCGCTCGCCGCGCAGGGCGACGATGCCGGCGGCCAGCGCCAGGATCAGCAGGCTGACCAGCAGCACGTACAGGGTTTCATGCCCGGCGCCGGCGGGGCGCACCACCTGGACCCGGCTCATGGTTCGATATCTGCGTGGTCGATTTCCACCACGTGGCCGGGGCCTGCGTCGAACAGCACGTAGAACTCGCCTTCAGGGCGCTTGAAGGTCAGCTTGGAGTTTTCCCCCAGCTTGCCCGGCACCAGGATCGACTCGTCGTAGCCGATCACATCCAGGGTCACCCCTGGCGCGCCGCTGCCATCGGAAAAACCACCAGTACATTCGATCTGCCCGCCATCGATCGGCTTGCATTCGCACATCGGGTTGTGGGCCAACGCCTGGCCGGCAGCGCCGAGCAGCAATAACGGCAGGAGCAGCGTGCGCAACTTCATCATTTGCCTCCTTGTTTGTTCAGCCAGGCGACGGTGGCCGGCGAAGCCTTGCTCAGGGGGATGGCCGCCTGCTGCATGCTGCCGTCCCAGCCTTCGAGGGTGATCCAGATTTCAGCGTCCGCGCGGGTCTTGGCCGGGATCGGCAGGCTGGTGCCCATGCGGTACGGGGTGCCGAAGAAGATCGTACCGGCGGCGCGCAGGCTGCGCGGTTTGCCGATGCGCAGGTAAGCCGCCTTGACCTCGGGGATACAGGCCTGGCACAGGGCCAGATTGAAGGACTTGAAATAACCGGCCGGGCCATCGGCGCGTGGCGGCTCATCGCGCAACTCGGCCAGTTGCACGCTCCACGGGCCGACTTTGATCTCACCCAGTTCACGCTCGCCCAGGCCGCTGTCACCGCGAAACAACGCGGCATCGGCAAAGTACTTGGGCATGAAGCCGAGCGGAATCAGCAATAACAGGACGTTCAGGTGAAAACGCCACTTGTGCCAAAAGCGGCTCAACGGGCTTTGCGGCGCAACTGCTGCCTTGCTCATAGGCTGGCCTCCGTGGCGGTATCGGTGGCAGTGGCGGTTTGCTTGCGAGGTCGCTGCTCACGCTTGAGGGCGGCGGCGGTGGCCTGGGCCGTACGTTTGGTCCAGATCAGCAGGCCGCTCAAGACCATCATCGACAGTACCAGGCCGAAGAAGGCCCAGATCAGCTTGATCGTCAGGCCGCCGAAGTCACCGGTGTGCAGTGGGCGCATGGACTCGGTGACGAACTCCAGGGTCGAGCGGTCATCGATCAGGAACTGCGCCTCGATCTTGCTGTTGTACGGGTTGACGTTGACCGTCTGGAACATCAGCGGATACCAGCCGCGACCGCCCAGGTAGACGTGGGCATAGGCGTTGCCGGGCAGGGACACGAAGCTTACGTCAAGGCCCGGGATCTGCTCCTTGGCGATGCGCGTGGCTTCATCCAGGCTGATGCGCGGGGCCGGTGCACCCGATTCGGTGCGTGGCACGTCTTCACGGGCAATCACCGGCACCACCGGTTCAGTGGAGATGGTGATGTGGTTGTCCCCCAGGATCGCCTGGATCAGGAACCAGGTGCCGGTGATGGAAATCACGGCAATGAACCAGATCGACCAGATGCCGCTCAGGCGGTGGAAGTCGCCCCAGAAAATCCGCGCGCCGTGATTGAAACGCAAGGTCGGCTTAAAGAAACCCTTCCAGAACCGTTTATAGACCACAAGCCCAGTGACCAGCGAGGCCAGCATCGGCAGGCCGAGCAGCGACACCAGGTACCAGCCCCAGCTGTAGCCGTTGGTGAAGGGCACCAGCCACCAGCCATGCAGGGCCCGGGTGAAGGCCTCGAAGCTGAATGACGGGCTCTTGCCCTGGATCGCCCCGGTGTAGGGGTTCACATACAGGGTCGGTGCGCTGCCGTCGGGGAACACCACCGAGGCGGTGAGGGCGAAGTGCGAGCCATCGGGCTGGCTGATGAAATTCACGGCCATGTCCGGCTCGGCCTTGTGCAGGGCATCGAGGACCTGCTGAAAGCTCAGCCGCTCGGCGTCGCCATCAGGCTTGCTGGCGCGTACATCGGGGTTGGCCAGCCAGACGATTTCCTGGCTGACCACCGCCAGGGTGCCGGTGACGCAGACGATCAGGACGAAAAACCAGATCGGCAGGGCGAGCCAGCTATGCACCAGGAACCACAGCCTGGATTTGGACTTTTTCGCTTTCTGGGACATTGCAGGTGTCTTTTCAGAGAAATTGAGGTCGAGCCAATGCTCAGCCTTGGGACTGCAATAGATAAGACGAACGAGAATCGTAAAACCCGCAGGGTTAGTTGAAAGCAAATGTTTCAAAGGCCTGTGAGGAACTCGCGCTCGCGGCTAATTTTCAGGCGCTGTCATCCGTTTTTCTGGAACTACCGGGCCTGCAGGCTCGTTGTTCCCCTGGATGGATGAAAGTCGATGAATGCCGAAGATGCCCGCAAGCTTGCCCGCCGATTCATAGAGTTGCCGTTGGAAAAGCGCCGGATCTTCCTCCAGGGCCTGCGTCGCGAGGGCGTCGACTTCGCCCAGTTCCCGATCCCTGCGCAGGTGCCGGTGGCCGAGCGCGACGGCCTGTCTTATGCCCAGCAGCGCATGTGGCTGCTGTGGCAGCTCGAGCCTGCCAGTGCTGCCTATAACCTGCCCAGTGCCGTGCGCTTGCAGGGGCAATTGCAGGTGACGGCCCTGGAGCAGGCCTTTGCCAGCCTGGTGCAACGCCACGAAACCTTGCGCAGTGTCTTCGTGCAGCAGGCCGACGAGCGGCTCGCCTTGCTGCCGGCGCCGCAGTGGCCACAGGTCGAGCATCTGGATCTGAGCGCCATGCCGGAGCAGGCGCGTGAACAACGGCTGCGAGCGTTGGCCCAGGCGCAGTCGCTGCAGCCGTTCGACCTGACGGGCGGGCCCTTGCTGCGGGTGCTGCTGCTCAGGCTTGCGGCCGACCAGCATGTGTTGCTGATGACCCTGCACCACATCGTGTCTGACGGCTGGTCGATGAACGTGTTGATCGACGAGTTCAGCCAGCTGTATGCCGCGCACCTGGGCAACCAGGCGCCGACGCTTGCGCCACTGCCGATCCAGTACTGCGACTATGCCCTGTGGCAGCGTTGCTGGCTGGAAGCCGGCGAGAAAGAGCGCCAGCTCGAATACTGGCGCGCCAAGCTGGGCGAGGCGCATCCGCCGCTGGAACTGCCGCTGGATCATTCGCGCCCGGCGCTACCCAGCTATCGCGGCGCCCGCCAACGCTTTAGCGTGGACCCGGCGCTGGCCGAGGCACTGGGCGCCTGGGCGCGACGCGAAGGGGTGACCCTGTTCATGCTGCTGCTCAGCGCGTTCAACATTCTCTTGTACCGCTATACCGGCCAGGGCGACCTGCGCATCGGCGTGCCGATTGCCAATCGCAACCGCAGCGAGGTCGAAGGCCTGATCGGTTGCTTCGTCAACACCCAGGTGCTGCGCAATCAGCTCGACGCTCAGATGACCGTGCGCCAGTTGCTGGCAGCGGTCAAGGAGACCGTACTGGGTGCTCAGTCGCACCAGGATCTGCCGTTCGAGCAACTGGTCGAGGCGTTTGATCTTGAGCGCAGCCTCAGCCACACGCCACTGTTCCAGGTGATGTACAACCACCAGCCACAGGTTGCCGACGTCACCACGCTGAAGCTGGCCGGTGGCTTGCACATGAGCCAGGTCGATTGGCAGAGCCGTACCACTCAGTTCGACTTGAGCCTGGACACCTACGAACAGGGTGGCCAGTTGCAGGCTGCACTGACCTACGCCAGCGACTTGTTCGAGGCGTCAACCATCGAGCGCATGGGCCGGCATTGGCTGAACCTGCTGCGTGCGATGCTGGCCGCGCCGGAGCTGCCTCTCGAACAACTGGCGATGCTCGATGCGCCCGAGCTGCAGCGGATCGTCGTCGACTGGAACGACACCGGTGTTGACTACCCGTTGCAGCAACCACTGCAGCGGCTGATCGAAGCCCAGGTCGAGCGCAGCCCCGATGCCACAGCATTGCTGTTTGCCGGGCAGACCCTGACCTATGCCGAACTCAACGCCCGCGCCAACCAGCTTGCCCATTGCCTGATCGAGGCCGGCATCGGTGCCGACAGCCTGGTCGGCATCGCCGTCGAGCGCTCGGTGGAGATGGTCGTCGGCCTGCTGGCGATCCTCAAGGCCGGTGCTGCCTATGTACCGTTCGATCCGGACTACCCGGCCGAGCGCCTGGCCTACATGATCGAAGACAGCGGCGTGCGCCTGGTACTGACCCAGGCGGCGCTGACCGAGCGCCTGCCGCTGCAGGCGGTACAGGTGCTGGTGCTGGACCAGGCCGGGGCCTGGCTGGGCGGCTACAGCACGGCTAATCCGCAGTTGCTCATTGACCCACAGCAACTGGCCTACGTGATCTACACCTCCGGCTCCACCGGCCGCCCCAAGGGTGCCGGCAACAGCCACGCGGCCCTGGTCAACCGCCTGTGCTGGATGCAGCAGGCCTACGGCCTGGACGCCAGCGACACGGTGCTGCAAAAGACCCCGTTCAGTTTCGATGTGTCGGTCTGGGAGTTTTTCTGGCCGCTGCTGGCGGGAGCCCGTCTGGCGGTGGCGGCGCCGGGAGAGCACCGTGAGCCTGCGCGTCTGATCGCCAGCATCGAACGCATGCAGGTCACCACCCTGCATTTTGTGCCATCGATGCTCCAGGCCTTTATCCATGAGCCGGGTGTCGAGGGCTGCGACAGCCTCAAACGCATCGTCTGCAGTGGCGAGGCGCTGCCGGTGGATGCCCAGCAGCAGGTGTTCGCCAGGCTGCCCCAGGCTGCGCTGTACAACCTCTACGGGCCCACCGAGGCGGCCATCGACGTTACCCACTGGAGCTGCGTCGACGAGGGCCGGGACAGTGTGCCGATCGGTCTGCCGATCGCCAACCTGCGAACCCTGGTTCTCGATGCCAGCCTTGCGCCCGTACCGCCAGGGGTATCTGGTGAGCTGTACCTGGGCGGGCAGGGCCTGGCCCGCGGTTATCATCGGCGCCCGGGGCTGACCGCCGAGCGCTTTGTGGTCGACCCGTTCGGCACGGGCGAGCGCCTGTACCGTACCGGCGACCGCGTCCGCCAGCGCGAAAACGGCGTGATCGAGTACCAGGGGCGCTTCGATCATCAGGTCAAGATCCGTGGCCTGCGCATCGAACTGGGGGAAATCGAGGCGCGCCTGGCCCAGCATGCGCTGGTGCGCGAGGCGGTGGTACTGGCGCACAACGGCAAGCAACTGGTCAGCTACCTGGTGCTCGAGCAGGCGCCCGCCGACTGGCAGCAGCAGCTCAAGGACTGGCTGCTGCTGGCTCTGCCCGAGTTCATGCTGCCGAGCCAGTTTCTGGCGCTGCAGCACTTGCCGCTGACCCCCAACGGCAAACTCGACCGCAAGGCCCTGCCAGCGCCGGATGCCCAGGCCCAGGTGGCCTATGCTGCGCCACAGAGCGCCTTGCAACAGCAGCTCGGGGCCATCTGGCAGGCTGTGCTGGGGGTTGAGCAGGTCGGGCTGGATGACAATTTTTTTGCTCTGGGTGGCGATTCGATCATCGCCATTCAGGTGGTCAGCCGCGCCCGTCAGGCCGGCTTGCAGTTCAGTCCGCGCGATCTGTTCCAGTACCAGACGCTGCGCAGCCTCGAGCCCTGGGTCGGGCAACAGGCGCAGGTCGAGGCCGAGCAGGGGCGGGTTAGCGGTGAAGTGCGGCTTACGCCTGTCCAGCAGGGCTTTTTTGCCCAGGCCATGGCCGGCCGTAGCCACTGGAACCAGTCGCTGTTGCTGACCCCGCGCCAGGCGCTGCTGCCGGCGCTGTTGAACAGTGCGCTGCAGCAACTGCTGGCGCAGCACGACGCCTTGCGCCTGCGCTTCGAACAGACTGCCGATGGCTGGCACCAGTACCACGTTCAAGCACCTGCCGACGACCTGCTGTGGCTACGCCAGGCAACCGACGCCCAGGCATTGGCCGAGCTGTGCGAGGCGGCGCAACGCAGCCTTGACCTGGGCAACGGGCCGCTGCTGCGCGCCATGCTGGTGGAGTTGGCCGACGGCAGCCAGCGCTTGCTGGTGGTGATTCACCACCTGGTGGTGGACGGGGTGTCGTGGCGCATCCTGCTCGAAGACCTGCAGCACTTCTACACGCGCCTGCAGGCCGGGCAAGCGGCGCCGCAGTTGGCCAAGACCAGCGCCTACCAGGCCTGGGCCGAGCAGTTGCACGACTACGCCGAGCGTGCGGCGCAGCAGTTGCCTTACTGGCAAGCACAACTGGAGCAGGCGCTGGACCTGCCCTGTGACAATCCCCAGGGCGGCCTGAGCAACCGCGATGCCGGCAAAGTCGCGTTCACCCTCGATGCCGCCAATACCCGGCGCCTGCTGCAGGATGCTCCCGCCGCCTATCGCACTCAGGTCAACGACCTGTTGCTGACCGCCCTGGCCCGGGCGGTGTGTGCCTGGAGTGGTGAAGACAGCATGCTGGTGGAGCTCGAAGGCCATGGCCGCGAAGAGCTGTTCGCCGGTATCGACCTGACGCGCACAGTGGGTTGGTTCACCAGCCTGTTCCCGCTGCGTTTACAGCCCGCGGCGCAGCTGTCGGCCTCGATCAAAGGCATCAAGGAGCAGTTGCGCGCGGTGCCCGATCGCGGCCTGGGCTATGGCGTGCTGCGCTATCTGACGCCAGCCCAGGTGCAAGCCAGGCTCAAGGACAGCCCGGGTCGGGCGCGAATTACCTTCAACTACCTGGGGCGTTTCGACAGCCAGTTCGATGAGCGCTCGATGTTCGTTCCGGCCAAGGAAAGCCCTGGAGCCAGCCAGGCCGCCGATGCCCCGCTGGCCAACTGGCTCAGCGTCGAAGGTCAGGTCTATGGCGGGCAACTGAATCTGTCGCTGACCTTCAGCCAGGCCATGTTCGACACCTCGACCATCCAGGCCCTGGCCGATGCCTATGGTGCGCAGCTGCTGCAACTGGTGGAGCATTGCTGCAGCCAGGACAGCGTGCAGCCCACGCCTGCGGATTTCCCCCTGGCCGGGCTTGACCAGCGCCAACTCGACGAACTGGCGCCATTGCCCGGGTTGGTCGACGACCTCTATCCGTTGTCGCCCATGCAGCAGGGCATGCTTTTTCATGGCCTGTACGCCGAGCAGGGCAGCGCCTACATCAACCAGTTGCGGGTCGATGTCGACGATCTTGAACCTGCACGCCTGCATCAGGCCTGGGAGGCGACACTGCAGGCCCACGATATCCTGCGCAGCGGTTTTATCTGGCAAGGCGAGCTGGCGCAACCGTTGCAGCAACCCTTGCAGTTTGTGCGCAAGCAGGTCGCGCTGAGCCTGCTCGAACACGACTGGCGCGACAGGCCGGACCTGGCCCGGTTGCTGGACGCTCAGGCCCTGGCGCAACGCGAACAGGGCTTCGACTTGCAGGCGGCGCCCTTGCTGAACCTGGTGCTGGTGCGCGTCGCCGAGCGCCGCCATCACCTTATCTACACCCATCACCATATCCTCATGGATGGCTGGAGCAATGCCCGGGTGCTGGCCGAGGTGTTGCAGCGTTATCACGGCCTGGTGCCGGCGCGGCCGGCCAGCCGCTACCGTGACTACATCGAGCGCTTGCAGCAGCTCGACAGCGAGGCGGCCAGGCAGTTCTGGACGCAACAATTGCAGGCGCTGGACGGCCCCTTGTACCTGGCCCAGTACGTCCCCGGGGCACACCGCGACAGCGCGCTGCGCGGCGACTATCACCAATCCATCGGTGTCGAGCACAGTGCGCGCCTGAGCCAGTTTGCCCGGCAACAGCAAGTCACCCTCAACACCCTGGTCCAGGGCGCCTGGCTGCTGCTGTTGCAGCATTACAGCGGGCGCAGCAACGTCGTGGTCGGGGCCACGGTGGCCGGTCGCAGTATGGCGCTGCCGGGCCTGGAGCAGCAGGTCGGTCTGTTTATCAACACCTTGCCGGTCATTGCCAGCCCGCTTCCTGAGCAGACCGTGGCGCAGTGGCTGCACACGGTGCAGGCGCTGAACCTTGAGCTGCGCGAACACGAGCACACGCCCTTGTTCGAGATCCAGCGTTGGGCCGGGCAACAGGAGGCGCTGTTCGACCATATCCTGGTGTTCGAGAACTACCCCCTGGCCCAAGCCCTCGAGCAGGCGCAAGGGCCGCGCTTCGGCACCCTGCACAACCACGAGCAGACCCATTACCCGTTGTCGGTGGCGGTCAACCTGGGCGATGAACTCAGCCTCGATTACAACTATGCCTGCCAGGCGTTCAGCGACGAGGCCTTGCACGCCCTGGCCGGGCACTTCCAGCAGTTGCTGATGGCGCTGGCCGAGTCGGCCGAACGTGCCCTGGGTGAGGTGCCGATGCTCACTGCCCGGCAGCGCGGCGAAGTGCTGCAACTGGCCGGGGCAGAGGCTGCGGTGCCGGCGCACGAGGGCTTCATCCATCAACTGATCGAAGCCCAGGCACTGGCCAACCCGCAGGCTCCGGCCCTGGAGTTTGCCGGTGAGCAACTGAGCTATGGGCAACTCAATACCCAGGCCAATCACTTGGCGCTGCGCTTGCGCGAGGCTGGCGTGGGGCCGGATGTGGTGGTGGCGCTGGCGGTTGAACGCAGCCTGGAGATGCTCGTCGGTTTGCTGGCCATCCTCAAGGCCGGGGGCGTTTACCTGCCGCTGGACCTGAACTACCCGCAGGCGCGGATCGACTTCATGCTCGCCGACAGCGACGCGCGCCTGTTGCTCAGCCGTCCCGGTGTTGCGTTGCAGGTGCCGGCCCAGGTCAAGGTGCTGATGCTCGACGACGCCCGTGCGCCCAGGCCGCCGATTGCCGACCTGGGCGTAGCGCTGGATGCGCAGCACCTGGCGTACATGATCTACACCTCCGGCTCGACCGGCACGCCCAAAGGGGTCCAGGTGCGTCACCAGGCCTTGACCAACCACATGCGCTGGATGCAGCGCACCCTGCCGTTGGACGCCAGTGACCGGGTTCTGCAGAAGACCGCGCTGAGTTTTGATGCGTCGGTCTGGGAGTGCTGGCTGCCGTTGATGTGCGGGGCGCAGTTGGTGATCGCCGAGCCGCAACTGGCCAGCGACATGTCGCGCCTGTGGGCGCAGGTGCAGGCGCTGCAGATCAGCGTGGTGCAGGCGGCGCCGTCGTTGCTGCAGGCGCTGCTGGGCAATGCCACGGCGCAGAACATGAGCTGCCTGCGTTACCTGATGGTCGGCGGCGAGGCCCTGAGTGGTGCACTGGTCAACCAGGTACGCCAGCACTGGTCGGGGCCGATCGTCAACCTCTATGGGCCGACCGAGGCCACCATCGAGGTGACCTGCCAGGTCATCGACAACGCTGCCCAGCCGTTGATGGCAGCCATTGGCCGGCCAATCGACAACGTCCGCGTGCAGGTGCTCGGCAGCCATTTACAGTGCCTGCCAGACGGCGTCGTCGGCGAACTGTGCATTGCCGGCCGTTGCTTGGCCCGCGGTTATCATCGGCGCCCCGGGCTTACAGCCGAGCGCTTCGTACCCGATCCGCATGCTGAAGAACCCGGTGCGCGGCTCTACCGCACCGGCGACCTGGGCCACTACGGCGAAGCCGGGCAGCTGTTCTACAGCGGGCGCAGTGACCAGCAAGTGAAGATTCGCGGCTATCGCATCGAGACCGGCGAGATCCAGGCGCAACTGTTGCGCCAGCCCTCGGTGGCCGATGCGCTGGTGCTGGCCTTGCCCGGCTCGGGCGGACCGCAACTGGTGGCTTATGTGGTGCCGGCGGACGCTGCCAGCCTGGCGCCCGATGCTCTGCGCCAGGCTCTGGCCCAGAGCTTGCCCGAGTACATGCAGCCTTCGCACTGGCATGTGCTTGAACGCCTGCCGCTGACCGCCAACGGCAAGCTCGACCGCAAGGCCCTGCCCGCCAATGACGCGCTCCCGGCGCGAAGCTACCGGGCGCCGCACAGCGAGCTGCAGGTGCAACTGGCCGATATCTGGCAGGCGCTGCTGCAGGTGCCGCAGGTCGGCCTGGACGACGACTTCTTTGAACTGGGCGGTCATTCGCTGCACCTGGTGATGCTGCAATCGCGTTTGCGCAGCCAGTTGGGCCTGGATGTAACGCTCAAGGAATTTCATCGCCTGCGCCGTCTCGAGGCGCTGGCCAATCATTTACAGCAATCCCTGGGCGAAGACGGCCAGGCGCTGGAGCTCGACCTGATTTTCGGCGCGCTCGACGAACTGGAGGAACACAATGCTTGATCAAGGCCAAGGGCGGATGCAGGAAATGGTCGAACGCATTCGCGGTCTCGACAGCCACAAGCGTCAGCAACTGTTTGCCAAACTGCGCCAGGCCGGGGTCAAGGTCGAGCGTCTGCCGATCATCCCGGCCAGTGAACAGGGGCCGCTGGCATTGTCGTTTGCCCAGCAGCGGCAATGGTTCCTCTGGCAGTTGGACCCTCAGGGCAGTGGCTATAACATCGCCACGGCCTTGCGCCTCAAAGGCGGTTTTCAGCCCTTGGCCCTGGAGCGCAGCCTGGCGTTGCTGGTGCAGCGCCACAGCAGCCTGCGCACAGCCTTCGTGCAGCAGGGTGAAGCGGTGCTGCAGCAGGTACGACAAGCGTTGCCGGGCTGCCTGAGCCGCGAGACCTTCGTCAGCACCGGCGGCGATGTGCAGGCCGAACTGGTCGAGCGGGTGCGTGCCGAGGTCCGTCGGCCGTTCGACTTGCGCCAGGATCCGCTGATCCGTGCGCGCCTGCTGCAGGTGGCCGAGGATGACCACGTGCTGGTCCTGACCTTGCACCATATCATCGCCGACGGCTGGTCGATGAACCTGCTGGTCAGCGAGCTGATGGGCCATTACGCCGCTCAGGTCGAGGGTCGCACCCTGGCGCTGCCCGTAGCGGCCATCGAGTACCGGGATTTTGCCGCCTGGCAACGCCAGTGGCTGGCCGCCGGTGAAGGGCAACGGCAACTGGACTACTGGACCGGGCAATTGGGGGGCGTGCAGCCAGTGCTGGAACTGCCGGCCGACCGCCCGCGCCCGGGGCAGCAGAGTTTTCGCGGCGCGCGCCTGGACTTCCAGCTCGATGGCGAGCTGACCCATGCGCTCCGGCGCCTGGCCCAGGACGCCAATGTCAGTTTGTTCATGCTCCTGCTGGCCGCCTTGCAGGTGTTGTTGCACCGCTACAGCGGCCAGAACGACATCCGCGTCGGGGTCCCGGTGGCCAACCGCAACCGTGAAGAAACCGAGGCGCTGATCGGCTTTTTCGTCAACACCCAGGTCATGCGCGCCGAGCTTGAGCCGAGCCTGCCGTTCAATGCGCTGCTGCAACAGGTCGCCGAGCGCGCGCACCAGGCCCAGAGCCACCAGGACCTGCCGTTCGAGCAACTGGTCGAGGCCTTGCAGCCCGAGCGCAGCCTGAGTGTCAACCCGTTGTTCCAGGTCATGTTCAACCATCAGGTCGATGACCAGGGCGCAGTCCCTGCGCAGGGGCTGGCAGGGTTGAGCCTGGAGAACATCAGTTGGGCCAGCCACGAAACCCATTTCGACCTGACCCTCAATACCACCGAACAGGCTGATGGTGTGCAGGCGGCACTGGTGTACGCCACCGACCTGTTCGATGCGGCGCGCATGGCACGCATGGCCGCTCATTGGCAGCAGTTGCTCAAGGCCCTGGTGGCAGCCCCCGGGCAGCCAATCGGCCAATTGGCGCTGCTCGAAGACGATGAAATCCTGCGCTTTGCGCAGTGGAACAGCCCCCCGGTCTACCCGCTGCAGCGCTTGATTCACCAGCGTATCGAGGACTTCGCCGAGCGCACGCCAGAGGCCGTGGCGCTGGTGTTTGCCCAGCAGCAGATGAGCTTTGCGCAGCTCGACCAGCAGGCCAACCGCCTGGCTCACGAGCTGGTGGCGCGCGGGGCGGGGCCCGAGGTGCGGGTCGCGGTGGTGCTTGAGCGTGGCCTGGACATGATGGTCGCCTTGCTGGCGGTGCTCAAGGCTGGCGCCGCCTATGTACCGATCGATCCGCAGTACCCGCGCCAGCGCCTGGAATACCTGATCAACGATTGCGCCATGGGCGTGCTGCTGACCCAGTCGAGCCTGCAGGCGCAGTTGCCGGCGCTGCCACAGGCCGCCGTGCTGGTGCTCGATCAGCTTGATGTGCAACACCTGCCGGCGACACCGCCAGTGGTCACACTGCACGGCGACAACCTGGCCTATGTGATCTACACCTCAGGCTCCACCGGCCAACCCAAAGGGGTTGCCGTGACCCACGGACCGCTGGCCATGCACTGCCAGGCGATTGGCGAGCGTTACGCCATGAGCCCGGCCGACTGCGAGCTGCATTTCATGTCGTTCGCCTTCGATGGTGCCCATGAGCGCTGGCTGACCACCTTGAGCCATGGCGGCCGCCTGCTGATCCGTGACGACAGCCTGTGGACGCCAGCGCAGACCTACCAACAGATGCATCGCCATGGCGTCAGCGTTGCCGCGTTCCCGCCGGCCTATCTGCAACAGCTGGCCGAGCATGCCGAACGCGACGGTAACCCGCCACCGGTGCGCATCTATTGCTTTGGCGGCGACGCAGTGCCCGAGGCCAGCTTCGAGCAGGCCCGACGCGCACTGCGCCCGCAGTACATCATCAACGGCTATGGGCCGACCGAAACCGTGGTCACCCCGCTGCTCTGGAAGGCCGATGCCCAGGCCCGTTGCCAGGCGGCCTATGCGCCGATCGGCAGCTGCGTGGGCGATCGCAGCGCCTACGTGCTCGATGCCAACCTGCAACAGGTGCCGTGCGGCCATCCTGCCGAGCTGTACCTGGGCGGGCAGGGCGTTGCCCGCGGCTACCTGCAGCGTCCGGCGCTGACTGCCGAACGTTTCGTCCCGGACCCGTTCAGCAGCAACGGTGCACGGCTCTACCGCAGTGGTGACCTGGTGCGTCAACGCGAAGACGGGGTCATCGACTACCTGGGCCGGGTGGATCATCAGGTCAAGGTTCGTGGTTTTCGCATCGAGCTGGGCGAGATCGAGGCGCGCCTGCAGGCGCTCGAGCCGGTGCGTGATGCTGTGGTGGTCGCCAGGGCCCTGGACAGCGGTACGCAACTGGTCGGCTATATCGTGCCGCGCCAGGCCAGCCTGGACGCGACGGCGCAAGGGCAGTTGCGCGACGCAATCAAGGCGGCGCTCAAGCAGTCGCTGGCCCACTACATGATCCCCGCGCACTGGGTACTGCTCGAACAGTTGCCGCTGACCCCCAACGGCAAGCTTGATCGCAAGGCGCTGCCCGACCCGCAGCCTGCCGAGCAAGCGCGCTACGTCGCCGCCCAAACCGAGCTGCAGGGCCAGCTCGCGGCGTTGTGGCAGGAGGTGCTCAAACTTGAGCAGGTGGGCCTGGATGACAACTTCTTCGAAATCGGCGGGCATTCGCTGCTGGCCACTCAAGTGACGGCCCAGGTGCAGTTGCAGTTGGGCGTCAGCGTGCCGCTGGAGCAGCTGTTCATGGCCGCTTCGCTGAGGGATTACGCAGACGCCGTAGAGCGCTGCCTTAACGTCAATGGGCAAGAAGACCTGAGCGACCTGCATGACTTGCTCGCCGAACTGGAGGCCAACTGAAATGGCACAGATGGACAACACCTCGCTGGTTCAGCGTTTTATCCGCTTGCCGCTGGCGCAGCGCCAGACCTTCCTGGAAAAACTGGCCAGCAAGGGCATGAGCCTGGCCAACCTGCCGATTCCAGTGTGCCGGGACGCCTTCGCGCAACTGCCGCTGTCCTATGCCCAGCAGCGCCAGTGGTTCCTCTGGCAACTGGACCCGGCCAGCAGTGCCTACCATGTGCCGTGTGCCCTGCGTTTACACGGTGCCTTGGATATCGATGCCTTGCAGCGCAGTTTCGATGCCTTGCTGGTGCGTCACGAAACCTTGCGCACCTGCTTTGTCGAAAGCAGCGATGGCCTGGTGCAGCAGGTCCAGGCCAGTGGCTCGGTACAGGTCACCCTGCAGGTCATCGCCGCCAGCGCACAGCAGGCCACGGCGACGGGGATCGAAACCTTTATCGAAGCCGAAACCCGGCAGTTGTTCGATCTGCAGCGTTGTCCGCTGCTGCGGGTCAAGCTGCTACGCCTGGGGGCGCACGACCACGTCCTGGTGCTGACCCAGCACCACATCATCTGCGATGCCGCCTCGATGCCGGTGATGGTCGATGAGCTGGTGCAACTGTATGCAGGTTTCAGCCAGGGCCAGGCACCCGAGCTGCCCGCCTTGCCAATCCAGTACGGCGACTACGCCATCTGGCAGCGCCAATGGATGGAGGCGGGGGAGAAGGACCGCCAACTGGCCTATTGGACCCGGCACCTGGGTCACGAGCCGGCAACCCTGGAGCTGCCCAGCGATCGGCCGCGCCCGGCCCAGCAAAGTTTTCGCGGGGCACGCCAGGATATCCGCATTGATACCCGGCTAGGGCTGCAGTTGCACGCGTTGGCCAGGCAGGAAAACGTCACCCCGTTCATGTTGCTGCTGGCAGCGTTCCAGACCTTGCTGTACCGCTACAGCGGTCAGGAGACGATTCGGGTCGGGGTGCCGGTGGCCAACCGCAACCGCGTGGAAACCCGTCAGCTGATCGGCTTCTTCGTCAACACCCAGGTCATGCAGACGCGCGTTGACGACGGCTCGACCTTCCGCCAGTTGCTGGCCCAGGTCAAACGCCATGCCCTGGACGCCCAGGCCCATCAGGATTTGCCGTTCGAGCAACTGGTCGAGGCCCTGCAGCCGGAGCGCAGCCTCAGTCACAGCCCGCTGTTCCAGGTGATGTTCAACCATCGGCGCAGCCAGGCGGGGCCGTTGCTGACCCCTCAGGGCTTGCAGGTCCAGGCGCTGGACTGGCAAGCGCACACGGCGCAGTTTGACCTGAGCCTGGATGTGCTGGAGTCGGCGCAGGGCTTCGACTGTTCCCTGAGCTATGCCACCGACCTGTTCGACGCCGCCCGTATCGAACGCCTGGCCCGGCACTGGCAGAACCTGCTGGCGGCCATCGTCGCCGACCCGGGGCAGCCGGTCGCCGAGCTGCCGATGCTCGATGCCCAGGAGCGCCAGCGCAGCCTCTATGACTGGAACGCCACCGCCACCCGCTACCCGCTGGAGCAGAGCATCCAGCACCTGATCGAAGCCCAGGTGGCACGCACGCCCCAGGCACCGGCATTGCTGTTCGGCGAGCAGGTGCTCAGCTACGCCCAGCTCAATACCCGGGCCAACCGCCTGGCGCACCGCCTGATCGAGCAGGGCGTGGGCGCCGATGTGCTGGTCGGCATCGCCGCCGAGCGCAGCCTGGAGATGGTCATCGGCCTGCTGGCGGTGCTCAAGGCCGGTGGCGCCTATGTGCCGCTCGATCCTGAGTATCCGCAGGAACGCCTGGCCTACATGTTCGAGGACAGCGGCATTGCCTTGCTGCTGACCCAGGCGCCGCTGTGCGAGCAGTTGCCGCTGCCGGCCGGGCTCAAGGTCCTGCTGCTCGAAGAGGCCCTGGACGGCTACGCCGAAGACAATCCCGAGGTGGCGGTGGCTGCCGAAAACCTCGCCTACGTGATCTACACCTCCGGCTCCACCGGCAAGCCCAAGGGCGCCGGCAACCGTCACGCGGCGCTGACCAACCGGCTGTGCTGGATGCAACAGGCCTATGGCCTGGACGCCAGCGACACGGTGCTGCAGAAAACCCCGTTCAGCTTCGACGTGTCGGTGTGGGAGTTCTTCTGGCCGCTGATGACCGGCGCGCGCCTGGCCATTGCCGGTCCGGGCGATCACCGTGACCCGGCGCGGCTGGTGAGCCTGATCCAGCAGCACAACGTAAGCACGCTGCACTTTGTGCCGTCGATGCTGCAGGCGTTCCTGCTCGATGAGCAGGTCGGCCAGTGCTCGGGGCTCAAGCGCATCGTCTGCAGTGGCGAGGCCTTGCCGGTGGATGCCCAGCAGCAGGTGTTCGCCAAGCTGCCGCAAGCCGGGTTGTACAACCTGTATGGCCCGACCGAGGCGGCCATCGACGTCACCCACTGGACCTGCCGCGATGAAGGCGCCGACAGCGTGCCGATCGGTGAACCGATCGCCAACCTTGGCACCTATGTGCTCAGCGCCGACCTGGAACCGGTGGCGGTAGGGGTGATCGGTGAGCTGTACCTGACCGGCGAAGGCCTGGCGCGCGGTTACCACCGTCGTCCGGGGCTGACCGCCGAGCGTTTCGTGGCCAGCCCGTTCGTGGCCGGCCAGCGCCTGTACCGCACCGGCGACCTGGCCCGACAACGGCCGGACGGGGTGATCGAGTACGCCGGGCGTATCGACCACCAGGTGAAGATCCGTGGCCTGCGTATCGAACTGGGCGAGATCGAGGCGCGCCTGCTGGAGCTGGCCGAGGTGCGCGAGGCGGTGGTGCTGGCGGTCGAGGGTGTGGGCGGTCTGCAATTGGTGGGTTACCTGGTGCCCAGCGATGCCGCGCTGCTGACGGCGGATGCCCAGGCGCAGGCAGCGTTGCGCGACCAGCTCAAGGCCAGCCTGCTGCGCAACCTGCCGGACTACATGGTGCCGGCGCACCTGCTGTTTATCGAGCAGATGCCCTTGAGCGCCAACGGCAAGCTTGAACGCCGGGCCTTGCCCGCGCTGGACCTGGCTCAGGTGCAGCAAACCTACGTGGCCCCCCGCAGTGAACTGGAGCAGCGTATCGCTGCCATCTGGCAAGAGGTGCTCAAGCGTGAACGCATCGGGTTGACCGACAACTTCTTCGAACTCGGTGGCGACTCGATCATTTCCATCCAGGTGGTCAGTCGTGCCCGTGCGGCCGGTATTCGCTTTACCCCCAAGGCGCTGTTCCAGCACCAGACCGTGCAGGGCCTGGCCACAGTGGCCAGCCTCGATGACGGCCAGTTGACGATCGACCAGGGGCCGGTGCAGGGCGACCTGCCATTGCTGCCGTTCCAGCGGGTGTTCTTCGAGACGGTCAGCAGCAGCCAGCATCACTGGAACCAGTCGGTCTCGCTGCGCCTGACCCGCAGTGTGCCAGCGCCGATGCTCGAACGGGCCCTGGCTGTGCTGGTGGCGCATCATGATGCCTTGCGCCTGCGCTTCGTCCAGCACGACGGTGACTGGCTGGCCAGCCACGCCGACCTGGCGGCGGCCGAACAGCCCATGCTGCGCGATGTTGGTGTAGTCGAGGGGCAAGCCCTGTTGCAGTTGGCCAACCAGGCCCAGGCCAGCCTTGACCTGCAACACGGCCCGTTGCTCAGGGCGCTGTTAGCGACCCTGGCCGATGGCAGCCAGCGCTTGATCCTGATCATTCATCACCTGGCGGTGGACGGTGTGTCCTGGCGGGTGTTGCTCGAAGACCTGCAAACCCTGTGCAACCAGCAACTGGCCGGGCAGGCCTTGCAGTTGCCCGCCAAGACCAGTTCGCTGCAGACCTGGGCGCGGCGCTTGCAAGCCTATGCCCGTGACCCGGCGTTGCAGCAGGAGCGTCAGTTCTGGCGACGCTGGCTGGCCGATGCACCGGCCGGCCTGCCGTGCGACACGCCGCAGGCGGTGGCGCTCAACCGTGATGCCAGGCATGTGCAGACCCGTCTGGATGCCGACCTGACCCGGCAACTGTTGCAGAGCGCGCCATCAGCCTACCGTACCCAGGTCAACGACCTGCTGCTGACGGCCCTGGCGCGGGTGGTCGCCCGCTGGACGGGGCAGGCGCAGGTGCTGGTACAGCTGGAAGGCCATGGCCGCGAGGCGCTGTTCGACGACATCGACCTGACCCGCAGCGTCGGCTGGTTCACCAGCCTGTACCCGGTCAAGCTGACGGTCGAGGACGACCTGGCCAGCAGCCTCAAGGCGGTCAAGGAACAACTGCGCAGTGTCGCCAACCACGGTATCGGCTACGCCGCCTTGCGCTACCTGGGCGACGACCAGGTTCGCGCCGAGCTTGCGGCGTTGCCGCAGCCGCGGATCACCTTTAACTACCTGGGGCAGTTCGACAACAGCTTTGGCGAGCACCAGGGAGCGCTGTTCACGCCTTCGGCAGAGTCTGCCGGTGACGATCAGCATGACGCGGCGCCGCTGGCCAACTGGCTGTCGCTCAGTGGCCAGGTGTATGGCGGCGAGCTGACCCTGAACTGGACCTTCAGCCAGGCCATGTTCGCCCCGGGGACCATCGAGGCCCTGGCCGAGGCTTACCGGCAGGCGCTGGTGGCAACCATCGAACACTGCTGCCAGCACGACAATGCCGGCAGCACCCCGAGTGACTTCCCCCTGGCCGGGCTGAGCCAAGGCCAGCTGGATGCCTTGCCGGTACCGGCGCGTGAGCTCGAAGAGCTGTTCACCCTGGCGCCCATGCAGCAAGGCATGCTGTTCCACTCGTTGTATGAGCAAGCCGCGGGCAACTACATCAATCAACTGCGGGTGGACATCGATGGCCTCGACGTGGCCCGCTTCCAGGCCGCCTGGCAGGCGGCCGTCGACCGTCACGACAGCCTGCGCAGCGGTTTCCTCTGGCAGGGCGAGCTGAACCAGCCGCTGCAGTTCGTCCGACGCCAGGTGCGCGTGCCTTTTGTTGTGCAGGACATGCGTCAGCACCGTGACCTTGATGCCGCGCTCGACGCACTGGCCCTGGCCGAGCGCGAGCAGGGCTTCGACCTGGCCCAGGCGCCGCTGCTGCGTGTGCGTCTGGTGCGTTGCGGGGCAGAGCGTCACCACCTGATCTACACCCACCACCACATCCTCATGGATGGCTGGAGCAGTTCGCAGCTGCTCGGCGAAGTGCTCCAGCACTATGCCGGGCAACCCCAGGCGACAGCCAGTGTTCGCTACAGCGACTACATCGCCTGGTTGCAGGCCCAGGATGCTGCGGCCAGCCACGCCTTCTGGCGCGAGCAGACCGCGGCCCTGGCAGCACCGACCAGCCTGGCCCAGGCCATCGCCAGGCAGGCCGATGGCCAAGCGCCGGACGGCCAGGGCGAGTACCTCAGGACCCTGGACCGTGCAGCCGCCCTGGGCGAATTCGCCCGGCAGCAGAAAGTCACCGTCAATACCCTGGTCCAGGCCGCCTGGTTGCTCCTGTTGCAGCGCTATACCGGCCAGCCGAGCGTGGCGTTCGGCGCCACGGTGGCCGGACGTCCCGCGCAGCTGCGTGGTGTCGAGCAGCAGATCGGCCTGTTCATCAACACCTTGCCGGTGATAGCCGCGCCACAGCCGCAGCAGTCGGTGGCCAGCTGGTTACAAGACGTGCAGCGCTGCAACCTGGCCCTGCGTGAGCATGAACACACGCCGTTGTTCGAGATCCAGCGCTGGGCCGGGCAGGGCGGTGGTGCGCTGTTCGACAGCATCCTGGTGTTCGAAAGCTATCCGGTCGCCGAGGCGCTGCAACAGGCTGCGCCCCAGGGCCTGCGCTTTGGCGAGCCGCGTAACCATGAGCAGACCAACTACCCGCTGACGCTGATGGTGGAGCTGGGTGAGCGCCTGTCGATCCAGTACCGCTATGGGCAGCAGCACTTTGACGCGGCAACCATTGCCCAGCTGGCGCAGCACCTGGAAAACCTGCTAGTGGGCATGATTACCGCGCCCCTCGCAGCGTTGGGCGAGGTGCCCATGCTGGCGGCCGAGGAACAACAGCGCATGCTCGGCCAGTGGAATGCCACAGCCCGTGAGTACCCGCTCGACACCCCGGTGCAGCAATTGATCGCAGCCCGTGCCGCCCATGCGCCGCAGGCGCCGGCCTTGATCTTCGCGGGCCAGCAGCTCAGTTACCAGGCCCTCGAACGCCAGGCCAACCAGCTGGCGCACAAGCTGCTCGAGTTGGGCGCGCGGGCCGGGCAGCGGGTGGGCATTGCCCTTGAGCGTGGCCCGGACATGATCGTCGCCTTGCTGGCGGTGCTCAAGGCGGGTGCCGCCTATGTGCCGCTGGACCCAAGCTACCCCGAGGAGCGCCTGGCCTACATGATGACGGACAGCGGCATGGACCTGCTGTTGAGCCACAGCCAGGTGCTTGAGCGTCTGCCGGTGCCGGCGAAGGTTCGGGCGCTGGCGCTGGACCACCGGCAGCAATGGCTGGCCGGCTACGCCGACACCCTGCCTGCGGTGGCGGTCGATGCCCAAGACCTGGCCTACGTCATCTATACCTCCGGTTCCACCGGCAAGCCCAAGGGGGTGATGGTGCGCCACGGCGCCCTGGCCAACTTCATTGCCAGCATGATCCGGGAACCGGGTTTTTGCGCCGCAGACCGCATGCTGTCGCTGACCACCTTCTCGTTCGACATCTTCGGCCTGGAAATCTATGCCCCGCTGGTCGTCGGTGCCAGCGTGGTGCTGATCGACGAAGCGGTGCTGCATGATTCTGACGCGCTGCTTGAGGTGATCCAGAACCAGGGCGTTACCCTGGTGCAGGCCACGCCTTCGTCCTGGCGCATGCTCCTGGACAACCCGCGCAGTGCCAGCCTTGCCAAGTGCCGCCTGCTCTGCGGCGGCGAAGCCCTGCCCAAAGCCCTGGCCGAGCGCATGCTGGATGTCGGCGCCGGGGTCTGGAACCTGTACGGTCCCACCGAGACCACCATCTGGTCGGCCCTGCATGTGCTAAGCGCAGAACACCCCACACCGTGGCTGGGCCGACCGATCGATAACACCGCGTTCTACTTGCTGGGTGACGACCTGTTGCCGGTGCCGGCCGGGGTCAGTGGTGAGATGCTGATTGGTGGCAGCGGCCTTGCGCGCGGCTACTTCGAGCGGCCGTCACTGACCGCCGAACGCTTCGTCCCCGATCCGTACTCGGCCACAGGCGAGCGCTTGTACCGCACAGGCGATTTGGGTCGCTACCACCACGACGGCGTGCTCGAGTACATCGGCCGCCTCGACCATCAAGTCAAGGTGCGCGGCTTGCGTATCGAACTGGGTGAAATCGAGGCGGCGCTGCTGGCCCAGCCAGCGGTGCGCGACGCCGCCGTGCTGGCCGTGGAAGGGCAGGGTGGCATGCGCCTGGTGGGTTATGTGGTTGCCCACCAGGCTCCGCCTGGCAACAGCAGCGAACAGCAACGCTTGGGCGAGATGCTGGCGGCGCAGCTTCTGGAGCGCCTGCCGGACTACATGGTGCCGGTGCAATGGCTGTTCCTCGAACGCTTGCCGCTGACGCCCAATGGCAAGCTTGATCGCAAGGCCTTGCCTCGCCAGGAACTGGCCAGTGAGCCGCGCCCGTTCCGTGCGCCCGGCTCGGCGCTGGAGCAGCAGGTCGCAGCCATCTGGCAGGCCGTGCTCGATCAGCCCCAGGTCGGCCTGGATGATGATTTCTTTGCCCTGGGTGGCCACTCGCTGCTGGCCACCCAGGCCATTTCGCGGGTGCGCCATGCGCTCAAGTGCGAGGTGCCGCTCAAGTTACTGTTCGAGCACAGCGTGCTGGCCGGGTTTGTCCAGGCCCTGGATGCCAGCACAGGCACCCAGGCGCCGCCACTGCAGGCGCTGGCGGCGGACCAGCCGCTACTGCTGTCCTATGCCCAGGAGCGGCAATGGTTCCTCTGGCAATTGCAGCCGGACAGCACTGCCTACCATGTTCCCAGCGCCTTGCGCCTGCGTGGCGCGCTGGATGAAGTGGCCCTGCAGCGCAGCTTCGACACCTTGGTGGCACGCCATGCGAGCTTGCGCACGGTCTTCGCCGAAGACGCTGAGCGCGTGTTGCAGGTGGTTCACCAGCAACTGCACATCGCCGTGCAAACGCTGCACCTGGATGTACCCGATGAGGCTGGGCGCGATGCGCAGATCGACGCCTTCATCGATCGTGAGGTCCGCTCGCTGTTCGACCTGCGCCAAGGGCCGCTGCTGCGGGTCAAGCTGCTGCAACTGACGGCGGACGATCATGTGCTGCTAATCGTGCAGCACCACATCATCTGTGATGGCTGGTCGGTGCAGGTGATGATCGATGAGCTGGTGCAACTGTATGCCGGCTACAGCCTGGGGCAGGAAGTGGCGTTGCCGGCATTGCCGATTGGCTACGCCGACTTCGCCAACTGGCAGCGCCAGTGGATGGATGCAGGCGAGCGCCAGCGCCAACTGGATTACTGGACTGCGCAACTGCCAGCACCACACCCGGTGCTGCAGTTGCCCAGCGACCGGCCGCGGCCGGCGCGCCAGTCCTACCGTGGCGCCCGCCAGGCCGTGCAATTGAGCGAGGCGCTGGCTGCGCAATTGACGGCCCTGGCCCGGTGTGAAGGGGTGACCCTGTACATGCTGCTGTTGGCATCGCTGCAAGTATTGCTGCATCGCTACAGCGGGCAAGACGATATCCGGGTCGGGGTCGCCAATGCCAACCGCAACCGTCTGGACACCGAGCGGCTGATTGGCTTCTTCGTCAATACCCAGGTGCTGCAGGCGAGCTTTGACGAGGGCCCGACCTTCCGCCAGTTGCTGGCCCAGGTCAAACGCCATGCCCTGGACGCCCAGGCC
This sequence comes from Pseudomonas tructae, assembly GCF_004214895.1. NCBI lineage: Bacteria > Pseudomonadati > Pseudomonadota > Gammaproteobacteria > Pseudomonadales > Pseudomonadaceae > Pseudomonas > Pseudomonas tructae. The sequence goes on along the minus strand of NZ_CP035952.1, from coordinate 3,965,875 downwards.
CATCAAGATTTGCCGTTCGAGCAACTGGTCGAAGCCCTGCAGCCGGAACGCAGCCTGGGCCACAGCCCGCTGTTCCAGGTGATGTTCAACCACCAGAGCGAAGGCCGTGCCGAGCGGGTCACCCGTGAATTGCCGGGGCTGGAAATCCAGGGTCTGTTACGCGACCAGCAGACGGCCCAGTTCGACCTGACCCTGGAAACCTTCGAAGCCGGCCAGCAGCTGGCGGCGGCCTTCACCTATGCCACCGACCTGTTCGACGCCGCCCGTATCGAACGCCTGGCCCGGCACTGGCAGAACCTGCTGGCGGCCATCGTCGCCGACCCGGCGCAGCCGGTCGCCGAGCTGCCGATGCTCGATGCCCAGGAGCGCCAGCGCAGCCTCTATGACTGGAACGCCACCGCCACCCGCTACCCGCTGGAGCAGAGCATCCAGCACCTGATCGAAGCCCAGGTGGCACGCACGCCCCAGGCACCGGCATTGCTGTTCGGCGAGCAGGTGCTCAGCTACGCCCAGCTCAACGCCCGGGCCAACCGCCTGGCGCACCGCCTGATCGAGCAGGGCGTGGGCGCCGATGTGCTGGTCGGTATTGCCGCCGAACGCAGCCTGGAGATGGTCATCGGCCTGCTGGCGGTGCTCAAGGCCGGTGGCGCCTATGTGCCGCTCGATCCTGAGTACCCGCAGGAACGCCTGGCCTACATGTTCGAGGACAGCGGCATTGCCTTGCTGCTGACCCAGGCGCCGCTGCGCGAGCAGTTGCCGCTGCCAGCCGGGCTCAAGGTCCTGCTGCTCGAAGAGGCCCTGGACGGCTACGCCGAAGACAATCCCGAGGTGGCGGTGGCTGCCGAAAACCTCGCCTACGTGATCTACACCTCCGGCTCCACCGGCAAGCCCAAGGGCGCCGGCAACCGTCACGCGGCGCTGACCAACCGGTTGTGCTGGATGCAACAGGCCTATGGCCTGGACGCCAGCGACACGGTGCTGCAGAAGACTCCGTTCAGCTTCGACGTGTCGGTGTGGGAGTTCTTCTGGCCGCTGATGACCGGCGCACGCCTGGCCATTGCCGGTCCGGGCGATCACCGTGACCCGGCGCGGCTGGTGAGCCTGATCCAGCAGCACGACGTAAGCACACTGCATTTTGTGCCGTCGATGCTGCAGGCGTTCCTGCTCGATGAGCAGGTTGGTCAGTGCACGGGGCTCAAGCGCATCGTCTGCAGTGGCGAGGCCTTGCCGGTGGATGCCCAGCAGCAGGTGTTCGCCAAGTTGCCGCAAGCCGGGTTGTACAACCTCTATGGCCCGACCGAGGCGGCCATCGACGTCACCCACTGGACCTGCCGCGACGAAGGCGCCGACAGCGTGCCGATCGGTGAGCCGATCGCCAACCTTGGCACCTATGTGCTCAGCGCCGACCTGGAACCGGTGGCGGTAGGGGTGATCGGTGAGCTGTACCTGACCGGTGAAGGCCTGGCGCGCGGTTACCACCGTCGTCCGGGGCTGACCGCCGAGCGTTTCGTGGCCAGCCCGTTCGTGGCCGGCCAGCGCCTGTACCGCACCGGCGACCTGGCCCGACAACGGCCGGACGGGGTGATCGAGTACGCCGGGCGTATCGACCACCAGGTGAAGATTCGCGGCCTGCGTATCGAGCTGGGCGAGATCGAGGCGCGCCTGCTGGAGCTGGCTGAGGTGCGCGAGGCGGTGGTGCTGGCGGTCGAGGGTGTGGGCGGTCTGCAACTGGTGGGTTACCTGGTGCCCAGCGATGCCGCGGTGCTGACGGCGGATGCCCAGTCGCAGGCAGCGTTGCGCGATCAGCTCAAGGCCAGCCTGCTGCGCAACCTGCCGGACTACATGGTGCCGACGCATCTGCTGTTTATCGAGCAAATGCCGCTGAGCGCCAACGGCAAGCTTGAACGCCGGGCCTTGCCGGGCATTGAAGCACTGTTGGCGATGCGCAGTTTCCGCGCTCCGCAAACCGAGCTGGAGTGCCAGGTGGCGGCCGTCTGGGCGCAGCTGCTGGGGGTGGAACAGGTCGGTCTGGACGACGACTTCTTCAGCCTCGGCGGGCATTCGTTGCTGGCGACCCAGCTGATTGCCCGGGTGCGCGAGCAACTGGGTGTGGAGGTCGAGCTCAAATCGGTGTTCACCGCCACGCGCCTGGACGCCTTCTGCGACCAGGTGCAGGCAGCGAAAACCGCCCATTCACCGCTTCAGGACGAATTGGCTAAATCTTTGGAGGCCCTTAAACGTTTATCAGGAGATGAGCTGGAACAGCTAATTTCTTGACGAGGGTAAGGGTGTGCAAGAGTTGATCGGGGCGGTGGGAGAGCTGTCGCCAAAGGAACGCAAAGCCTTGGCGGTTCTGCTGAAACAAAAAGGTATCGATCTCTTCAGTGTCGCGCCGGTATTCAAGCGAAACGCCAGTGAGCCGCTGCTGCTGTCTTATGCCCAGGAGCGGCAGTGGTTTCTCTGGCAACTGGAACCGACCAGCACCGCCTACCATGTCCCTGCTGCGCTGCGTTTACGCGGCCAGCTGGACATCCAGGCGTTGCAGCACAGCTTCAACACCCTGATCGCTCGTCACGAAACCTTGCGCACCACCTTCGTGTCGACTGCGGACGGCGCCCGCCAGGTGATTCATGCCCAGTGGCCGCTGCTGATCGAGGCGCAAACGCTGCCAGCGGGAAACCCGGCGCAAACCCAGGAGCGGCTCGATGCCTGGTTGGCCGGGCACAGCCAGCAGCTGTTCGACCTGCAGGCCGGCCCGTTGTTGCGGGTCGGTCTGTTGCGTCTGGCCGCTGATGAGCATGTGCTGGTACTGACCCAGCACCATATTGTTTCCGATGGCTGGTCGATGCAGGTCATGGTCGACGAGCTGGTACAGCTGTACGCCGCCTATGCGGGTGGCAGGCAACCTGTGCTGCCCGCGCTGGCGGTGCAGTACGCCGATTTTGCCCTGTGGCAACGGCAGTGGATGGAGGCCGGCGAGCGTGACCGCCAGCTCAGCTACTGGAAGGATCGGCTGGGCGGTGAACAGCCGGTGCTGGCGTTGCCGCTGGATCATCCGCGGCCACTGGAGCAGAGCTTTCGCGGGGCGCGCCATACCCTGGTGCTCGAGCAACGGCTGGGCAATGCCCTCAAGCAACTGGCCCAGCGCCAGGGCGTCACCTTGTTCACCCTGTTGCTGACCAGCTTCCAGGCCTTGCTCCACCGCTACAGTGGCCAGGCGGACATTCGCGTCGGTGTGCCGGTGGCTAACCGCACCCGCGGCGAAATCCAGGGCTTGATCGGCTTTTTCGTCAACACCCAGGTGCTCAAAGCCGAGGTCGACGGCGCGGCGCGCTTCAGCGACCTGCTGGATCAGGTCAAGCAGGCCTTGGTCGAGGCCCAGGCGCACCAGGACCTGCCGTTCGAGCAGTTGCTCGAAGTACTGCACCCCGAACGCAACCTGAGCCGCAGCCCGCTGTTCCAGGTGATGTACAACCACCAGAGCGACGCCCAGGCCAGCAAGACCGCGCAACTGCCGGGGCTGACCGTGGACAGCGTGGTGCTGCCGCGCACCACCGCGCAGTTCGACCTGACCCTGGACACCCATGAGTCGCCCGAGGGCCTCAGTGCAGCGTTGTCCTATGCCCTGGACCTGTTCGAGGCACCGACCATCGAAGCCATGGGCCGACACTGGTGCAACCTGCTGGAGGCCATTGTTGCTGATCCCGACCAGCGGATTGGCACGTTGCCGATGCTCGAAGCCGATGAGCTGAGCAGAACGCTAAGCGAATGGAACCCGGCCACCCGCGACTGGCCCGGCAGCGGCAGCCTGCATGGCTTGATCGCCGCCCAGGCGGCGCGCCGCCCCGAGGCCATCGCCCTGAGTTTCCAGGGCCAGCAGCTGAGCTATGGCGACCTCAACCGCCAGGCCAACCGCCTGGCCCACCGATTGATCGAGCAGGGCGTAGGCCCCGAGGTGCGGGTTGGCCTGGCCTGCGAGCGCGGTTTCGCCATGCTGGTGGGGCTGCTGGCGATCCTCAAGGCCGGCGGCGCCTATGTGCCGCTCGACCCGCAGTACCCGCAGGACCGCCTGGCTTACATGATCGACGACAGCGGCATTGCTCTGGTGCTGGCCGAGCCTGGCTTGCTGGCCAGCCTGCCACTGCCCCAGGGGTTGGCGGTGCTGACGCTGGGCGAGTCGCTGGAGGCTTACGCCGAGCATGACCCTGTTGTGCCGCACGATCCGGATAACCTGGCGTATGTGATCTACACCTCCGGTTCCACCGGCAAGCCCAAGGGCACCTTGCTTGCCCACCGCAACGTGCTGCGCCTGTTCAGTGCCACCCAGGCCTGGTTCAACTTCGGTGCGCAGGATGTCTGGACCCTGTTCCACTCCTACGCGTTCGACTTCTCGGTCTGGGAAATCTTCGGCGCCCTGACCCTGGGCGGGCGCCTGGTGATCGTTCCACACGAGGTCAGCCGCTCGCCAGAGGCATTCTTCGAGCTGCTGTGCCGCGAGCAGGTCACAGTGCTCAACCAGACGCCGTCGGCGTTCCGCCAGTTGCTGCCGGTGGCTTGTGCACCGGAGCACGGGCAGCGCACCCATGCCTTGCGTTATGTGGTGTTTGGCGGCGAGGCGCTGGAGGTCAACCAGCTGCGGCCATGGTTCGAGCGTTTCGGCGAGCGTGCCCCGCAACTGATCAACATGTATGGCATCACCGAGACCACCGTGCACGTGACCTACCGGCCGCTGTCGCTGGCCGATCTGGGGCAAGGCGCCAGCAGCCCGATCGGTGAGCCGATCAGCGACCTGTCCTGGTACCTGCTCGATGGCGAACTCAACCCGGTGGCCAAGGGCTGCACCGGCGAGCTGTACATCGGTCGAGCGGGCCTTGCCCGGGGTTACCTGAACCGCGCGGACCTGTCGGCAACGCGCTTTATCCCGGATCCCTTCGCCGCTGATGGTGGCCGCCTGTACCGCACCGGCGATCTGGCGCGTTACCGCCGTGACGGGGTGATCGAGTATGTCGGGCGTATCGACCAGCAAGTGAAGATCCGCGGCTTCCGTATCGAGCTGGGTGAAATCCAAGCGCGCCTGCAGGCTGCCACCCAGGTGCGCGAAGCCCTGGTGCTGGCTCAGCCCGGGCCGAACGGCCAGCAGTTGGTGGCCTATGTGGTGGCGCAGAGCACGCCAGTTGATCCTGGCCAGTTGCGTGAAACCCTCAAGCAGGCGCTGAAGCAGGACCTGCCGGACTACATGGTGCCAGCGCACCTGCTGTTCATCGAACAACTGCCGCTGACCAGCAACGGCAAGCTCGACCGCAAGGCCTTGCCGCTGCCTGATGCCAGCCAGTTGCAACAAGCCTACGTGGCGCCGCAGAGCGAGCTGGAACAACGCATCGCTGCGATCTGGCAGGAGGTGCTCAAGCTTGAGCGGGTTGGCCTTACCGACAACTTCTTCGAGCTCGGTGGCGACTCGATCATCTCCATCCAGGTGGTCAGCCGCGCCCGCCAGGCGGGGATTCGTTTCACCCCCAAGGAGCTGTTCCAGCACCAGACCGTGCAAGGCCTGGCCAGCGTCGCGCAGTTGGGCGAGGGCGGGCCGCTGATCGACCAGCGCACGGCCAGTGGCACGGCCGAACTGCTGCCGATCCAGCAGGTGTTCTTCGCCAGCGACACCCCCGAGCCGCAGCACTGGAACCAGTCGGTGCTGCTCAAGCCTGCCAGCCGTTTGCAGGTAGCGGTCCTGCAGCGCGCGCTGCAAGCGCTGATCGAGCAGCACGATGCCTTGCGCCTGAGCTTCAGCCAGGGTACTCAGGGCTGGAGCGCCGCATTCAAACCAGCACCCGCGGTAGAGGATGTGCTGTGGCAGGTCGAGGCTGACAGCCTTGAGGCCGTGGAGGCCCTGGGTGAGAGCGCCCAGCGCAGCCTCGACCTCAGCGAGGGGCCACTGCTGCGCGCACTGCTGATCAACCTGGCCGATGGCGAGCAACGCCTGCTGCTGGTGATCCACCACCTGGTGGTGGACGGTGTGTCGTGGCGGGTGCTGTTTGAAGATTTGCAAAGCGCCTACCGCCAGGCACAGTCGGGGCAGACGCCGACGCTGCCGGCACGCACCACCTCGGTCCAGGCCTGGGCCGAACAGCTGCGCGAGTATGCCCGCAGCCCGGCCTTGCAGGCCGAACTGGGATACTGGCAAGGCCAACTGGCCGGCGCCGACGGCGGCTTGCCGCTGGACCACCCCAACGGCGGGCGGCAGAACAAGCTGGCGCGCAGCGTGCACAGCCAGCTCGACCGCGACACCACCCGGCGCCTGTTGCAGCAAGCCCCGGCGGCCTACCGCACCCAGGTCAACGACCTGCTGCTGACTGCCCTGGCGCGGGTGCTGACACGCTGGACCGGCAGCGATTCGCTGCTGGTGCAACTGGAAGGCCATGGCCGTGAGGAACTGTTCGACGGCGTCGACCTGACCCGCACCGTGGGCTGGTTCACCAGCATGTTCCCGGTGCGCCTGCACCCGGCCGAGGGGCTGGGCGACTCGCTCAAGCAGATCAAGGAACAGCTGCGGGCGATCCCCAACAAGGGCCTGGGCTACGGCGCGCTGCGCTACCTGGGCGATGATCAGGCGCAGACGGCCCTGAGCGAACTGGCCCAGGCGCACGTAACCTTCAACTACCTGGGCCAGTTCGATGGCAGCTTTGACCAGTCGACGGCGTTATTCCGCCCGACCGGCGAAGCACGGGGAGCAGAAAAAAGTGCCGAGGCCGTGCTCGGCGAAACCTTGAGCATCAACGGTCAGGTCTACGACGGTCAGTTGAGCCTGGGCTGGACCTTCAGTGGCGAGCAGTTCGACAGCGCGACCATCCAGCGCCTGGCCGATGCCTACGCGCTGGAGCTGGCGGCGCTGGTCGAGCATTGCTGCCAGCCGCAGGTGCACGGCGTGACGCCGTCGGACTTCCCCTTGGCGTGCCTGGACCAGGCCCAGCTCGACAGCCTGCCGGTCCCGGTGGCGCAACTCGAAGACCTCTATCCGCTGTCGCCAATGCAGCAGGGCATGCTGTTCCACACCCTGTACGAGCAGAGTGCTGGCGACTACATCAACCAGATGCGCATCGCTGTCGACGGCCTCGACCCTCAGCGCTTCCAGCAGGCCTGGACCCAGGCCATGCAGGCTCACGCGGTGCTGCGCAGCGGCTTTCTCTGGCAAGGGTTGCAACAACCGCTGCAGTGGGTGGACAAGGCTACGCAGGTGCCGTTCATCGAGCATGACTGGCGCGGCCGGCCGGACCTGGAGGCGGCCCTTGAAGCCTTGGCCCAGGCCCAGCGTCAGCAAGGTTTCGACCTGAGCAACCCGCCATTGCTGCGTCTGGTGCTGGTGCGTACTGGCGACAACAGTTACCACCTGATCTACACCAACCACCATGTGCTGATGGATGGCTGGAGCAACTCGCAACTGCTCGGCGAGGTGCTGCAGCGCTACAGCGGCCAGGCTCTGGCGGCGCCGCAGGGCCTGTACCGCGACTACATCAGCTGGTTGCAGCAACAGGATGCCGAAGCCTGCGAGCGCTTCTGGAAAGCCCAGGCCCAGAACCTTGCGCAGCCGACCTTGCTGGCACGTGTATGCACTGCCGGCGGTGTGCTGGAGCCCGGTTATGGCGATTATCGCAGTGTCCTGGATGCTGAGCGAACACAGCGTCTGGGCGCATTTGCCAAGCGCGCCAAGGTCACTGTCAACACAGTGTTGCAGGCGGCCTGGCTGCTGCTCTTGCAGCGCTACAGCGGGCAGGCGACGGTATGCTTTGGCGCCACGGTTTCCGGGCGCCCGGCCGAACTCAAGGGCGTCGAGCAACAGATCGGCCTGTTCATCAACACCTTGCCGGTGATCGCCACGCCGCGCCCGCAGCAGACGCTCGACAGCTGGCTGCAGGCCGTGCAGGCGCAGAACCTGGCCTTGCGCGAGCAGGAACATACACCGTTGTTCGATATCCAGCGCTGGGCCGGGCAGGGTGGCGAGGCGCTGTTCGACAACATCCTGGTGTTCGAGAACTACCCGGTGGCCGAAGCCCTGCAACAGGCTTCGCCCCAGGACCTGCGTTTCGGTGATATCAGCAACCGCGAGCAGGCCAACTATCCCTTGACCCTGGCGGTGAGCCTGGGCGAGTGCCTGGCTTTGCACTTCAGTTACGACGGCAGCTGTTTCGATGCCGGGGTGGTGGCCCAGCTGGACCGGCACCTGGTCAACCTGCTTATGCAGATGGTCGAGGCCAAGGCGGCGATGCCGCTATCCGAACTGCAACTGCTGCAGGCCGGGGAGCAACTGCAGACCCTGGCCGAATGGAACCCGGCCACCCGCGACTGGCCCGTTACCGGCAGCCTGCACGGCTTGATCGCCGCCCAGGCGGCGCGCCGCCCCGAGGCCATTGCCCTGAGTTTCCAGGGCCAGCAGCTGAGCTACGGCGACCTCAACCGCCAGGCCAACCGCCTGGCCCACCGTTTGATCGAACAGGGCGTAGGCCCCGAGGTGCGGGTTGGCCTGGCCTGCGAGCGCGGTTTCGCCATGCTGGTGGGGCTGCTGGCGATCCTCAAGGCCGGCGGCGCCTATGTGCCGCTCGACCCACAGTACCCGCAGGACCGCCTGGCCTACATGATCGACGACAGCGGCATTGCTCTGGTACTGGCCGAGCCTGGCTTGCTGGCCAGCCTGCCACTGCCCCAGGGATTGGCGGTGCTGACGCTGGGCGAGCCGCTGGAGGCTTACGCCGAGCATGACCCTGTTGTGCCGCATGATCCGGATAACCTGGCGTATGTGATCTACACCTCCGGTTCCACCGGCAAGCCCAAGGGCACCTTGCTTGCCCACCGCAACGTGCTGCGCCTGTTCAGTGCCACCCAGGCCTGGTTCAACTTCGGTGCGCAGGATGTCTGGACCCTGTTCCATTCCTACGCGTTCGACTTCTCGGTCTGGGAAATCTTCGGCGCCCTGACCCTGGGCGGGCGCCTGCTGATCGTTCCACACGAGGTCAGCCGCTCGCCAGAGGCATTCTTCGAGCTGCTGTGCCGCGAGCAGGTCACAGTGCTCAACCAGACGCCGTCGGCGTTCCGCCAGTTGCTGCCGGTGGCTTGTGCACCGGAGCACGGGCAGCGCACCCATGCCTTGCGTTATGTGGTGTTTGGCGGCGAGGCGCTGGAGGTCAACCAGCTGCGGCCATGGTTCGAGCGTTTCGGCGAGCGTGCCCCGCAACTGATCAACATGTATGGCATCACCGAGACCACCGTGCACGTGACCTACCGGCCGCTGTCGCTGGCCGATCTGGGGCAAGGCGCCAGCAGCCCGATCGGTGAGCCGATCAGCGACCTGTCCTGGTACCTGCTCGATGGCGAACTCAACCCGGTGGCCAAGGGCTGCACCGGCGAGCTGTACATCGGTCGAGCGGGCCTTGCCCGGGGTTACCTGAACCGCGCGGACCTGTCGGCAACGCGCTTTATCCCCGATCCCTTCGCCGCTGACGGTGGCCGCCTGTACCGCACCGGCGATCTGGCGCGTTACCGCCGTGACGGGGTGATCGAGTATGTCGGGCGTATCGACCAGCAAGTGAAGATCCGCGGCTTCCGTATCGAGCTGGGTGAAATCCAAGCGCGCCTGCAAGCTGCCACCCAGGTGCGTGAAGCCCTGGTACTGGCCCAGCCCGGGCCGAACGGCCAGCAACTGGTGGCCTATGTGGTGGCGCAGAGCACGCCAGTTGATCCTGGCCAGTTGCGCGAAACCCTCAAGCAGGCGCTGAAGCAGGACCTGCCGGACTACATGGTGCCGGCGCACCTGCTGTTCATCGAGCAACTGCCGCTGACCAGCAACGGCAAGCTCGACCGCAAGGCCTTGCCGCTACCCGATGCCAGCCAGTTGCAACAGGCCTACGTGGCGCCGCAAAGCGAGCTGGAACAACGCATCGCCGCGATCTGGCAAGAGGTGCTCAAGCTCGAACGGGTTGGTCTGGCCGACAACTTCTTCGAACTGGGCGGGCACTCGCTGCTGGTGGTCAATGTGGTCTCGCGCATCCAGCTGGAGGAGGGTCTGAAGCTGTCCCCGCAACTGCTGTTCCAATACCCGACCCTGGGCACTTTTGTCGAGCAACTGGCCGAATCCGGTGAGCAATTGAATACGTCGAAACTGAACAAGCTGGAAAGCCTGCTTGATGAAATGGAGGAAGTTTGATGGACGCAGGTGTCGCTGCACGAATTGCCAAGCGCTTCATCACACTGCCTTTGGACAAGCGCAAACTGTACCTGGAGAAAATGCTCGCAGAGGGTGTTTCTCCGGCCAACCTGCCGATACCTGAAACCCGTGCAGAGCTTGTCCACATTCCCCTGTCCTATGCCCAGCAACGCCAGTGGTTCCTCTGGCAGCTGGAGCCGCAAAGCCCGGCGTACAACCTGTCGATGGCGTTGCGCCTGTACGGTGAGTTCGATGCCGCAGTGCTCGAGCGCTGCCTGAACCAGCTGGTGGCCCGCCATGAAAGCCTGCGCACCCGCTTTGTCAGTGACCAGCAGCACACCGTGCAGGTCATTGCACCTGCGCTGCACGTGCCGGTTACGCTGAGCGAGCAAGCGTGCCCGCAGGCCGAGCGCGCAGCGCTGATCAAGGCGTTCGTCAATCGCCAGGGCCAGCAACTGTTCGATCTTGCGACAGGCCCGCTGTTGCAGGTCGACCTGCTGCGCCTGGCCGACGACGACCAGGTGCTGGTCCTGACCCAGCATCACATCATCAGCGATGGGGTCTCGCTGCAGATTTTGCTCAAGGAGCTGATCCAGCTGTACGCCGGGGCGGTCCAGGGTCAGGCGCCAAGCCTTGAGCCCCTGCCGATCCAGTACGCCGACTACGCCATCTGGCAGCGGCACTGGATGGAGGCCGGTGAGCTGGAGCGGCAACTGAGCTACTGGAAAGCACACCTGGGTGATGAGCAACCGGTGCTCGAACTGCCCACCGACCACCCACGCCCGGCGCTGCAAAGCCTGCGCGGCGGCCAGCACAGCGTGCAACTGGACGCTGGCCTGAGCCGCGGCTTGCAGCAACTGGCCCAGGCTGAAAACGCGACGCTGTTCATGGTCTTGCTGGCGGCCCTGCAACTGCTGTTGCAGCGCTACAGCGGCCAGCACGATATCCGTATCGGCGTGCCGATGGCCAACCGCAATCGGGTCGAAACCGAAGGCCTGATCGGCTTTTTCGTCAACACCCAGGTACTGCGCGGGCAGATCGACGAGCAGGACGATTTCCTGGCCTTGCTGCGCCAGGCGCGGGCCTCGGTACTGGGCGCACAAGCCCATCAGGATCTGCCATTCGAACAACTGGTCGATGCCTTGCAACCTGCGCGCAGCCTGAGCCGCAATGCGCTGTTCCAGGTGATGTTCAACCATCAGCGCGAAGCTGCCGCCGACCGCCGTACGCCTGGGTTGAGCTTGCCGGGGCTGCGTCTGGAAGGGTTGCAGCAGGACAACCCGACGGCGCAATTCGACCTGACCCTGGATACCTTCGAGCACGAGGGCGGGCTGTCGGCCACCTTCAACTATGCCGCCGATTTGTTCGAGGCGAGCAGCATCGCGCGCATGGCCGGGCACTGGCAGCGCCTGCTGCAGGCGATTGTCGCCGCCCCGCAGCAACGCCTGGGCGAGCTGGCGATGCTTGATCCCCAGGAGCGCCAGACGGCGTTGCAGCAGGGCACCGCAGCGACGCCGGTGGCCGAGGCCGATGCCTGCGTGCACCAGTTGATCGAGCGCCAGGCCCGGCGCCAGCCGCAGCAGCCGGCCGTGCTGTTCGAGCAACAAAGCCTGAGTTTCGCGGCGCTGGAGCGCCAGGCCAATGCGCTGGCCCATCGGTTGCGGGCGCACGGGGTCGGCGCGGAATGCCGGGTCGGTATTGCCCTGGAACGCGGCCCGCAGCTGCTGGTGGCGGTGCTGGCAGTACTCAAGGCCGGCGCCGCCTACCTGCCGCTGGACAGCAGCTACCCGCGCGAGCGCCTGGCCTACATGGTCAAAGACAGCGGCCTGGTGCTGTTGTTGACCCAGTCCCGGCTGCTGGCGCAACTGCCGGCCAGCGACGGGGTGCAGACCCTGGTGCTCGATGCCCTGGACGACAGTTTCGCTGACCTGGCGGACAGCGCACCGGCTGTTCATGTCGAGCCGGACAGCCTGGCCTATGTGATCTACACCTCCGGCACCACGGGGCAACCCAAGGGGGTCGGGGTCAGCCACCGCGCCCTGGCCATGCACTGCCAGGCGGCTGCCCGGGTCTATGGCCTGAGCGCTGCCGACTGTGAACTGCAATTCGCCTCGCCCAGCTTCGATGCGGCCTGGGAGCAGATGTTCATGCCGCTGATCTGCGGCGCCCGGATTGTACTCGGCGACGTCGGCCAGTGGTCGGCGGAGCGTCTGTGCGAGGTTGTAGCCGAGCAACAAGTGACGGTGCTCGACCTGCCGCCAGCCTACCTGCTACAGCAGGCGGCAGTGCTGCGCCAATTGCAGCGCACGGTGCAGGTGCGGGCCTGCATCCTCGGTGGCGAGGGCTGGGACCGGCATACCCTGGAGGCACTTGAGGTTGTGCGTGCCGAGCAATTGTTCAACGCCTACGGGCCGACTGAAGCGGTGATCAGCCCGCTGATCTGGCGCCATGACGCCAGTGACCGGTTCAACGGTTACGCGCCGATCGGCCAGCAAGTCGGGCAGCGTTCGGCGCTGATCCTGGACAACAACCTCAACGTGTTGCCTGCCGGGCATGTCGGCGACCTTTATCTGGGGGGCGTGGGCCTGGCCCGTGGCTACCTGAACCGCCCGGGCCTGACGGCGCAGAGTTTCATTCCGGATCCTTATGCCAGCGAACCCGGTGGCCGCCTGTACCGTACCGGCGACCTGGGCAGCCGTCGTGCCGATGGCATCGTCGAGTACCGGGGGCGCAGCGACGAGCAGGTGAAAATCCGTGGCTTGCGCATCGAGTTGGGCGAGATCCAGACGCGCCTGCAAGCGGCCCCACACGTGCGTGAAGCCCTGGTGCTGGCCCAGCCCGGACCGAACGGCCAGCAACTGGTGGCCTATGTGGTGGCGCAGAGCACGCCAGTTGATCCTGGCCAGTTGCGTGAAACCCTCAAGCAGGCGCTGAAGCAGGACCTGCCGGACTACATGGTGCCAGCGCACCTGCTGTTCATCGAGCAACTGCCGCTGACCAGCAACGGCAAGCTCGACCGCAAGGCCTTGCCGCTGCCTGATGCCAGCCAGTTGCAACAAGCCTACGTGGCGCCGCAGAGCGAGCTGGAACAACGCATCGCCGCGATCTGGCAGGAGGTGCTCAAGCTTGAGCGGGTTGGCCTTACCGACAACTTCTTCGAGCTCGGTGGCGACTCGATCATCTCCATCCAGGTGGTCAGCCGCGCCCGCCAGGCGGGGATTCGTTTCACTCCCAAGGAGCTGTTCCAGCACCAGACCGTGCAGGGCCTGGCCAGCGTCGCACAGTTGGGCGAGGGCGGGCCGCTGATCGATCAGCGCCCGGCCAGTGGCACGGCCGAACTGCTGCCGATCCAGCAGGTGTTCTTCGCCAGCGACACCCCCGAGCCGCAGCATTGGAACCAGTCGGTGCTGCTCAAGCCTGCCAGCCGTTTGCAGGTAGCGGTCCTGCAGCGCGCGCTGCACGCGCTGATCGAGCAGCACGATGCCTTGCGCCTGAGCTTCAGCCAGGGCGCCCAGGGCTGGAGCGCCGCATTCAAGCCGGCACCCGCGGTAGAGGATGTGCTGTGGCAGGTCGAGGCTGACAGCCTTGAGGCCGTGGAGGCCCTGGGCGAGCGCGCCCAGCGCAGCCTCGACCTCAGCGAGGGTCCGCTGCTGCGCGCACTGCTGATCAACCTGGCCGACGGCGAACAACGCCTGCTGCTGGTGATCCATCACCTGGCGGTGGACGGTGTGTCGTGGCGGGTGCTGTTTGAAGATTTGCAAAGCGCCTACCGCCAGGCGCAGTCGGGGCAGACGCCGACGCTGCCGGCACGCACCACCTCGGTCCAGGCCTGGGCCGAACAGCTGCGCGAGTATGCCCGCAGCCCGGCCTTGCAGGCCGAACTGGGTTACTGGCAAGGCCAACTGGCCGGTGCCGACGGCGCCTTGCCGCTGGACCACCCCAACGGCGGGCGGCAGAACAAGCTGGCGCGCAGCGTGCACAGCCAGCTTGACCGCGACACCACCCGGCGCCTGTTGCAGCAAGCCCCGGCGGCCTACCGCACCCAGGTCAACGACCTGCTGCTGACTGCCCTGGCGCGGGTGCTGACGCGCTGGACCGGCAGCGATTCGCTGCTGGTGCAACTGGAAGGCCATGGCCGTGAGGAACTGTTCGACGGTGTCGACCTGACCCGCACCGTGGGCTGGTTCACCAGCATGTTCCCGGTGCGCCTGCGCCCGGCCGAGGGGCTGGGCGACTCGCTCAAGCAGATCAAGGAACAGCTGCGGGCGATCCCCAACAAGGGCCTGGGCTACGGCGCGCTGCGCTACCTGGGCGATGACCAGGCGCAGGCGGCGCTGAGCGAACTGACCCAGGCGCAGGTGACCTTCAACTATCTGGGCCAGTTCGATGGCAGCTTTGACGACTCCGCCGCGTTGTTCCGCCCCACCGGCGAAGCACGGGGCCTGGAGCAGAGCCCCGAGGCACTGCTCAGTGAAGTGTTGAGCATCAATGGCCAGGTCTACGATGGCCAGCTGAGCCTGGGCTGGACCTTCAGTGGCGAGCAGTTCGACAGCGCGACCATCCAGCGCCTGGCCGATGCCTACGCGCTGGAACTGGCAGCACTGGTCGAGCACTGCTGCCAGCCGCAGGTACACGGGGTGACGCCGTCGGACTTCCCCTTGGCGCGCCTGGACCAGGCCCAGCTCGACAGCCTGCCGGTCCCGGCGGCGCAGCTCGAAGACCTCTATCCGCTGTCGCCAATGCAGCAGGGCATGCTGTTCCACACCCTGTACGAGCAGGGCGGCGGTGACTACCTCAACCAGATGCGCCTGGACATCGACGGTCTCGATCCACAGCGCTTCGAGCAAGCCTGGCAGGCGGCCCTGGACGCCCAGGAGATTCTGCGCACCGGGTTTGTCTGGCAAGGCGAACTGCAACAGCCTTTGCAACTGGTACAGCGCCAGGTGCAGGTGCCGTTTACCGTGCTGGACTGGCGTGACCATCCGCAGTTGCCACAGGCGCTGCAGTCACTGGCCCAAAGCGAGTACGCCAAGCCCTTCGACATGAGTGTGGCCCCCTTGCTGCGCCTGGTCCTGGTGCGGATATCCGCCAGCGCTTACCACCTGATCTACACCAACCACCACATCCTGCTCGATGGCTGGAGCAACTCGCAGCTGCTGGGCGAGGTACTGCAGCGCTACAACGGCCAAGCCCCGGCACCGCGCAGCGGCCATTACCGTGACTACATCGCCTGGCTGCAGCAGCGCGATGCCCAGGCCACCGAGCAGTTCTGGCGTGCGCAACTGGCCCGGGTTCAGGAGCCGACCCGGTTGTCCAGGTCGATTGCCCGCGAACCCGGGCAGCACAGCGGCCATGGCAACCATTACCAATGGCTCAGTGCGCAACGCACCCAGGCCCTGGGCGACTTCGCCCGGGCGCGCAAGGTCACGGTCAACACGTTGCTGCAGGCGGCCTGGCTGCTCCTGCTGCAACGCTACACCGGGCTTGATTGTGTCTGCTTCGGCGCGACGGTATCGGGCCGACCTGCCGAGCTCAAGGGCGTCGAGCAGCAGATCGGCCTGTTCATCAACACCTTGCCGGTGATTGCCCAGCCACGCCCGGAACTGAGCGTCGAGCAGTGGCTGCAGCAGGTCCAGGCCTACAACCTGGCCCTGCGTGAGCAGGAGCACACACCGCTGTTCGACATCCAGCGCTGGGCCGGGCAGGGTGGCGAGGCGCTGTTCGACAACATTCTGGTGTTCGAGAACTACCCGGTGGCCGAAGCCCTGCAACAAAGCGCGGCCGATGACTTGCGCTTCGGTGAGATCGGCAACTACGAACAGACCAACTACCCGCTGACCCTGTCGGTGAACCTCGGCCAGACCATGGCCTTGCACTACAGCTTCAACCAGGCGGACTTCGCCCAGGCCAGCATTGAACGTCTGGCGCGGCATCTGGAGGCTCTGCTCGACACCATGATGCACAGCCCGCAGCAGTTGTTGTCGCAGCTCGATCACCTGGGTGCGCAGGAGCGCCAGCAGTTGCTGGTGGCGTTTAACGCCACCGCCACCCGCTACCCGCTGGAGCAGAGCATCCAGCAACTGATCGAAGCCCAGGTGGCACGTACGCCCCAGGCACCGGCATTGCTGTTCGGCGAGCAGGTGCTCAGCTACGCCCAGCTCAACGCCCGGGCCAACCGCCTGGCGCACCGTTTGATCGAGCAGGGCGTGGGCGCCGATGTGCTGGTCGGCATCGCCGCCGAACGCAGCCTGGAGATGGTCATCGGCCTGCTGGCGGTGCTCAAGGCCGGTGGCGCCTATGTGCCGCTGGACCCGGACTACCCGCAGGAACGCCTGGCCTACATGTTCGAGGACAGCGGCATTGCCTTGCTGCTGACCCAGGCGCCGCTGCGCGAGCAGTTGCCGCTGCCCGCCGGGCTCAAGGTCTTGCTGCTCGAAGAGGCCCTGGACGGCTACACCGAAGACAATCCCGAGGTGGCGGTGGCTGCCGAAAACCTCGCCTACGTGATCTACACCTCCGGCTCCACCGGCAAGCCCAAGGGCGCCGGCAACCGTCACGCGGCGCTGACCAACCGGTTGTGCTGGATGCAACAGGCCTATGGCCTGGACGCCAGCGACACGGTGCTGCAGAAGACTCCTTTCAGCTTCGACGTGTCGGTGTGGGAGTTCTTCTGGCCGCTGATGACCGGCGCACGCCTGGCCATTGCCGGTCCGGGCGATCACCGTGACCCGGCGCGGCTGGTGAGCCTGATCCAGCAGCACGACGTAAGCACGCTGCATTTTGTGCCGTCGATGCTGCAGGCGTTCCTGCTCGATGAGCAGGTTGGTCAGTGCACGGGGCTCAAGCGCATCGTCTGCAGTGGCGAGGCCTTGCCGGTGGATGCCCAGCAGCAGGTGTTCGCCAAGTTGCCGCAAGCCGGGTTGTACAACCTCTATGGCCCGACCGAGGCGGCCATCGACGTCACCCACTGGACCTGCCGCGACGAAGGCGCCGACAGCGTGCCGATCGGTGAGCCGATCGCCAACCTTGGCACCTATGTGCTCAGCGCCGACCTGGAACCGGTGGCGGTGGGCGTGATCGGTGAGCTGTACCTGACCGGTGAAGGCCTGGCGCGCGGTTACCACCGTCGTCCGGGGCTGACCGCCGAGCGTTTCGTGGCCAGCCCGTTCGTGGCCGGCCAGCGCCTGTACCGCACCGGCGACCTGGCCCGACAACGGCCGGACGGGGTGATCGAGTACGCCGGGCGTATCGACCACCAGGTGAAGATTCGCGGCCTGCGTATCGAGCTGGGCGAGATCGAGGCGCGCCTGCTGGAGCTGGCTGAGGTGCGCGAGGCGGTGGTGGTGGCCGCCAACGGCCCACGGGGGACCCGCCTGGTGGGCTACCTGGTCGCCAGCACGGCGCAGGATGAAAGCCACCTGCTCGCGCACATTACTGCGCAACTGGCGGTCAACCTGCCGCAATACATGGTGCCGGCGCAGTGGGTGGTGCTTGCGCAGATGCCGCTGAGCCCCAATGGCAAGCTCGATCGCAAGGCGCTGCCCGACCCGCAAGCCGGTGCTGGCGCGACTGAGTACGTGGCGCCGCAAACCGCCCTGGAGCAGGCCCTGGCCGATATCTGGGCCGCGGTGCTGGAGCTTGAACAGGTCAGCGTCAACGACAACTTCTTCGAGCTCGGCGGTGACTCGATCATCTCCATCCAGGTGGTCAGCCGTGCCCGCGCCGCAGGGATGGTCCTTTCACCCAAGGATATTTTCCAGCAGCGCACCATTGCCAAGCTGGCGCTGCTGGCCGAGCAGGCCGGCAAGCTTCAACCCGCAGTGCCCGCCTTGCCGACGGCGGTCGCCTTGCACGCCTTGAGCGCGCAGCAGGTAGCGGCGCTGGACCTGGATCATGAACGGGTGAGCCATCTGTACCGCTTGTCGCCGATGCAGCAGGGCATGCTGTTCCTGTCGCTCAACAGCGATGCACTGTACGTCAACCAGCTGTGCCTGCCGATCCAGGGCCTGGACGCCGAGCGGTTCAAGGCGGCCTGGATCGCCGTCAGCCAGCGCCATGACGCGCTGCGCACCGGCTTCTACTGGCAGGACCTGGACGAACCGCTGCAGTTCGTCATGGAGCAGTTGCTGCTGCCGATCCACGAGCTGGACTGGTCGCAGCGCAGCGCCAGCAGCGAACAGCTGCAGGCCCTGGCCGATGCCGATCGGCGCCTGGGCTTTGCCATGGACCGTCCGCCGCTGCAACGCCTGACCCTGGTGCGCACAGGCAGCAACAGCCACCAGTTGATCTGGACTTACCACCATATCCTTCTCGATGGCTGGAGTGTTTCCCAGCTGCTCGCTGAAGTACTGGCCCATTACACCGGGCAGGCGCTGGACCCGGTGGTGCCTTATGTCGATTACATCGCCTGGCTGCAACGCCAGGACCCGGTCGCCAGCGAAACCTTCTGGCGCACGCAACTGGCCGGCTTGCCAGCCCCGACCTACCTGGCCAATGCCCAGCCGGTGCGCGAGGGCGGCGCCGGATACCAGGCGATCTACAGCCACTTCGGCGCGGCGCACACGCAGCGCTTCAAGGACTTTGCCAAAGACCAGCAGGTGACCCTCAATACCCTGGTGCAAGCTGCCTGGCTGGTGCTGCTCAGCCGTTACAGCGGCCAGCAGCAGGTGGTGTTCGGCGCAACGGTGGCCGGGCGTCCGGTCAACCTTGAGCACTCGCAGCGCATGCTCGGCTGCTTCATCAACACCCTGCCGGTGATCGCCGATGTCGCCGCCCAGGCGGCAGTGGGCGACTGGCTGCGCGAGCTGCAGGACTACAACCTGGGTCTGCGGGAGCTGGAGTACACGCCGTTGACCGACATTCAGCGCTGGGCCGGGCAACCTGGTCAGGCGCTATTCGACACCATCATTGTGTTCGAGAACCACCCGGTGGAGCAGAGCCTGCAACGCTGGAGCGAAGAGTCGGTAAGTTTTGGCCAGAGTGAAAGTGCCGGCCTGACCAACCTGCCGATGGACCTGATGGTCACCCTTGAGGACGGTCTGGTCATCGAGTACGCCTACCTGCGCGAGTTCTTCGACGACGCCGTCGCCGATGCGATCCGCCAGGATATGGAAGGCCTGCTGCACGCCCTGTGCGTTGATGCTCAGCAGCGCCTGGGCAACCTTGGCCTGCCCCGGGGAACCGCGCGTGCGCTGCCGGCCAGTGTGGTGCAGGCGCACGAGCCGCTGGTTCATCAACTGATCGGCGACCAGGTGCAGCGCCAGGGCACGCGGCCGGCGGTCAGCAGTGGCGGGCGGCAACTGAGCTTCAGCCAGCTCGATGCCCAGGCCAACCGCCTGGCCCGGGCGCTGATCGCCCAGGGCGTCGGTGCCGAGGTGCGGGTCGGCATTGCCTTGCCGCGCAGCGAACTGACGATTGTGGCGATGCTCGCGGTGCTCAAGGCAGGGGGGTGCTACGTACCGCTGGACATCAGCCACCCGGCCGAACGCCTGGCCTACATGATGGCCGACTCAGGCATGGCCCTGTTGCTGTGTGACAGCAGCCTGAGCCCTGGGTTGGCGGTGCCGGTGGGCGTGCGTCAGGTACTGCTTGATCGCCTGCAGTTCGATGGGTTTTCGGACGCGGCCCCGCGGGTCGACATCGACCCCGAGCACCTGGCCTATGTGATCTACACCTCCGGTTCCACCGGCCAGCCCAAAGGGGTGGCGGTGGCCTACGGGCCGTTGTCGGCGCACTGTCGCGCCATCGGTGAGCTGTATGCGATGAGCGCCGATGATTGCGAACTGCATTTCATGTCGTTTGCCTTCGACGGCGCCCAGGAGCGCTGGCTCACGGCACTGTCCCATGGGGCGCGGCTGGTGGTGCGCGACGATGCCCTGTGGACGCCGGAAGAGACCTACCAGCAACTGCACGCCCAAGGGGTCAGCGTCGCGGCGTTCCCACCGGTGTACCTGCAGCACCTGGCTGACCATGCCGAGCGGGTGGGTAATCCCCCCGCGGTGCGCATCTACTGCTTTGGCGGTGACGCCGTTGCCGAGGCCAGTTTCGAGCGGGTCAAGCGTACCCTGGCGCCCCAGGCAATTTTCAACGGCTATGGGCCGACCGAAACCGTGGTCACGCCATTGCTCTGGCGGGCCGGGCCGCAGCAGCGTTGCGAGGCCGCCTATGCACCGATCGGCAGCCTGGTCGGGCAACGCAGCGCGCATGTGCTGGACGCCGATCTCAACCCCTTGCCGCCAGGCATCGCCGGTGAGTTGTACCTGGGTGGGCACGGGGTGGCGCGTGGCTACCTGGACCGTCCCGGGCTGAGCGCCGAGCGCTTTGTCGCCGACCCGTTCAACGCCGGTGGCCGCCTGTACCGTACCGGTGACCTGGTGCGTGAGCGCACCGACGGGGTGTTCGACTACCTTGGACGGATCGATCATCAAGTGAAGATTCGCGGTTTTCGCATTGAACTGGGCGAGATCGAGGCGCGCCTGGGCGAGCAGGACGGGGTCGCCGAAGCGGTGGTGGTGACCCATGACAGCCCGCTGGGCAAGCAACTGGTGGCCTACCTGGTGGCCAGTGAGCCGACGGCAGCCAGCGGACTCTGCGAGCAGGTTCGCCAGGCACTCAAGGCGACGCTGCCAGACTACATGGTGCCAGCGCACCTGGTGTTGCTCGAGCGCATGCCGCTTTCGCCCAACGGCAAGCTCGAGCGCAAGGCCTTGCCGGCGCCGCAGGTTGCCAGCGAACGGCAGTACCTGGCTCCGCACAGCGAACTGCAATGGGCGTTGGCCGAGATCTGGCAAGCAGTGCTCAAGGTCGAGCGGGTTGGCTTGAACGACAACTTCTATGAAATGGGCGGCGACTCGATTCTCAGCCTGCAGGTGGTTGCGCGCTCGCGCAGCCTGAAGAAGCTTGGTTTTAGCCTCAAGCTGCGAGACCTGGTGCAAAAGCCGACGATCGCCGAACTCACCGCCAGCGATACGCCCAAGGCGGCCGGCCTGCTGTCGCTCAACAGCGATGCGCCGGGCAAGCCGACGCTGTTCTGCGTGCATGCCGGCTTCGGTACGGTGTTCGACTACGAACCTCTGGCCCGGCGTCTCGACTCGCACTGCAAGGTGCTGGCGATCCCCTGCCGGATGTTGTTCGACGCCACCTGGCGGGATGTCTCGCTGGCCGCCATGGCCCGCGACTATGTCGCCCTGGTGCGCCAGCGTCAGGCCCACGGCCCCTATCATCTGCTCGGCTGGTCGCTGGGCGGCACCCTGGCCAGCCTGATGGCGGCCGAGTTCGAGCGCCAAGGTCAAACCGTGGCATTTCTCGGCCTGGTGGACGGTTATGTGCCGGGCGGTGCCGAAGCGTTGCAGGCGGACAACTGGCAAGGCGACTTGCAGGACTTCCTCGACCTGCTGTCGCCGGGCCTTTCCCAGCAGTTGCCAGCCCTGGCGCCCGCTGAGGCAGAGGTGGATTTCCAGGCCGTGTTCCAGCAGTTGCTGGCGCCGCTGCCGACGGCTCAGGTGCAAGCTTCGCGGTACCTGGCCATGGGCCCGGAGGAACTGGCTAACCTGTTCGTCGTCGCCCGCCGGCTGATGGGCCTGTCCCGTGCGTTGCCAGCGTGTGCTGTTGTCCAGGTGCCGGCCCACGCCTGGTGGACCCCTGGTCGTCAGGACGAGCGCGACGCGCTGGCCAGCCAACTGGGCCAACCACGGTTGGCGAGCCAGACCATCGCCTGCGGACACTTCCAGATTCCTCGCGACGAGCGCCTGCTGCAGGCGTTGCAACAGGCGCTGGAAGAGACCCAGGCAGTGTTGTTGATCGATTAATCCGTATGAACCCGCGGCCGGGTGTGTTCCGGCCGCGCTTGAGAGTGATCTGGAATGTCAGTGAATCCCGATATTGCCGCTTACCTGCAACTGGTCAATGCCGGCCGCGCCAGCGGCAAGAGCCAGGCCATGCATGTGCTCAGCCCCGAACAGGCGCGCCTTGAGTTCGACCAGTCGTCATTGTTGATGGGCATGGGGGGCCAAGGGCTGGGCGAAGTCAGCGCGGTGCACATCCCCACCCGTGACGGCCAGCGCCTTGATGCGCGCTTGTATCGCCCCTCGGACTGCGCCGCCGGGTTGCCGGTGCTGTTGTACTTTCATGGCGGAGGCTATGTGGTCGGTAGCCTCGACTCCCATGATGCGATCTGCCAGGGGCTGGCCGAGAACACTACTTGCCTGGTGCTCTCGGTGGCGTACCGATTGGCCCCGCAGTGGCGCTTCCCGACCGCCTGCGAAGATGCCGAAGATGCCTGGCGCTGGCTGTGCAGCGAGGCGGCGGCACTGGGCGGTGACCCGCAGCGCCTGGCTGTGGCCGGTGACAGCGTCGGGGGCAGCCTGGCGACCCTGGTCGCGCAATCTGCTGCGGCGCACCAGCAGCCGCTGCTGCAGGTGTTGATCTATCCGGTCACCGATGCCAGCCAGGTGCGCGCCTCCATCGAGCGCTATGCCCAGGGCTATTTGCTGGAGAAGGACACCCTGGCGTGGTTCTACCAGCAGTACGCCAGAACCCCGGCAGACCTGCACGATCCGCGTTTTTCGCCGTTGCTGGCGGCGCTCGACGGGGGCCAGGCACCGGTGCTGATGGTGCTGGCCGAATGCGACCCGCTGGTGGACGAAGGCCAGGCCTATGCTGCGGCACTGGGTGAGGCGGGGGTGACGGTGGACCTGCAACTGTACGCCGGCATGACCCATGACTTCCTGCGCATGGACGCCCTGGTCGATGAGGCCGAAGAGGCATTGCAGTACATTGCCCAGGCGTTGCGCAAGGCATTTGGGGGCTTGTAGCGCCGTGCATCGCGGGACGGTGTAGGTAGTTCAACAGTGGGAGCGGGCTTGCCCCGCGATGAGCATCGGTATCTACACATCTCTGATCCTGATCTATGAAGATGGCTCAGGGTGGTCTGCGCATGTGTGCTTATCCAGTTGATGTGGCGAGGCTACCGGCCCCTTCCGCCCTTACGTGAACTGACCCCCCATCGGTGCTCCACTCGGCCTACTGAAGTCGCTGCAGATCAAGATCAAGATCAAGATCAACAGCGCGGTGTGAACACAAATGTGGTGTGCGACCTCAGCCAGCAAGAGCGAAGCGAATTGTGCTGTTGATCTGGCTTTTGATTTTTCGCGATTTCAGGAGGCCGAGTGGAGCACCGATGGAGGGGGTGCAGGCCCATGGATGGGCCGAAAAGCGCCGAGGGACATGGATGTCCCTTCGGCGCGGCCCCCGGAGTCGTTGCGTAAGGAGGGAACCCGGAGCGCAGCGCAGGGCCGGATGATTGAGCGAGCGGTTTTGCTCACTTTTTCCAAGAAAAAAGTGAGCCGCCGTAAGGGCGGAAGGGGCCGGCAGCGTCGCCACATCAACTGGATAAGCACGCCTATCAAGAGCCAATAGGCTGACTCGCCAAAGCGTGCATGCAGCGTATTCAAGACAAACAAAAAACGCCGTGGCCCTTGGGGACACGGCGTTTTTTCTTCAGAAGAACTTGTAGCGGGCGGTGACCATGAAGTTGCGCGGCTCGCCGAAGAAGTTGGCTTCTGTCGGCGCGGTGATGGTCGAGTAGTAGTGCTTGTCGAACACGTTGTTGAGGTTGAGGTTCACCTGCAGGTTACGGTTGACGTCATAGGAGGTGAACAGGTCGTAGACGGTGTAGCCACCTTGCTCAACCCCGAATGGCGTATAGATCTTGCTTTGCGTGCGCATCGCGCCACCGACTCGCCAGTCTTTGAGATCGTCCGGCAGGCGATAGGTGGTGGCCAGCTTGAACAGGTTGGCTGGCAGGTTGGTGCCGTAGCGCTTGCCCTTGGTAAAGGTGCCAATCGGATCGTAAGCCGAATCCTTGATCCGTTCGGCGGTGTTGTAGGTGTAGCCTGCGGAAACCTGCCAGTTCTCGGTCAGGGCCCCGCTCAATTCGAACTCGATGCCGCGGCTGCGAATTTCGCCGGCAGCGGTATAGCACGTGGCAAAGGGGTCGAAGCAGGTGCCCAGGGAGGTCGGTATCGCTTCAGGCAGGTTCTCCAGGTTGATCTGGAAGATCGCGATACTGGAGTTCAGGCGGCCATCGAAGTGCTCACCCTTGAGGCCGATCTCGTAGTTGGTGCCCTCGATCGGCTTGAGCACGGTGCCGGAGGTGGACTGCTCGCTTTGCGGCTGGAACACCTTGGTCGCACTGGCATACACCGAGTAGGTGTCGTTGAGGTCATAGACCAGGCCGAAGTAAGGCGTGACCTTGCGGGTGACTTTGAAATTGGCCTCACCCCAGGGGAAGTCACCGTCGTACTGCACCTTGTCCAGCTTGTACCAGTCCAGGCGCGCGCCGGCAATGAAGGTCAGCGGGTCGGCCAGGCTGAAGCGTGCGGTGGTGTAGGCGCTGGACTGCTCGATGCGCTGTTCGCTGCCCACGGCGCCATATTCGAGCAGTGCTGGCCGGGGGAACGCGCTCGGGTCCCAGTTGGTCGGGTCGAAGCTGCCCAGGTCGAAGGCCGCCGAGTCAAAGCCTGGCTGGGTTTTGAACGGGCCGCCAAGGTTGTCCCATTTGCTCACCCGGCGACTGCCGCCGACCACCAGCGAGTGGGTGCGCCCGAGCAAGTCGAAGGGGCCGCTGAAATAGCCGTCGAAGCTGTACTGGTCGCGGTCGTAGTCATAGGCACCGCCACGCAGGGTCATGCTCGGGTGGCCGTTGGCGTCGATGCTGCTGTTGCTGATGAACGTGCCTTGCATGTTCATTTCGCTGGTGATGTAGGTTGCCGCGCCCTTGGCTTTCCAGCCATTGTCGAAGCGGTGTTCGATGTCGGCGAACACTGTGGTGCTTTCCTTGTTCCAGTACGACCAGCTCGGGCTCATGCGCGTGGAGCGCGAGATGGGCAGGAAACTGCCGTCGGGGTAGGTGCCCATGCCGTTCCAGTCGGCGCCGGGGTTGTTCTCGTCGCTATAGGACACGCCCAGGCTGACGGTGGTGTCGTCGGTGACATCGGCCTCGACAATGCCATAGAGCAGGGTGCGTTCGTTGCTGTAGTCGTCGATGAACGAGTCTTTATTCTGGTAGCTGAGCACGGTGCGCCCGCGCAGGCTGCCTTGTTCGTTCAGGGCCGAGCTGGCATCGATCTCGAACAGTTGGTTGTCCCAACTGCCCAGACCACCAGTGACCGAGACCTGCGGGGTGACGGTGGGGCGCTTGCGGATCAGGTTGA
This sequence comes from Pseudomonas tructae, assembly GCF_004214895.1. Classification (NCBI taxonomy): domain Bacteria; kingdom Pseudomonadati; phylum Pseudomonadota; class Gammaproteobacteria; order Pseudomonadales; family Pseudomonadaceae; genus Pseudomonas; species Pseudomonas tructae. The sequence continues at coordinate 3,940,474 of NZ_CP035952.1, read as the reverse complement.
TCGAGCCCGAGGGCAGGCCTGCGCCTTCCATCAGGCCGGCAGCCCCGCGCACCACTTCGACCCGGTCGTACATGGCCAGGGAACCGGTGGACAGTGCGGCTTCTTCATAGGCCACGGGTACGCCATCGAACATCAGGTTCTCGATGCCGAAGCCGCGGGCGTTGAAACGCGGCCGTTCGCCGCCCCATTGGTTCAGGGTCAGGCCAGGGGTGTACTTGACCACATCACTGAGGGTGGTCATGCCCTGGTCTTCAATGCGCTGGCGGGTGATTACGCTGGTCGACTGCGGGGTTTCGCGCGGTGACAGGGCCAGTTTGGTCGCCGTGTTGGCGCTGCCGGTGGTGTAGGAACCGGTGTTCTCGGTAATCGCCCCCAGGCCCTGGCCCGACACGTTGGTCACGCCCAATTGCACCGCGTCAAAGGTTTCGCCACCGGTCACGGTGATGGTATCGCCCTGCAGGCTGTAGCGCAGCCCGGTGCCCCTGAGCAGTTCGGCAATGGCCGTCGCCACACTCAGGCGCCCGCGCAGCGGGTTGCTGCGGATCCGTTGCACCGCCGATGGCTCGAACAATACCTGCACTCCCGACTGACGGCCGAACTCGAGCAAGGCATTGCTGACCGGTTGGGCGCCAATGTTGAACTCGATTTCCTGCGCTTGAACCAGCATCGACACACTCAGAGTCGAAGCCAGCGTTGCGCCCAGCAGAGCGGGTTTGAGCAGCCTGCGCATCATCAATGCTTTGGCCAGGGGGGTGAAGGCGGGGAGTGCTGGCATTGTTCGTGCTCTAGGAATTAAGTGTTAATGATAATGATTCTTTTGTAGAGGTGAGACGTGCGACTGCGCTGAAACCGGAAAACTTTTTTGGGTTTTCCGGTTTCAGGCACCGTTCAGGCAGGTTGCAGTTGGTCCACGACCTGGCCGGCGTGCAGGCGCACCAGCTGGTCGGCAACGTCGAAGTAGCGGTCGTCGTGGGAGATGACAATGATGGTCTTGCCCAGGCGCTTGAGGTCCGGCAGCAGCTCGGTATAGAAAATTCGCCGGAAGGTCGGGTCCTGGTCGGCGGCCCATTCGTCGAACACCAGTACCGGGCGCTTTTCGATCCAGGCATTGACCAGCGCCAGGCGCTTGCGCTGGCCGGTGGACAGGTCGGTGGTGCTGAACTGACCGTCCTCGACCCTGACCTTGTGGGCGATCTCCAGGCGTTGCAGGTACTTGTTGGCGTCTTCGGGGATCTGCTGGTCGTTCTGTACCACATCGTCGAACAGGTAATAGTCGGCGAAAATGGTCGTGAACAACTGGCGGTAGTCGTCCCGTGTTGCCGCTTCGATCGCCTGGCCGTTGACCCGGATCTGGCCCTGTGCCGGTGGGTAGAGTCCCAGCAGCAACTTGATCAGGGTGGTCTTGCCACAGCCATTCTCACCGACGATGAAGACGATCTCGCCCTGTTCGATCCTAAGGTTCACCGGCCCCAGGCGGAACGGTTCGGCGCCTGCCACCGGATCGAAGGCATAGCCGACGTTGTCCAGCTCCAGGCTGTGGAACGCAGGTGTGGGGCGGGTGGTGTCGGTCAGCAGCAGGTGTGGCTCAGGGGTGGCGAACTGTTCCGACAACTGTGCGATACGCTGGAAGGCGATCTGCGCCCGGCTGACGATCGGCAGGGTGCTCACCAGATGCTCGAGCGGCCCTTTCATGTACAGCAGCACCAGGACGAACCCGCTCATGACGCTGGCATCGGCGCTGGGCCATAGCGACTGCAGGGCCAGGGCCAGGCCGATCACCACGAAGAACAGCATCGAGCCCAGGCTCTTGGCGATCACGAAGGTGTTGATCGAGCGGGTCTGGATGGCGCAGATCTGCTCGGCGGTGTGCTCGATGCCCTGCTTGAACATGCGTTGGCGCCGTGGGCGATGGATACGCAGCTCCTTGGCCCCTTCGGCGATGGCGTTGTAGTGCTTCTGCAGTTGATCCTCGGCATCCCTGGCCTGCATGAAGCCACGAATACCACGGGCTCGGGCGATGTACTGGATGACTGTGCCGATGGCAATAGCCACCAGCATCATCAGAAACATCGGCCAGGACAGCATGGCCAGGTAACCCAGGCAACCCAGGGTCACGGTCAGTGAAATGGCCAAGGGCGCGAAGGCGAAGGCGAAATCGCTGATGGTGTCGACGTCATGGGTCAGGACCGGGATCAAGCGGTGGCTGCGGTAGCGCTCGATCTGCTCGATAGGTGCCGACAGCACTTTCTCGCCCAGCTCTTTGCGCAGCTTGGCGATGATGTGCTGGCCGACATGGTTGGTACCGATGTCAGAGCAGATCGTGCTCAGCAACGCCAGGGCGCACAGCCCGGCGAAGGCCAGGACCACCTGCTGGGTCAGGCCGCCTTCGCTGTGCAGGCCACTGTTGATCGTGGCCAGCAGCGCGGTGACGCTCAGGCCGCCGACCATGCCAAGGACAATCGACAGGGTCACGATTGGCCAGAAGGGTTTGAGCAGGGCGAACAGCTCGCGCAGCGCCCCGCGTGGTTGCTTGGTCATCGAGAGGTCCTGCTCAGGCGCTGGTGAGGACGACAGCCTCACGCGGTTGGCTGGCGTGCTTGCCCAGGGTCTGATACAGCGACTGGCCGATCTCCGCGGCGCGCACCGGCAGTACCGACAACAGGGTGTCGCTCAAACCATGAGAGTTTTCACAGAAGCCTTGCAGGTAAACGGCGGCATTGAGCTGCGGGGTGCTCAGGGCGCGGTAGTTGCGGTCGACCTCGAAGTCCTGCAAATGCTCTTGCAGCGGCGCCAGCAGCTCGCGGTGGGAGCGGCGCTCATAGCCGGTGGCGAGAATCACCGCATCGTAGCGATGGGTCTGTTCGACATCGGTGGCCAGGTCGCGCAGGGTCAGTTCGATGCCTTCGGTGGTGCTGGCCACCGCTTCGATCTGGCGACGGCAGAGGACCGAATGACGGAACTGGTGCGCGACTTTCTGCCGATAGAGGATGCCGTAGATACGCTCGAGCAGGTCGATGTCCACCACTGAGTAGTTGGTGTTGTGATACTCCTCGATCAACTTGGCGCGCTCGCTTTGCGGCTGGTTGAACACCAGGTCCGTGTAGTCGGGGGCGAACACTTCGTTGACGAACGGGCTGTCATCGGCCGGTTTCAGGGCCGAGGCGCGCAGGATCATGTCGACCTTGACCGACGGGTAGCTGTCGTTGAGGTCGATGAAGGCTTCGGCCGCGCTTTGCCCGGAGCCGACGATGGCGATGCGCATTGGCTCGCCCTTGGCGCACGGCAGTTGCGCAAGGCTGTTCAGGTACGCAGAGTGGTGGAACACCCGAGGGTCACCCTTGAACGAGGCGAACGCGGCGGGAATCTTCGGCGTGCCGCCGCTGCCGACCACCACCGAGCGCGCCCGGCGCAGGTGCTCCTGGCCGTGCTGGTCACGGGAGATCAGGCGCAGGTGATCGACCCGGCCATCCACCAGCTCAGGTTCCACCCGCAGCACTTCCTCGCCATACACCGCCTGGGTGGCGAAATGGTCTGCGGCCCAGCGCAGGTAGTCGTTGTACTCCAGGCGGCAGGGGTAGAAGGTGCCCAGGTTGATGAAGTCGACCAGGCGTTGTTTCTGGTGCAGGTAGTTGACGAAGCTGTAGGGGCTGGTGGGGTTGCGCAGCGAGACCAGGTCCTTGAGGAAGGAAATCTGCAGTTCGCTCTGGGTCGCCAGGGTGTTGCCGTGCCAGCGGTAGTCGGTCTGTTTGTCGATGAACAGGGCATCGAGGGCGTGGCCGTTGGTTTCGGCAAGTTCTTCCAGAGCAATGGCCAGGGCCAGGTTGGAAGGGCCGAAGCCCACGCCGATCAGGTCGTGGATTTTTCCGGAGAATTGGGTCTGGCTCATGGGTGCGGTTCCTTGGGTGGTCGAGTGGGGGCGCCGGTAAAGGGCGCCCCGGATCCTGCGCAAGTACACCGATAGAACGAGCCTTGGAACTGAGAATTTACCGCTTTTGCATGCTTAGAGTTCGCGCGCTACCCGAAAGCCGATCCAGTCACCGCGGTTGTCCGGCAGATTGTTGTTGCGGTTGCCCGAACGCGAGAAGATCGGTGCTTCGCCCCAGTCGTTGCCGCGGATCTGCACCAGTTCACAGCCGGCGTGTTTCCAGGCGCTGCCATCGCTGGGGGCGCCAACGTAGTCGTCGTGAGTACAGTCGGCGACCCATTCGTAGACGTTGCCATGCATGTCGTAGACGCCAAAGGCATTGGCCGGGTAGCTGCCCACTGGCGCGGTGAAGCTGAAGCCATCCTTGGGGCCGTAGACATTGGCGTGCTGGCTGATTTCGTACTCGGCGTTGGGGTCCAGCGGGAAGGGAAACGGGCCGCTGCTGCCGGCCCGTGCGCCGTACTCGCGTTCTGCTTCGCTGAGCATCCGGTAGTGCTTGCCCGTCTTCTTCGACAGCCACGCGGCATAGGCTTGCACATCGTGGTAGCTCATGCACACGGCCGGCTGCCCGGGGCCTTGCTTGTAGCGTGGCTTGCTGGCCTTGCACTCGCGGCCCGGGCGGGTGTCGCCATCGGCAATCTTCACCCCTGATTCGCGCAGGTAGGCGTCCCACTCGCCGGCGGTGACCTGGTAGCGGCTGATGGCGAAGGGCTTGGCAAAGGTCACCTGGTGCAGCGGGCCTTCATCCGGTTGGCGCCCGACTTCGTCATCCGGGGTGCCCATCATGAAACTGCCGGCAGGCAGCACGACCATGTCCGGGCAGGCTGCCTTGCAGTCGCGAAAGACGCTGCCAGGGGTATTTGCGGTGCCCGCCAGGGCCGGGAGGCTGCAGCCGGCGAGCAGCGCGGCCAGGGTCAGGTGATGCAGGGTACGCGTCATAAAAGGGCCTTTATCAGAGTTTCTTGATCAGCAGGGCCATGGCCCGGTCGATTTCCTGTTCGTTGTTGAGCAGACTTGGGGCAAAACGAATCACCGGGCCAACGTCGCGCGCCACCGCATCGACCATCACCCGGTTTTGCACCAGGTAGGCGGCAATGGCGTCGGCATCGCGGTGCTTGATCCGGAAGAAGGTAAAGCCCGCCGAATGCTCCGGGCTGCGCGGGGTGACCAGTTCGATGGCCTTGTGCTCGCTCAGGCGCGCTTTGAGTAGCGTGTTCAACTGGTGGATGCGTGCCTGGACATCGGCCTTGCCCAACTGCAGGTGCAGTTCGAAAGCCTTGCCCAGTGCCCAGCGGTGCTCGAAGGCGTGATAGCCGCCGGGGGTCATGATGGTGGCGAAGTCTTCGTCCTCGGAGAAGGTGGCGAAGGTCGGGGTCAGGTGTTCCATCTTCTGCGAGGCGGCGCAGATGATCCCGGTGCCGCGCGGGCCGAACATCCACTTGTGGGTGCCGGCGATGAAGTAGTCACACTTGAAGTCGACGAAGTTGCTGTCCTCGACGCCGAAACCGTGCACGCCATCGACCACGTAAAGGATCCGCCGGCTTTCATCGCGATCGCGGTTGTGCTGGCGCACCAGCTCGCCAATCTGCCCGACCGGCAGTTTCACCCCGCTGCCCGAGTGCACCCAGGTCATGCCCAGCACCCGGGTGTTGGGCTTGATGGCCTGATCGATGGTGCTTAGCACCTGGTCGGTGGAGACTTGCCAGGGTTGCTCGAACAGGCGCAGCTTGCGCACCTGGGTGCCTTCGTGGCGTTGGCGAAAGTCCAGGGTATTGTGGGTGGAGTAATGCTCGTGTTCGGTGGTCAGGATTTCCTGCCCGGCGCCGACCTGCAGGCGCCCGTAGATCATGCCCAGGCCTTCGGTGGTGCTGCCGGTCAGGGCGATCTGGCGGGGCTGGACCTGCAGGTAGCGCGCGGCCCACTCACGCACCTCGCCTTCGCGTTGCCATTCGTACTGGCTTTCCCAGTCCATGCGGCTGGCCGGATTGCGGTCGACTTCGGCGCGGTAGTAGTCGATCGCCTCTTGCACCGGGCGCGGGTGGGCGGTGACCAGGAAGTTGGCGAAATGGGCGTAGTCCGGGTCCAGGGGGAATAGCTGGCGCAGGTTACGCCATTTGTCGCTGCCGGACAGCGGTGCAGCAGGGGTGGCCAGGGCCTGGGGCAGCAACGGCAGGCTGGCGGCGAACAGGCCGGCCTGCTTGAGAAAGGTACGGCGATCAGTCATGTCGGGCGATGTCCGGCTCAAGGCATTGAGGTGCTGGCAACGGGCTGGGCGGCTTTTTGCACCTGCTCCCAGACGCGCAGGAAATTGCCGGCCCAGAGCTTGGCGATATCTGCCTCCGAGTAGCCGCGGCTGAGCAGTTCAGCGGTAATGTTGCGAATCTCGCTGACGTCCTTGAAACCGTCGAGGCCGCCGCCATCGTTGAAGTCGGAGCTGAGGCCGACGTGGTCGATGCCGACCTTTTTCACCGTGTAATCGATGGCATCGACCAAATCCTTCAGGCCCGCCTTGGGTTCCTCTTCGAGGATGCCGTAAAGGCTGCCGGCGTACTCGCCAAAGCGTGCTTCAGGCCAGATGGCGATCACCGCGTCGCCGGGCATCAGCGCGTTGGCCAGGCCTTGTAGCGGCTGCAGGTCGAAGCGCACGCGCAAGGCTTCGAGCTTGTCCAGGGTCGGCTTGCTCAGGGGCTTCAAGTACTGGCCGAAACCAACGACCTGGATCACGCCGCCACTGTCCTTGATCAGCTGCATTTCCTTGTCACTGAGGTTGCGCGGAATGTCTACCAGGGCCCGCGGCGCCGAGTGCGAGGCGACGATGGGCGCACGGCTCAGGCGGGCGACGTCTTCCAGGGCCAGGGTCGACATCTGCGACACATCGATGATCACCCCCAGTTCATTGAGACGCTTGACCGCCTGTTCGCCCAAAGGGGACAGGCCACCAAGGGCGTCGGCGGTGTCATTGAAGAACGGCAGCGGCCGCGAGGAATCGGCCCAGTCGTTGTTGCCGGTGTAGCTGAAGCCGAACATGCGCATGCCGCGCTTGGCCCACAGGTCCAGTTGCGTCAGGTCGTGGCCGAGCGGGTAGGCGTTGAGCATGCTGATGAACACCGCGAATTTGCCTTCGCCATTGAGGCGGCGAAAATCATCCGGGGTGTAGGCAATACCCACCTGGTTGGGGAAGTCGCGCACCATATTGCTGATGATCTTGTAACGGACTTCCTGCTGGTGCCGTGCTTCATCGACAAAGCCCGGGGTAGGGCGGTGCGGGGCGTTGGGGCCGTTCCACAGCTCCGGCCAGCCGAAGATGGTCAGGGCCGCGCCGGACAAGCGTCCCTGGCCAGCCTTGACCAGGTCGAACTGACCGCTGCCGTTCTTGTCCACTTCATTGCCGGCGCTGCCAAAATCCAGCGGCACGGTGATATGGCTGTCGAACGACAGCATGTGTTCATGCAGGGCATTGGCTTGTTCGACGATCTGCCGCGGGTAGCCGGTTTGCGGCTGGAAGTACAGGTAACCGGCAACGCCGGCGCCCAGGGCCACCGCCAGGGCAAGCGGCAGGCCGATGTACAGGGCTTTGCGGGATCGGGTCTTGGTCTTGGTCATTGCCATCTCGACGCTGGGCTGATCGGAACGGCTTGCCCGGTGCACGGGGGTGCCGGGGGCGAAGCGCGGGTATCAGGAGGGACGAATGGCGTGCCGGCAAATTTATCCAGAGGCTGGTCAGGCTCAAGTGTGCGCCTGTTCAGCCGATAGCCCGGTTACCCCAATACCATCAGGACGATAGAAACATGGCAGGATTCAGCGCCGTATCCATCAACGGGACCCCTTTGAACAGCGGCATTAACACCGGCATTACCATTACCGGTCAGGAAAAGCAGGCTGAGCTTGAGGCAACAGGCGCGGTTGGCGTCGATCTGTCCAAGTTGCGTGATAATGGCAAGACCGAAGAGGCCAAGGAAAGCGAAGAGGCTGGCGGTGAACCGGCACACATCAAGCAAATGCGCGAACTGATCAAGAAAATGCAAAAGCAATTGGCCGAGGCGGAAAAGCGCTTGCAGGAAATCATGGCCAACGACATGGAGCCGACCGCCAAGGCTTCTGCTGTCGCTGCCGCGCAAGCGGCAGTGGGCGCGATCTCAGGGGCGCTCGCAAACGCCACGGCGGCGCTGCTCAAGGCGCTGACCGAAGTCGGTGGCAACAGCTCGGGCGCATTGGTCGACACCAGCGCCTGAGGCAAAAAAAGGGCCTGTGCATGCACAGGCCTTTTTTTTCAGTCCGCCAGTTGGCGGTTCTGGGTGCGCTCGGACTTGTAGCGCATGGCCACCGCCGGTGCCGGCTTGGTGCTGCCGGTTTCCAGCCACTGGCGCATGCGGCTGGCGTCGGCAAAGTGGGTGTACTTGCCGAAGGCATCGAGAATCACCATGGCCACCGGGCGGTTGTCCATCCTGGTCAACAGCACCAGGCAGTGGCCGGCATCGTTGGTGAAGCCGGTCTTGGTCAGCTTGATGTCCCAGTTGCTCTTGTTGACCAGGTGGTCGGTGTTGCGAAAGCCCAGGGTGTAGTTGGGTTTACGAAACGCCACGGTCTGCTCGCGAGTGGTGCTCAACTGGCTCAGCAGCGGGTAGTTGCGTGCAGCCATCAGCAGCTTGCTCAGATCGCGGGCGGTGGAGACGTTGCTGGTCGAAAGCCCGGTTGGCTCAACATAGCGGGTGTGGCTCATGCCCAGCGCCCGGGCCTTGGCGTTCATCGCCTTGATGAAGGCGTTGTAGCCACCTGGGTAGTTGTGCGCCAGGGTTGAGGCGGCGCGGTTCTCCGAGGACATCAGGGTGATCAGCAGCATGTCCTTGCGGTTGAGCTGGCTGCCCAGCTTGACCCGCGAATACACCCCTTTCATTTCCTTGTTCTGGGCGATGGTGACCGTGAGCATCTCGTCCATGTTCTGCTTGGCGTCAAGCACCACCATGCCGGTCATCAGCTTGGTCACCGAGGCGATCGGTACCACCCGATCGGGGTTGTTGGCGTACAGCACCTTGTTGGTTTGCAGGTCGATCAGCAGGGCGCTGCCTGACGCCAGGTGCAACTTGGCGGGGTCGCGTTGTTGCTGGGCTGGGGGTTGTGCAACAGCGGTCGACGTGACAGTCGCAGTACCTGTGAGCAACAGCAGCAGGCTAAGAATCGATAGGGGAGTTTTCACGTTGAGGCTCACTAAAAGTTGGTATGTTGTTGGCTGTGCAAGGGTTTTCCCCCAAAGACCCTTGCATTCTGGAGTATGGCCCAGATCCTGTCGATTGCCCCGCATCCGTTGGGCGAAACATGAAAAAAAATTAATCCTGTACCGATCCTGTACCAATTACAGGGTGCGTATTTGCTATTGTCGTGTCTTTCCCCTGGTCAACCGGACGACCGCTTCATGACAGCCCACATCGAGTTCATCCGCAGCCCCAGCGAGCAGCAGCGCGAAGCAATCCTCAAGCCACTACGCGCCCACAATATCAGCCAAGCCGGTGAGCCACAGTTGCAAACCTTTGCCTGGTCGCTGCGCGATCCGCACAGCGGCGAAGCCAGTGGTGGCTTGTATGGCAAGATCTCTTCTGGCTGGATGTTCGTCGAACTGCTGGCCGTGCCCGAATCCCTGCGTGGTCAGGGGCTGGGGCGCGACTTGATGGCCCTGGCCGAGGCCAGGGCGCGCGAAGCAGGTTGTCTCGGTATCTGGCTGGACACCTTCAGCTTTCAGGCGCCAGCGTTTTACCGCACGCTTGGGTTCACGGTGTTTGGTGAGCTGGCCGACTATCCGCCTGGGCATACCCGGTACTTCATGCGCAAACTGCTCTGAGCCCATTGGCCAACGATCATTGCCGCCCCAGGATCCGATCCATGACCCAATCGGTTTTCAGCGCGTGCGCAGCGGTGGCCGGGTGTTCGGCCTCGCCACGAATGTGCGCGTTCATGCCCAGCACGTGATACCACTGGATGTGTTCGGGGTTGGCGATGTGCAGGCTCAGTTGCTCGTCGGCGTCCAGGCGCAGCGGGTATTCGTCGAACACCGAAAAGCCGATCCGGCCCTTGCTGCCGATGATCTCGACGCGGTCCTCGCGGCGGTCGGCGACGAAGTTCCAGCAGCCCGTGCCCAAAGCCCCGCTGGCAAAGCGCCAACTGGCGGCCACGGCGTCTTCGGCCGCATACAGGCCGGCCTGGCGGGCGACACAGCCGGTGACCTCGGTGATATCGCCGAGCAGGTACTGGAACAGGTCCAGGCCGTGGCTGGCGAGGTCGGCGAAGTAGCCGCCACCGGCGATCTGTGGGTCGGTACGCCAGTTGTCAGCGCCGCTGCGGTCAGCGTCGGTGGGTGGCTTGGTCAGGGTCCAGCTCAGGTGCCGCACCTCACCAATTCGGCCGTCCAGCAGCCATTGGCGTACGTGCTGGAAACGCGGCAACGAGCGCCGGTAATAGGACACGAACAGATGCCGCCCGGCCTCGGTGAAGGCCTGTTGCATCCGCTGGCTGCTGGCGGCGCTGAGCGACATTGGTTTTTCCACACAGCAGTGCTTGCCGGCCGCGGCCACTTGCAGGGCATAGGCGCAGTGGCTATCGGGTGGGGTGGCGATGTACACGGCATCGATTTGCGGGTCGGCGATCAACTGCGCCGCATCGCTGTAGACCCTGGCGATGCCATGACGCGCGGCGTAGTCCTGGGCGGCGGCCGGGCGCCGGCCCATCACCGCCAACAACGCCGAACCCGGCGCCTTGTAGAACGCCGGGCCGCTTTTGCGTTCGGCAACGCTGCCGCAGCCAATCATTGCCCAATTGATTACCTTCATGACGACTTCCTGCTAGCGTGATCAGCGCACGATGATAACAACCCCGGCCGAGCCGATCGACCGCCCATAAAAAGCCCCGCCAAAAGGCGGGGCAAGGGGCTGTGCGGAGCAACGCACGATAAACAGGTTGGCTGGCCTCAGGCGCGCAGACCGGGGCTTTCGAGGCGGTCGGCGAGGGCCTGGGCGGCGGGCAGCGAGGTCAATGGCCCGGAAATCGCTTCGCCATTGCGCACCAGGTACCAGCAGGCCAGCAGGCCCAGCTCCCTGAGCGAGGTGGGGACGGCACTGCCGATGACGGACATGATATTGATAGGGGCCATGTGGGGTTCCTCCTGCGAATCATGGGCCCACCTTAACGGCCAGGGCGTCGCGGTTGAAATCAACCGGCTTGATAGTGATCATCATCACCATGCTTGGGCATAATGCCGGTTCGCTCGCAGGGAGAAGGCAATGACTACTGTTCCAGGCAAAGACACCGTGCTGTGCATCTCGCTGGCCGGGCGTCCCGGCACCTTTGGCGTGCGTTTTCATAACCACCTGTACCAGCAGCTGGGGCTCGATTACTACTACAAGGCCATGACCACCCAGGACCTGCCCGCGGCGGTTGCCGGTATTCGCGCGCTGGGCATTCGCGGTTGCGGCGTGTCGATGCCCTACAAGGAAGCCTGCATGGCCCTGGTCGATGAAATCGATCCGTCAGCGGCGGCGATCGAGTCGATCAACACTATCGTCAACAGCAACGGCCAGCTGAAGGCCTACAACACGGATTACCTGGCGGTGCGGCAACTGCTGGCGCAGCATCGTATTGATCCGGCCACGGCCTTTGCCCTGCGCGGCAGCGGCGGTATGGCCAAGGCAGTGGCCAGCGCTTTGCGTGATGCCGGTTTCACCCAGGGCATTATCGTCGCCCGCAATGAACAGGCAGGCCGGCAACTGGCCGACAGTTGCGGGTATCGCTGGCAGGCGCAGCTGGGCGATTTGTGCCCGCCGATGCTGGTGAATGTCACGCCGATCGGCATGGCCGGTGGGGTCGAGGCTGAGCAATTGGCGTTCACGCCCGAGGCGATTGCGGCGGCGCAGCAGGTGTTCGATGTGGTGGCGATGCCTTCGCAAACGCCGTTGATCGTCGAGGCCCGGCGCTTGGGCAAGCCGGTGATCACCGGTTTGGACGTGATTGCCTTGCAGGCGCTGGAGCAGTTTGTGCTGTACACCGGGGTGCGGCCGACCGATGAGCAGGTGGCGCGGGCGGTGGCGTTTGCCCGTGGCTGAAAGGTAAAGCAATCGCGGGGCGATGCGGCGACCCGACTTGCCCCGCGATGGGCTTACTCGAACTGCGCCAGGCGCTCTTCCAGCGCCGCGATCCGCGCCTCCAGCGCTTCGATCCGCTCCAGCGACACGGCGCCGCCTGCCGAGCGCTCCGGGCCTTGCTGGCGCGCCGCCAGAATCGCCTCGATCTCGGCCGGGTCACCCAGGGCATGGGTGTAGCGATCCTCGCGCTGCCCGGCCTGGCGCGGCAGGTGCAGGGCCAAACCTCGGGCAATCAGGCGCTCCAGCTGATGCACGACCTGCTCTGTGTCTTCGAACTCGTGCATGCGGTTGCTGCGGGTCAGCAGTTCGTTGACGGTCTGCGGCCCGCGCAGGAACATCAAGCCGAGCAGGGTCACTTGCGCCGGTACCAGCTCCAGGGCCTTGTCGACCCGCTGCTCCCAGCGGTCGGCGCGGCTGCCCATCTGCAGGCGGGTCAGGCCCTGGCCTTCCAGTGCCCGCAGGGCCTGGCCGACCTGGCCCTGGCTGAGGTTCATAACCGGCTCGCGGCTGGTCTTCTGGTTGCAGGCCAGCACCAGGGCGTTGAGGGTCAGGGGGTAGGTTTCCGGGCTGGTGGCCTGTTTTTCGATCAGCGAACCGAGCACGCGGATTTCGGTGCTGGTGAAGCGGGCGTCGGAAGGGGTTTGGTGTTCGGCGGACATGGCCCTGTCTCTATGCGAAGAAAGGCCTCTAGCCTAGGTGCGCAGCAGGGTAAAACACAAGCAGCCGGTGCAGGGCGCACCGGCTGCCGGTCGGGCTCAGGCGGCCTGGCGCTCCTCGGCCATGCAGGCCGCGGCGGTGAACAGCACGTCGGTGGAGGAGTTCAGCGCGGTTTCCGCCGAGTCCTGCAGTACGCCAATAATGAAGCCGACCGCCACCACCTGCATGGCGATCTCGCTGGGGATGCCGAACAGGCTGCAGGCCAGCGGGATCAGCAGCAGCGAACCACCGGCCACCCCCGAGGCGCCACAGGCACACACGGCGGCGACGACGCTGAGCAGGATCGCGGTAGGAATGTCGACAGTAATGCCCAGGGTGTGCACGGCGGCCAGGGTCAGCACGGTGATGGTGATCGCGGCGCCCGCCATGTTGATGGTCGCGCCCAGCGGGATCGACACCGAGTAGGTGTCTTCATGCAGGCCGAGTTTTTCGCTCAGGGCCATGTTCACCGGGATATTGGCGGCCGAGCTGCGGGTGAAGAAGGCGGTGATGCCACTTTCGCGCAGGCACAGCAGCACCAGCGGGAAAGGGTTGCGGCGGATCTTCCAGAAGACGATGACCGGGTTGACCACCAGCGCCACGAACAGCATGCAGCCGATCAGCACGGCCAGCAGGTGCAGGTAACCGAGCAGGGCGTCGAGCCCGGACTGGGCCAGGGTCGAGGCGACCAGGCCGAAAATCCCCAGCGGTGCAAAACGAATCACCACGCGCACGATCAGCGTCACCCCGTTGGAGAGGTCGGCGACCACTGTGCGGGTGGTTTCCCCGGCGTGCCGAATGGCCACGCCCAGGCCGATGGCCCAGGCCAGGATGCCAATGAAGTTGGCGTTCATCAGCGCGCTCACCGGGTTGTCGACCACGCTCAGCAGCAGGCTCTGCAGGACCTCGGTGATACCGCCGGGCGCACTCAGGGCAACGTCGGAGGTGCTCAACGCAAGGTTCGAGGGGAAGGCCATGCTGGCAATCACCGCGACCACGGCCGCGGCGAAGGTGCCGAACAGGTACAGCACCAGGATCGGGCGGATATGGGTTTCGGTGCCGTGACGGTGATTGGCGATCGAGGCCATGACCAGGATGAACACCAGGATCGGCGCCACCGCCTTGAGTGCGGAGACGAACACCTTGCCGATGAAACCGAGGCTTGCGGCGGTGTCGGGAACGAACACTGCCAGGGCGATGCCGGCGACGAGGCCGATCATGATCTGGACCACCAGGCTGGTGCGGTTCAACAGGTTTAGAACAGGGGTCATGTCAGGTGTTTCTCTGTCTTGTTCAGGGGGCGCCTGGCAGGGCAGGGCCAGAAAAAGGGCGCGACTTTAGCACAGCAGGGCACAGTAGGTGTTTGCGCTGTGTCAGACGGTAGGTTGTGCGTTGCAGCCGGCTACCAGTTGAACAACTGGCGGCGGGCGCCTTCGGTGATGGCCAGGGTGCCCGGGTGCTTGACCTTGCGCTCCACCGAGATGGCATAGAACGACTCGATGACGGCGTCAGTCTGGCCGATCAACTGGACGCCGTATTGTTTGCAGACCTCGTCGGCAATCACACTGGGGGCGATGAAAATGCCGCTGCCCGATTGCCCGAAGGCCTGCATCAAGGCGCTGTCGTCGAACTCGCCGACGATCCGCGGCTGCAATTGCTGCTCGGCGAACCAGCGCAGCAGGCGGCTGCGCACCACGGTTTCCTGGCCGGGGATCAACAGCGGCGCGTGTTGCAGGCAGGCCGGGAAGTTGCGCCCATACTGCTCGGCCAATGCCGGTGTGGCAAAAAAGCTGATGCCGCATTCGCCGAGTTTCTGGCTGTAACCCTTGATGTCCAGGTGGCTTGGCATGGGGCTGTCGGAAATCACCAGGTCCAGGCGCTGGATCGCCAGGTCCGCCAGCAGCCGTTCGAGTTTGTCTTCGCGGCAGCTCAAGCGCAGGGCGTCTTCCATGGCCATGGTCGGTGCCAGCAAGCGATAGACGATGGACTTGGGCACCACATCCGCGACTCCGACCCGGAACAGTATCTGCTGCTCATCAGGCCGTGCGCGCAGCATGGCCTCAAGCTCGCCACCGATCTGGAACATCTGTTCGGCGTAGGTCAGGGTCTGCCGGCCGCTCTCGGTCAGCTCCAGCTGGCGCCCCACCCGGCGGAACAGCTCGATGCCATAGGTTTGTTCGAGCAGGGTGATCTGCCCGCTGATGGTCTGCGGGGTCAGGTTCAGCTGCTCGCAGGCCCGCACGATGCTGCCGGTCTTGGCCACCACCCAGAAGTAATGCAGTTGCCGGTAATTGAGCATGCCGATTTCCGATTCGAAAAAACCGAAGTATAACCGCTGAAAATACGAATTTTCCTGATGTATCCAGATATTTAGAATTCTCTGCCATCACGGTGCTACTGATTTTGCACCGACTATTTGCATGGAGAACCCCAGATGCTTCACTTCAAATCCATCGGTACACCCTTGGTGTTGCTGCTGGCCCTGATGGCCATGAGCGGTTGCGAGCAGGCGGAAAAGTCCGCCCAGCAGATGCTCAACCAGGCAGCGGAGTCGGCCAAAGAGGCTATCGACAAAACCAATGAAGCCGCTCAAGAGGCATTGAGCGAAGCCACCGGCTCCGAGGGCGGCGACAAGGCTGATAAGGCCGACAAGCCACAAAGCGATAAAAGCGCCCAGGAAATCTGACCCACCCTTTAGCCTTGTGCAGGATTGATTCATGGAATACTTGTTGGAACTCGCTGCAAGCCCGACCGCCTGGGTCGCCCTGGCCACCCTGGTGGCCATGGAGATTGTCCTGGGTATCGACAACCTGATCTTCATCTCCATCCTTACCAACAAGTTGCCTGAAGCGTTCCGCTCCAAGGCACGGCGCATTGGTATCAGCATGGCCCTGATCATGCGCCTGGGCCTGCTCAGCACCGTGGCCTGGATCGTCCAGCTGACCGAGCCGGTCATCGATGTGTTCGGCCATACCTTCTCCTGGAAGGACATGATCCTCATCGCCGGTGGCTTGTTCCTGCTGTGGAAGGCGACCAAGGAGATCCACGAAAGCGTCGACCCGCGTGCCCAGGCTGAAGCCAAGGCGTCCTCGACCATCACTCTGGGCTTTGCCGCAGCGATTGGTCAGATCCTGGTGCTGGACATCGTCTTCTCGATCGACAGCATCATCACCGCCGTGGGCATGACCGAGCACCTGCCGATCATGATCATCGCCGTGGTCAGCGCCGTGATCGTGATGCTGGTGGCGGCCGACCCGCTGGCCAAGTTCATTAATGACAACCCGACCGTGGTGATGCTGGCCCTGGGCTTCCTCATCATGATCGGCATGACCCTGATCGCCGAAGGTTTCGGTGCTCACGTACCCAAGGGTTATGTGTATGCGGCGATGGCCTTCTCGACGGTGATCGAAATGCTTAACATCATGTCGCGCCGGGCACGCTTGAAGCGTGAGGCGGCTGAGGGCTGATTGAGCTCATCGCGGGGCAAGTCGAGTCGTCGCACCGCCGCTCCCACAAACCTGTGGGAGCGGGCTTGCCCCGCGATGCTTTTAAAGATCTTTAATGTGCCCCCGCATGCCGGCGACTGCGCCGCACCGGCACCGCATCCTTGCCTTCAGGCGCAACACGATGATGCGGATGATGATGCCGGGCGATGCGCAACACCCCCCAGAGCATGGCAGCCGCGACGCTCAACCAGGCGCCGAGCAGCATCAGGATTGCCATTGTCAGGCTCATGCTTGCCTCCTTACGTCACGTCCACGCCAACCCGTTTCGCCACGTGGACACGTCTTCAGTCTAGCTGTTTGCCCATTACAGGCTATTGACCGATGGTCTAGCGGCTTGGGCCGCTTTGTTCTAAGCCTGCCGCAGGCTATACCCCGGACGCGCGCCAGCCTATGATCAGCGCTCAGGGCCGGGCAGTGGCTGCCGGCCGTCATCGAGCGAGTGTTCATGCGGACTTCCCCCATCGGCTTCACCCCCCGGCGCCTGCTGCTGGCCTGTGCCCTGAGCCTGGCCTTGGCCGGTTGCGCCAGCCCGCCAGCATCCCAGCTCAAGCACCTGCCGCAACGGGTCGAGATCGGCTCGGTACCCTTCTACCGTGGTGAAGCCAACCAGAGTGCGTCGATGGCCCTGGCGGCCTTGCTCTCGCAACAGGGCGTGCGCATCACCCCGGGTTTGCTCGACAAGCCGTTGGGCCTGCCGGCGAACCTGGTCAAGGTTGAAGGCTCGATCCAGCGGGTTGGCCGTGAATACGGCATGGTGGTCTATCCGCTCGAGCCGCGCCTGGACGCCTTGCTGACCCAGGTTGCGGCGGGCAATCCGGTGTTGCTGCGCTTTGAGCAGGGTTCGGCGTTCTGGGGCGAGCCGCGCTATGCCTTGCTGGTCGGTTACGACCGCTACAAGCAGCGGGTGTTGTTGCGGGCGGGGATGAACCGGCGCCTGGCGATGGACTTCGATGACTTCGAGTCGGCCTGGCAAAAGCAGGGGAGTTGGGCGATTTTGCTACAACAGCCTGGCCAGTTGCCGGCCCAGGTTGACCGCCAGCGCTGGCTCAAAGCGGCCAATGACCTGGCCCAGGCGGGCCAGGAACAAGCGGCCCGGCAAGCCGTCAGCGCCCTGGGGCAGTGACGGCGCAGGCCGGGCAGGGCGATCAGAAGCCCAGACGGTCGCGCAGGCTGTAGTACCAGGCGCCCAGGGCGCTGAACGGTACACGCAGCATCTGGCCACCGGGGAACGGGTAGTGCGGCAGCTCGGCGAAGGCATCGAAACGCTCGGCCTGGCCACGCAGGGCCTCGGCCAGCACCTTGCCCGCCAGGTGGGTGTAGGTGACGCCGTGGCCACTGCAACCCTGGGAGTAATAGATGTTGTCGCCCAGACGGCCCACTTGCGGTAGGCGCGACAGGGTCAGCAGGAAGTTGCCGGTCCAGGCGTAGTCGATCTTCACGTCCTTGAGCTGCGGGAAAGCCTTGAGCATTTTCGGGCGGATGATCGCTTCGATGTTGGCCGGGTCACGGGCACCGTAAACCACGCCACCGCCGAAGATCAGGCGCTTGTCGCCGGTCAGGCGATAGTAGTCGAGCAGGTAGTTGCAGTCCTCGACGCAGTAGTCTTGCGGCAGCAGGCTGCGCGCCAGGTCGTCGCTCAGCGGCTCGGTGGTGATCACCTGGGTGCCGCACGGCATCGACTTGGCCGCCAGTTCCGGCACCAGGCCGCCCAGGTAGGCGTTACCGGCGACGATGATGAATTT
Source organism: Pseudomonas tructae (assembly GCF_004214895.1). Taxonomy (NCBI): domain Bacteria; kingdom Pseudomonadati; phylum Pseudomonadota; class Gammaproteobacteria; order Pseudomonadales; family Pseudomonadaceae; genus Pseudomonas; species Pseudomonas tructae. The sequence goes on along the minus strand of NZ_CP035952.1, from coordinate 3,922,479 downwards.
GGCGCGCACTTTACCTTGCGGGGTGTGCACCACCGGGTTGGCGCCGCGTTCGATGCGGATGGCCGGCGATTGTTCGTAGATCTTGCCGCCCAGCGACTCGACCGCAGCGGCTTCGCCCAAGGCCAGGTTCAGCGGGTGGATATGGCCGCCGCTCATGTCGAGCATGCCGCCGATGTACTGGTCGCAGTCGACCACTTCACGGATGCGCTTCTGGTCCATCAGCTCCAGCTGGGTGTGGCCGAAGCGTTCCCACAGGCGCTTTTGCGATTCCAGGTGGCCCATCTGCTTGGGCGTCAGGGCGGCGAACACGCCACCGTCCTTGAGGTCGCACTGAATGTTGTATTTGGCCACGCGCTCACGGATGATGCGCCCACCCTCGAAGGCCATGTGGCCCAGCAGTTGCGCCTGCTTGGGGCCGACGGTGCGTTCGATGACGTCGATGTCGCGGCTATAGCTGTTGACGATCTGCCCGCCGTTGCGGCCCGACGCGCCGAAACCGACCTTGGCGGCTTCGAGCACGGTGACCTTGAAGCCGCTTTCAAGCAGGAACAGGGCGCTGGACAAGCCGGTGTAGCCGGCGCCGATTACGCAGACATCGGTCTGTACCTCTTCCTGCAGCGCCGGGCGCGGCGGAACCGGATTGGCCGATGCGGCGTAGTAGGACTGAGGGTAGGGGGTATTGGCCATGCTGCGAAACCTCTGTTTTATATTTTTTACGACTGTACCGATGCTATCAATAATAATAAACACCCGCTAGTCGTGTGTTGAAAATCCTTTACCCCGGGTTTTCACAAATACTTTTGTTATTCAGTGGTTTAGCGTTAAAAAAAGAGTTGACACCGTTCAGCGATTGCGTAGAATGCGCCCCACAGCAGGCACATAGCTCAGTTGGTTAGAGCACCACCTTGACATGGTGGGGGTCGTTGGTTCGAATCCAATTGTGCCTACCAAATGAAAGCCCCGGTTTCCGGGCACTTGAAGGGCGATCCGAAAGGGTCGCCCTTTTTGTTTTTGCAAAACTTTTGCAAAACTTTTGCAAAACCACCCACCGCGATCTGGTCCTAGCCAGCCTCTACCATTCGTCAGAGAGCCAGGTCCGCCTTCACTTCGACGTACCGAATTTCTTTCGGTTCGTGCCCGTCTTGGTACCGCTCTGTCATCTCGGCAGTGGCGTGCCCCATCAATGCTTGCACGTACTCGGTGGAAAACTTCTGCTGTTCGTACAGCCATGCGCCCAGGGCCCGGATCTCGTGGAAGGTCGGCCGCTCGTCTGGCTCTAGATGGTCGTAGGACTGTGCAGCATCCCGGGCCTTCCTGAAGCTCTTGGACAAGTAGTCGGGGGTAACGGCCGTCCAGTGTTCTTTCGCTTCGATCTGCTCCCTCCGGCGGGCCTTAGGGCTGTAGTGGATCAAGAAGGGCGAAAGGACGGGAGAGCGGAAGCACTCGTTTACCACCTCGCGCAGCGCCTTGCCCATGACAATCTGCAGGTGGATCGGCGTGTCGTAATTATCGGTCTTGCCTGGCGACACCTTGATGGTGTTCTTCACTAAGTCAACTGCCGACTTCTTCCAGGTCACGATATCTTCTCGGCGCTGCAGGCTGGTCAGGCCGAGCTTGATGGCGCGCTTCAGCCAGGTCGGCGTGGTGTCGGCATCAAGGATCTTCTGCACACCCTCCAGCGTATGGCGCTGGCGCTTCTTCTTTGCCTCCTTCTTCAGCAGCGTCAGGTCTGCGGCGTTTCGCTCCACCATGCCCTTGGCTACTGCGAACGCCAGCAGGCTGACCAGCAGGCTCCGATGCTTCGTGTAGGCGTTGTTGCTGAACTGGTCCAGGTACTCGGCCGCGGCCAGCACATCGAACTGCCCTACCAGCAGGTGCCCGATGTCGGCACGGTAGCGCTTGAGCTTGTAACCGATTTCTTCCAGCGACGAGCGCGCATAGTCGCGCTCTGGAAGCCATTCCGCCTCGAAGCGATCGATCAGGGCGCCCAGGGTCGGCAGCTTCTCGCCGGTGATCGTCTCCAGCATCTCGCCGTTGTCGGTCATCAAGACCGCCAGCTTGGCGTTCGCAGCCTTGGCCAGGCGCACGGCCTCGTCATAAGGCTTGTTGATGCTCGTAATCTTCCCGGTGATCGGGTTCTTGTACCGCCAGTATTTCCCGTTTGGGTACAGGTTGGGCGGAAGCGTCTTGTTTTTCGGGCTGCGCGGTCGTGGTGCCATTTCAAATATCTAACATTTGAGCCAAGAGCGGGTCGTTCGAGCCGATCACGGCGGACTGAAGGTCGACGAAGTACATGCCGCCGCGGACTTCGCCCGCTAACTCCCCCTCATCAATCCATTTCTTGAGCTGCTGCAAGCTCGGCTTTCCGCCGGCGTAGCGCAGTTTTCGATACTCGCCCACCTCCATGAGCCTGGGTAGGCTGGCGGTGATCTGAGCTATAACTTTAGCCATGGCTGAGCCTCAGTCGACACTGTGATTCGACGCCTGATGCGTCAGGTTCGGGTTGTCACGCCGATCTGTCACGACAGTCGCTGCGAGCGCCGCCAGTTCGGCCACCAGCGCCTCGGCCCGCCCGTAGAACTTCCCAGAATCCTCGTTCACGAACCGATCGAGCACGGTGGCCACTGCATGCTGGTTTGTCAGGCCTCGCAAATCGGCGGCGGGCATGGTCGCGTCGGTTGACGGTGCGTGCATATAGGCGTCTTTGCTGATGAGCAGGGTACGCACTGGCCTGATGCCCTTGCTCTTGGTCGCCCAGTTCGTGGTCGGCACGCACCAGGGCAGCATGTGGAGGCACCAGGAACTGCCGGAAGTGTTTTGCGTGCTGGACCAGTACTCCATGTGCGTGAAGGCCTGTACAGGTCCGCCGCCACGGAGAGAGCTGTAGTAGCGGTCCCAGCCAGGCAGTTGCAGCAGGTTGGTGCGCATGACTTGCAGTTGCTCGATGCTTGGCAAGTGCCAGCCTCGCTGGCCGCGAATCGTCATGGCCAGCACCTTGCGTGCTACTGCGCTGCCGGCCTCGGCCATGGCCACGGTATTGGCGTAGCCGTCGAGGCGCGACTGCGCGCCCCTCACCGTGATCCGCGGGCCGGTTTGGTCCTGCCACTGTGCCAGCACCTCAAACTCACGCCCGGAGTCGATTACCGCGTGCTCGGCGCCATCGAAGAACAGGCGACCGCCATAGAAACCGCCGCCAAGGGGCTGGCCGATGGCAGGGAGGGCGGCGGGGTTGATTGCCCGGAGCTTGATCATGGCAGTCCCCGAAAGTGGTCGGCCAGCACGCAACGACCATCTAGACCGCAAGCGGCAGGCAGGTCGAGCACCTGGCCAAAGGTAGTTTGGCGGTGCTGTAGGGCATCCCACAGCAACAGGAGCAGGCCGGCTTGGCTCATGGCTGATCCTCTGGCTTTGGTTCCTTGTGACGATCAAGGAGCTTGTCGATTCGGGCCACAAGCATGTCGCGGAACTCGTCGTTGCCCTGGTAATCGCTGATGAAGGCGATTGTCTCTCTCAGCAGCACATCGGCCTCAACCAGCTGGGCCTCACGCTCGACTAGCTTGGCCTGCAGGTCGACCTCAGCGGATGCACTTGCTTCGTCTGATGCGGTAGAAGGTAGGTTGCCGCCTTGGGCGCGAATGCGCTCGAAGATCTCTTGGCGATGCACGTGCACGCCTTCCGGAGCTTCTACCCCAAGGCGCGTTTGCATGCCCTTAACGCCCAGGATGGTGACTGCGATATCGCTGTTGATGCGGATGGTTTCGCCTACGCGACGGGTAAGGATCAACATGGTCAAACTCCATTTTTAGGGCAAGCGGGTGGCCTGCCGCGGTTGTTGGTTTTCGCAGAAATCAGGACTGGGTTAAGTCAGCAGGGCGCTGTTAGGCCACCGCCCAGGTGCTCTCGGCGCGGCGGTGAATACGGAGCTCGACAAGCTTGCGCTCACCGGGGCGGCGGACGCGGGTGAATTCATCGGTGCCGGCAAAGGAGTGTCCGACCAAGATGGCGCAGAGAGTGAGGATCATCGGGGAGATCAGGCCGCGGCGCATGGCTTCGGCCACAAGCTGGGCACGCTTGATAACGCCAAGCTTTGTGCTGGCGGAGAGAAGACGTTTATCGACGGTATCTTTGGCTACGCCGAACTCGCGGGCGGCTTCCTTGCTGGTCAGTCCGCAGGCAACCGCCATGACGCACTGCAACTCACGCTCAGCCAGGCCCATTCCAAGATTGCCAGTCCAGTTACCGAAGGTCAGTACGTTCATGAAAATGGCTCCATCCATGTGGGGAATGAGCATTAGTAAACAATATGTTTACATCGCAGTCAACACAAAATGTTTATTGAGGATTGATGAGCACAAAAAAACCGCCCGGAGGCGGTTTGGCTTGGAGGTGCTAGGGATGATTACTTCAGAGCAGACGGTGGGATTTTCGCGTCCACGATCGTCCCTACCATCTCCCAGCTGTCATCGTACGCCTTCATGGGGAACGCTGAGTTGAGGGGTTTCAGGTACCAATCCCCTGCGTCGATCACCAACTGCTTGAAGGTAGCTTCGTTCAACTCAGGAATGCGAACCAAGACATACTGACCAGCCCTGGGCTCAACATCAGGCGAGACCAAGATTAAGTAGCGTGCTGGAAAAGTGATTCCCCCTGGACTGGTCATCGAATCGTCTTTGACGCTCAGCCAAAATGCATGTTCGCCTGCTTCAGCATCTGAGGAGTGTCTGATGCGATCCTCGTAGTCAGCAGCGTCTCTGTCCTCGATTGGGCCTCCTGCCAGCTCCCAGGATATTTCTGGATAAGAAAACACTCTGCTGGGGCGCCTGGATCGGCCGATGTTTTTCTGCCTAATCCACTCCTCAAGCTCTTCGGGAGGCATTTCCGTCACTTTCCGATTGGCTTCGACCTCCTCGTCTGACAGTGGCAGTCCTATCCCACTCTCGAGCCATTCCGGTTTAACGCGCAGCAGTTTCGAGACCGTAAGTACCTGGCGGCCGGGAACGCCTCGCACGAACCAATTGTTCAGCGTCTGCGGGCTTATCTTCATCAGAAACGCGAAATCAGCAGGCGCTTTACCGCTTGCCTGAAGCACGTGCCGGAGTCTGTGACCTGAATGTTCATTACTCATAAACACGGAGTTTACAGGGCTTGCGCTGTTTATTGAATAAACGTATTGTTTAGTCATTGCTCGAAATTTACCCGGAACGTTTATGTCTGCTACCGCTCTAGACCAAGCAATAGCCCAGGCAGGCTCAGGGGCCATGCTGGCAAAAATTGTCGGGATCACCCCGATGGCGATTTCGCATTGGAAGGTAAGGGGCATCCCTGCTCACCACGTCTTGAGTATAGAGGCGGCGACCGGAATTTCTAGACACGCTCTCCGTCCTGACTTGTACCCGGAGCATCGCCCCATGTTGGTTGATAGCGTACCGACGGATAGCCATCAATCGCAGCCCAACGAATCTGCTGTTAGTACATCCAGTACAGCAAGTGGTGCTGTATGAATTCCCAAGTGTGTTTACCACCTTACGAAAAAGGGACGGCTCGCCGACCATCGTCCTGTACGCCTGCCTCCACATCTGGGTGTTTCCGCATGCGTAATCTTTTTGAAGGCAATGCTCAATCTTTAATCGCGGTTAAAAGCCATCCGGCCAGACCAGATCGTATGGTGGGAGCGCTTACGGAGAATACCCGCGCAATGCGCAGTAACCCAAAATCCACAATTTGTGCGGCATACCTGCCGAAAGATACGGCTTATATGACAATTCGAGATTTCAGAGAAATTTCTTTCCTTATGAGGGGCACTGCCTGACCACTCATAGGGTGTGACTTGCAAATTTTGGAGCTGTGATATGCGCGCACGAACATTCATTCGGCATCCCCGCCCAGGGTAAGCCAAAGGCCCTCTCGGGTGAGGGGGTTGCATATTTTTTGTTCCGTGGATGATGGGGTTTACCCAAATTCAGGGCACAAAAAAACCCGCTGCCAGGCGGGCTTTTAACCGACCTCTGCCAGGAGGTCTTGGATACACATCGCTATGCAAATAGGAGATGCGCTATGTCGCACCCAAAAAATACCACCGCTCAATCACCGACGCAACCCACCAAGACAGTCGAGACTTCATTCCTCGACACTCCGATCGACAACCGCGGCCTATATCTGCTCAAGGTGGAGGCTGGCGTCAACGCCGAGGACGCCTTGCATACTGCCAAGGTTCTTTCGTCCGGAGCGGCGCAACTGTGCCAGCACGTCCATGACTCGCTAAATTTTGGCGAGCCGGTTTTCTGCGATGCAATGGAAGCCTTGAAATTCCTGAGCGAGACCGTTTCCACGCTTGTTTGGAGCATTCAAAAAGGCGTGTCGGCCGGGAATGCGGAGGGGCAACCATGAGCAAGCCAGTACCGTGCTTCGACGATTTGTTGGTGCGTGTCGACCAGCAGTTTCCCTCAGCCTGGGAGAAAGGGGCGTGTTTGACTGCCGAGCAGGCTGAACAATTGCAGACCATTAGCGATGCGGCTTCTCAAACCGCCAGCCTACTGACATCTGGCATCGCGGCGATGGGCGAGCTTTTGGCTTGGGTGGGCACTACTGGTGAGATCAGCAGTGGTTCTCTAACCAGCACTGGCTGGCTGATTCAACATCTTGCTGACACCGCCGGGCGCCTTCACGAAGAGAGCCAGAACGCCGAGTACAAGCTCCACTCCTTGCCGCGCTCCGCGCCACAAAAACCAACTTCCCGAAATCGTGGCGCGGGAGGTGCTGCATGAACCTGGTCACTACAAACACCCCGACTATGTCCTCGCAAGAGATCGCCGAGCTGGTCGGCTCGCGGCATGACGACGTGAAGCGTTCGATTGCCAGGCTGGCGGAGCGAGGGACAATTCAACTCCCGCCATTGACGGAAGTTAAAAATCACCTCGGTCAGAGCGTTGCAATTTACCAAGTGTGCAAGCGCGACAGCTTCGTCGTGGTCGCGCAGCTCTCGCCGGAGTTCACGGCTGCTCTTGTCGATCGCTGGCAAGAGCTAGAGAGCCAGGCAGGCCGCCCGATGACGCAGGCCGAGATCACGGCGGCCAACGCCAACCACTTGGTGGCTGTTGAGCGCCAGCAGCGTGAGCAGCAGGTGGCGCTGGAGCGGATCGAGCGTCGGATTGAAGACCTCAGCCAGACCACGGTCTGGGACCACTGCCCGCAGAACTGCCTGTCGCTGACCGGCGTCAAGGCCGCGATGCTGGCGCGTCATGGGCTGTCGGGCGCGGTCGTGGACTACGTGCTCAAGGAATGGCCGCACGCCCCGAACTCCGCCGGCATGGTCCGGAATGGCCACGAGGACGCGAAGGGATCGCAGTACCTGGTCTGGACGAAGAGCCTTGTCACTGCAGCGTTCAAGCGCTTCGTCGACGAGTGCGCGATGGTAAACAGCACCCAGGCCAGCCACCCCTACTTCAATGGCCGGTTCCGGCTGACTGGGAAGGTGCATCCATGAAGAAGAACCTGACCAAGGCCCAGCTGACGCAGCTGGTGGCCGAACGAGCGGTGGCTTTCTATCAGGTCCAGGCCCAGATGCGGCTACTTCGCGAGCGCCTGAACGACGAATACTCGGCGTTCTTCCAGGCGACTGGAGAGCCTGAGCCGCAACGGCGGCGCATTGACCCTGACAACCCCGCGTACGGCCCGGTGATCGCCTACACGGCTGACTCTTACGAGCTGTACCGCCGCGCGCGGCTGGCCAAGAACAGCGCCAAACGGCGCATGGAGACGGCGATCCGGGCGCTGCTAGGGCCCGACGCCTGTGTCTACTACCTGCCGCCGGCGAGCAGCCTTCCAGCGCTCCCAGTCCGACGCACCAACGCAACCGGGGAGACCTTGCAATGATCACGATCCCAAATCCCGCCCTGGCGCAGCAGCGTGCTGGCGCCGCGATCATCAGCGGCCCGTGGCCAAGCTATGCCGGCTTCCGTGATCTGCCCGAGCGCGAGCGTTGGGTGCTCTACGGGAGCGCGAAGGCCTACCGGGCCGCCCTGGAAGACCAAGGCCTGGTGATGAGCGAGAGCTACGACGAATTCATCAAGCGGGTGACCGCTGAGCTGGAGATCTGACCTGTGAGCACGCAACGCAAGTTCCAGGGCGTTTGGATCCCCGCCTCGTTGTGGCTGGACCATTCGCTGTCGACAAACGAGAAGGTGATGCTGGTGGAGATCGGTAGTCTCGAGGATGACGTTCGTGGCTGCTACGCCACCAACGCTCACTTCGCAGAGTTCTTCGGCCTGTCGGTGTCTCGGGTGTCCGAGATCATCAGCGGGCTGGCAGAGCGCGGCCTGATCAATATCGACCAGATCAGGGAAGGCAAGCGGGTCGTCGAGCGCCGGATTCGCCTTTCCAACCCCTTCGAAAAACCGAAGACCCCTTCGGAAAACGCTGTGAACCCCTTCGGAAAAGGCGGCGAACCCCCTTCGGAAAACACGAAGGGGAGTAATACATCTATGAGTAATACAAAGAGGGTTAAAGACTTACGTGCATCAGGCACAGAAGTGGACGCTGGATTCGAGAAATTCTGGAAGCTGTACCCGAAGAAGAAAAGCCGCAAGGACGCCCTCAAGGCTTGGAACAAACTCAACCCCGACGCTGACCTCCAGGCCGCCATGATCGCCGTCCTGGCCAACCACTGTGCATCCCTCGACTGGACCAAGGATGGCGGACAGTTCATCCCGAACCCGGCCACCTGGCTCAACGGTGAGCGCTGGCACGACGTTCTGCAGCCAGCCGGCGGCGCCCGCCCCGGGTCCTTCAACGACCTCCCGCAACACACCCCCGACATGTACCAGGAGAGCCACGATGGCCGCGCAAATTTCTGATCTCTTCCATCGCACCCCGGCCAAGCGCGCTTTCGCTGGCGAGTGCCCAGTCCACGGCGAAGTCGACATGAGTGAGGTCGAGCAACTGGACGGATCGATGCTGGCGCGTGGCTGCAAGCGCTGCCAGTGGGAGGCCTTGCACATGGCTCCCCGTGACAGCGAGCCCTACGCCCTGGCCAGGGTCCAGGCCGATGCCGAGCGGACCACTGCCGCACTGATCTGCGCTGGGATCACGCCGCGCTTCGCCGACGCCACGTTCGATGGGTATGTCGCCGAGTCCGACCAGCACCACAAGGCCCTGGCCAAGTGCCGGGACTATGCCGAGCAGTTCCCGAGCCACTTCCGCGCCGGCCGATCGCTGCTGCTGACCGGCAATGTCGGCTGCGGGAAGACCCACTTGGGCAGCGCGATTGTGCGCACTGTGGTGGCTGACCAGTGCAGGGCGCTGATCGTCCCCGCAAGCGACATCATCAGCATCGCCCGCGCCTCGATGGTGCCGGGGTCGGGCTATACCGATCGCGACGTGGTGGTGCATCTGGGCGGCCTGGACTTGCTGGTGATCGATGAGGTTGGTTGTCAGAAGGGCAGTGACTACGAGCTGGGCCTGCTACACGCCATCATTGATCGCCGTTACCAGGCCGTGCTGCCGACGGTGCTGATCAGCAATCTGGCCCGCGAGAACCTGAAGTCCTACATCGGCGACCGCGCCCTGGACCGTCTGCGCCAGAACGGCGGCATGGCGGTCGGTTTCACCTGGTCCTCGATGAGGGCCTGTGCATGAGGGAGCTATTCAGCATCGAGGCTGAGCACGGTGTGTTGGGGGCGGTCATGCAGGCCTCCCTGCAGCAGGACGCCGGCTTGGTTGAGGACATCCTCGGCCAAATGGAATCGGGCGACTTCTACCACGCCGACAACGCGGCGCTGTTTGAGGTAATCCTTGGTATCCATGACCAGGGTGTGCCGGTTGACCCAGTCACCATAGGCTCGATTCAGCGCTCTCTGCCTAGCGGCCAGTTCACCATAGCCTACGCGGCCGAGATCACGAACAACGTGCCGTCGATAGCCAACTGGCGGACCTACGCCAAGCACGTCAAGGAGTGGGGGGTGATCCGCCGCATTTTCGACATCGCTGGCCAGGCGCAAGAGCTGGTTCAGGCCGGCGCACCAACCGCAGAGGTGATCGCCGCGTCGCAGCAGGCCATGGCCGATCTACGCAGTCTCGACGGTGAAGCGAAAGGCTTCAAGCGGCTGGATCAGTGGATGGGCGATGCCGCTGATCTCGTGGACGAGAAGTATCGCGGTGTCGCGCCCAAGTGGCCGTCGACGGGGCTGGCTGACCTGGACGACCTGGTGCAGGGCATCCGCCCGAAGAAGGTCACGGTCGTTGCGGGACTTCCAGGTAGCGGGAAGACCACGCTGGCGCTGCAGATTGCTCAGCACAACGCGATCAAGGTGCGTAAGCCCTGGCTGGTGTTTTCCATTGAGATGCCAGGCGAGGAGCTCGGTCTGCGGGCTATCGCGTCGTTGGGCGGTGTGGACCTGCGCAAGCTGGATGATCCGGTGAAGATGCAGGATGACGACTGGTCAAGGATGTCCAATGCCGTGGCCATCGCGCTAGAAGCCCCTCTCTTCGTCTGCGATGAGCCAGTTCAAACCCCGGCCAGCATCCGCGCAACCGCCAGGCGGTGCCAGCGTGAGCATGGGCTTGCCGGAATCGTGGTGGATTACTTGGGGCTGGTGCGAAGCGAGCGTCAAGGTCGTACCCGGAGCGAGGAGGTCGGAAAGATCAGCAAGGCGCTGCTGCAACTGGCCAAGGAGATGGGTATTCCCGTCATCGAGCTGGCCCAGCTCAACCGCGACTCTACCAAGCGTCCCGGGAAGAAGCCTCAGTCGAGCGACCTGCGCGACTCGGGCGAGATAGAGGCCGACGCCAGCTGCATTCTGATGGTGCACCGCGACATGGACACCGAGGAGGGGCAGAACGGCCTCACCGAGATCTTGATGACCAAGTGTCGGCATGCCCGCGTGGGTAGCTGTGTTCTCCAGCAGGAGGGCCAGTTTGGTCGATTCGCCAACTTCGCAGACAACCGCATGCTAACCGACGATGAGGTCGAGATGGCGCGGGGGAGCTATGCCAGTCGCTACAAGGGAGACAAACCCCATGGGTAACGTAACTGCGGCCCTGCCGCGCAAGAGCTTGACCGATGTTGAGCGCAAGTTCCTCAAGGTCGGCAACCGAATGCTGCTGGAGCAGACCAATGGCCGTATTGCCTCGGCAGCGCTGATGGACATCGTCGCCGACTGGCACGGCACCAGAGCGAGTATCGGCTTCGAGCAGTTCGCAAAGAGCTGGATCACCGAAGGCAACGCCAAGAACAAACATGCCAACAAGCTACTGCGAGAGCTGTTCGGCCTTGACCAAGATCCGACCCCACGGAGGGCTGCATGAAGAAACGAACTTACCTGGACAAGCCCCTGGGCGACACTGAGTACCTGCTGGAGCAATGGGGCTGGTGGCGGATGGATGGGATGGGCGTGCCTGGATACGTCTCGCAGATGGCGGCGGTGATGAGCCAGGCCAACCTTATATCAACCACCAAGAGCTACACGATCAAGGATGAAGTCGCAGAGCTGGTGGACGGAGCCCTGGCCAAGCTGATCAAGCGCAATCAGCAGATGGGCGACTTCGTGTGGTTTTACTTCGGCGCGAAGTGGCCGGCTAACCGAATCGGGCGAGAGAATGATATGTCCGAGCGGAAAGCCTGGGAGCTGATAAAGGCGGGAGTGGCATGGATTGATGGGGCGCTGCAGTCAGGGGTGACCCTGGAGTAGCTATCCCATGGAGCTATTCGGACACTGCGCTAGTGATTGACTAGTGTCTTTTTAGTGTTAGGGTAGCTTCACTTTTCAAGGAGTGGATCTGTATGTTGTCACCTGAGGCCAGTGTCGCAAGCACCCGCTGCGTCGTAGTGTTTACCAATAGGGGTAAAGATCGCCTGTGGGCGGAGGGCGGTAGCAACGCATGGCGTATGGATGCGTCCCGCGCTGCGAAATGCGAGTACGTGGTTTGCGTGCAGAATCGAAATGGAAGCTGGGGTGGACCATCAGCTCCACATAAAACCGCGTTCATGATCGGCAAGATAGAGAAGATCGTTCCGTCGGAGGAAGATGCTGCCCGTCAGAAGATCGTGTTTTCTAAATCCGCAGAGATCTCCGTGCCCGATATGTGGGATGGTAACCGCAATCCTGTTGCGTACATGACGCTGGGCGATTTCGGGATTAACACGCAGAGAGATCTCCAGCGCCTCAAATTTACCACCTACATCTCTTCATCCATGCTGGATACGCATGCTGCTGGAGATGACTACCAGGCAGCAGAGGCATCGGCCGAAAGCGAGGAGAGTGGGAGTATTTTGCAGGGGATTTCAATCGATGAAGCTAAACGAGGATTGGCTCGTCGTTTCGAGGTATCTGAGGCGCAGATCGAAATCTTGATTCGTGCTTGAAATCGCTTTCAGTACGGATAAACACCTGCTTTCATAGCAGCGTGTCCAGCTTGCAACAACGCGACACAGAGAAACCCCGGCCAATGAGCCGGGGTTTTGCGTTTTGGGTTACGACAGATCATTCTCTAGACTCAATGGAACGAGTGCCTATAGATGAATCACGGAATTGCAGACGAAGTTCAGACGCTCTTTAATGCGCTAACGTGGATGTTAGAGGGTGGAGAGTTGGAAGGGGTTACGAAAGGGCTTCCTCTTTGCTCGAACTCTCTCACGGCCGAGCAGACCGATGAAATCCGATTGAGGCTTCAGGAAAAGCTCCTCGCCGTTGCAAGGGGAGCGGTGCCGGTAGTCACGGTAGGCAGAGAGTCGGATGATGATCAGGCTGGCGATCTCCACGTCCACTTCCTTAAACGCTACAAAGCAGAAGAAACCGAGCTTGGGCGGTTTGTAGATGTTGAGGGTGAGTCCTGCTGGTATTTCAAAGTCGCAGATGAGCGCTCCGGCCACAGATTGGCCGATTTCTTCAACCAGCCAGAGAACCGTCGCAGTTTGGATTCCCACCGATCTGAGGTGGGCGCTGAAGTAGCTTCCTTGACGCTCTGGTTGAACCATCTCCGCGATGATCATGTTGATGTTCTTCAGTTTGGATACAAGAGCACAGGCCAGTTACATCCGGTAGAGCCTGATATGCGAAATTTGTGTTAAAAGTCAGAGTTTTGACAGTAAGCCCGGCCATTGCGCTGGGCTTTTTCGTTTCTGCAGATGACGCGCCCAGGCAGCTGGGCTAAGTCGGTAGTGGCGCCGATCAAAGTGCGCTCCCTGATCGGCAACGCGATGAGAGGCGGGGGTACGTGACCCGGCGATCCAGCCCATCAAGCCGGGTAAGCACCGGCCCTCTGCACTTTTTAGTTGCCATTGAGCGTCTGAGCAACACTGCCCCTCCTATCATTTCTGCGTGTGGTGAGGAGTGGCCCCGAAAGCCCTGCTAAAAATTCGGGCTTGTTTGTTTAGATCTGGCCTGAACATTGGTATCATGTGACCACGAGCAGGGATGACTACCTGCCACCCAGTTTCCGGGGATCAAACGGTTCGAATCCGGCCATGACGGCCTCCCAGTTGGCGATCTTGTTCATTCTCGCGGTCATATTGACCGCTCTCAGCTCCAAACCAGAACAACTCATCGCGATCATGCAACACACAACTGAGGATAACCTGATGATCAAACAGCTCCTAATGTATGGCTTCACCTGCTTTGCTACACCAATCATCTCCATCTGGTGCGGCATTATGGCAAACGGCACGATCCCCACTCGACAAGAGGTTTAACCTCGGCCAAGGCCCCGCACTGCGGGGCTTTGTCGTTTCTAGGTCTCGACTACTGCCAGGACTTTTTATTTTCTAGGCGGCTTCGGATACCATCTCGTTGCGCAGTCAGCGCTGACGAGGAAACCTATGGAAAGAAGCCCTGATTTGCTTGCGTCAATCTTGCATTACTGCGTGACTGGCACGTCCGATTGGACGCTAAATATGTCAGTGAGCGAGCTGTACAACAACTTGTCGGTTGACAAGCAGCAGGAGTGGCCGGAATACCTAGTCGCAGGTCATGTTTGGCTGCTCGCTGATGCAGGATTTATTGAAGTCGAGAGCAACGGATCCGTCATCGTTCGCGTCACCTGGAATGGTTATGAGTACCTAGATGGGGTCAAGAAGCGCAAAGCTTTACTCAACAACCCTTTCCTTGCACACGGTTAACCATCCGATCCTGCATCGTAAACCCCAAGGCCCCCATACGGTGGGCCTTTTTCATTTGTGCTCCCTGGAACGGGAGGAAACGAGATGCCAAACATGCCCGAGAAGGACCCCGGCCTGTGGGCCGCAGTGATTGCCTGGGCGATCGCCCATCAGCCGCAGCTGTATACCGGCGGAACAGCCGCAGCTGTTGCGATGTGTCGCGTTATCTACGGTGGTGGCGGTCGCCGCAAGATGTTCCTTGAAGGAATCCTGTGCGGCTTGATCGGCACGAGCCTGATGCCAGTGCTCGAGTACTTCTCGCTGCCCACCAACCTCGCTGTATTCGCTGGCTGCATGGTCGGCTTCATCGGCGTGGAGAAGCTGCGCGAGTATTCCGACCGGTTCATGAGTCGGAAGGTTGAAGGCTGATGGCCAGGCTCAAGACGCTCGGCTCCCGAGTTAAGGAAGGGCAAAGCTCTCGGCTGAAGGCCGTCACCCCAGGCAGCTGGCGAGGCGACAAGACCAGCACCCAGCGTGGCTACGGCTACAAGTGGCAGAAGGCGAGAGAGCAGTACCTGCGGGACAACCCGCTGTGCGTCTACTGCGCTCGGCAAGGCCACACAGTTGCAGCCGGGGTTGTCGACCACGTCGTGGCGCACCGCGGCGACATGAACCTCTTCTGGGATCAGGGTAACTGGCAGCCGTTGTGCAAGCCCTGCCACGACTCGGTCAAGCAGGCCGAGGAGGCTGCTGGCCTAGCGGGCTGACCGTCATAGAAATGGCGCGAGGTCGGCTGGGGCGCTTCCGAAGCACGTCAATGGCGTGCTTCTTTGGTGGGGGGAGGTCGAAATATAGCGATTCTCATCTAGCTAGACCGCCCTCGACCCCATGCACAGATTTTTTTCCCTCACAGGATTTTTGTTAAATGGCTTTAACACCCAAAAAGCGCCGATTCGTTGACGCTCTCAGGGGAGGCGCGTCCAATCGAGACGCAGCCATTGCGGCTGGATGCCCAGAAAAATCGGCGTCTGCAGCTGGGTCGCGGCTGGCCAAGGACCCCGATGTCGTTGCCGAGGTGAACAAGCTTCGAGCGCTCGGTCTTATGCCGGGCGATGTTAAAGCGGATGTTAAAGGCGATGCTAAAGGTGGGGACGTCAGGCCCACCCTTGATTCGCCGTCGTCAGGCCCCGCAGCTGATGCTCAAAGCGTTGAGGGTGAGTGGGAGCCAGCTGGCTTTGACCTCTCTCGAGCGCTGTCTCACAAGGACCCGAAAGACTTCCTGCTCGCTGTCATGAACGACATGGGCACCGAGGCGAAGCTTCGTGTGGACGCGGCGAAGGCCTTGATGCCCTTCGTACACCCCCGGAAAGGCGAGAGCGGGAAGAAAGAGCAGGCAAAAGAGAAGGCTGCTGATGCAGCGTCTGGCAAGTTCGGCGCCCGCCGCGGCCCGCTGCGAGCGGTGAAGTGATGGAGTGGACAACTGCATGCCCCGACTGGGAGCAGCGCATCGTTGCGCGCCAGAGCCTGATTCCCTTCGACCCGCTGTTCCCGACCGAGGCTGAAGAAGCCCTGGAAGTGTTCGGCGCACTGCGGATGGTCGATGCCACTGGCAGCCCGCTGATGTGCGAGACGGTCCGCGATTGGGTCAACCAGTTCGTTGCGGCGATCTTCGGTGCCTATGACCCTGACGAAGGCCGGCGCCTGGTCAGCGAGTTCATGCTGTTGATCAGTAAAAAGAACGGTAAGTCGACCATCGCTGCGGGGATCATGCTCACAGCGCTGATCCTCAACTGGCGGCCATCGGGCGAATTCATCATCTTGGCGCCGACCAAGGAGATTGCCGACAACTCCTACATCCCGATCCGCGACATGGTTCGGGCCGACGAGGAGCTTTCGGCGCTCCTCAAGGTGCAGGATCACATCCGCACCGTGACCCATCACCAGACAAACGCCACCCTTAAGGTGGTAGCTGCCGACAGCGAGACAGTGTCTGGCAAGAAGGCCATTGGCGTTTTCATCGATGAGCTCTGGGTGTTCGGCAAGCGGAACAACGCCGAAGCGATGCTTCGTGAGGCTACCGGCGGGCTGGCTTCCCGCCCTGAAGGTTTCATCATCTGGGCAACGACTCAGTCCGATGCTCCACCTGCTGGGGTGTTCCGGCAGAAGTTGATGTATGCCCGCAAGGTTCGGGACGGTGAGATCGTCGATAAATCGTTCCTGCCGGTTCTGTATGAGTTTCCGAAGGCCTTGCTCGACGTGGGCGCCCATCGAGACTTCTCGAACGCCTACATCACCAACCCCAACCTGGGGCTGTCGGTCGACGAGCCGTTCATTGAGCGAGGCTATGCCCAGGCGCAGATGGATGGTGAAGAGTCGTTCCGAGGCTTTCTGGCAAAGCACCTCAACGTTGAAATCGGCTTGGCACTGCTTTCGGATCGCTGGGCCGGCGCCGACTACTGGGAGCAGCAGGTTTCGAAGAGTTGCCGAACGCTGGAGGATCTGATCGAGCGTTGCGAGGTGATCGACATCGGCATCGATGGCGGCGGCCTTGATGACTTGCTCGGCTTCGCCGCGGTGGGGCGTGAGCGAGAAAGTCGGCGCTGGCTGGTCTGGACTCACGCCTGGGCGCACCCCTCAGTGCTGGAGCGCCGCAAGGCTGAGGCTCCTCGTATACGAGACTTCGCCCAGGACGGACACCTGACCCTGGTTGAACGTATCGGCGATGACGTGGACCAGATTGCCGATCTTGTCGCTGAGGTGGAGGAGGCCGGCCTGCTCGACCAAGTTGGGCTCGACCCAGTAGGGATCGGCGCGATCCTTGATGCCTTGGAGCTCAAGGGTATCCCCCGCGAGAAAATTGGCGGCGTGAAGCAGGGTTACACCTTAGGAGGCGCAATCAAAACTGCCGAGCGGAAGCTTGCCGAGGGCGGGCTGTGGCACGGCGGCCAGCCCATGATGGCCTGGTGCTGTGGCAATGCCCGGGTCGAGCCGCGAGGCAACGCCATCCTCATCACCAAGCAGGCCAGCGGCTCAGCGAAGATTGACCCGCTGATGGCCCTGTTTAACGCCGTGACGCTCATGGCCCTCAACCCTGAAGCCCAGGGCGGCATGGCTGATTATCTGGATAACGGCTTCTTCGGACTAATAGGCTGACCATGGCATTCAAATGGTACAACCCCAGGACCTGGGGATTTTTCGGCTACACCGATCCAGCCACGGGCGACTACGTCGAAGTTGATCTTGAGGTCGGCGGCAAGCGTACGAAGGCGGGAGTTCGGGTCACAGCCAAAACCGCGCTATCCATTAGCATGGTTTGGTCCTGCGTCAAGATCCTTTCCGAGTCTCTCAGCGGCTTGCCGCTGAAGTTGTACGAGGACAAGAAGGGCGGGCGGGAGCTGGTTACCGGCAATGATCGGATGCTCAAGTTACTGCGCAAGCCGAACCCTTACATGACGATGCTGAACTTCCTCAAGTTCGTAGTCGTGAACATGGCGTTACGTGGCAATGCGTTCGCACTGATCGAGCGCAATGTCCACGGTGATCCGATCGGTCTTGTGCCGCTGGACTGGAAGACTGTCAGCATCGACGCCGAGGGTGATCTCATCTACTTGGTAACGCCCAGCAAGGGTGACCCATTCCCGGTATCTCCAGAGCACATGCTCCACTTCAAGCTGTTCAGTCTCGACGGCGTTGTCGGTTTGTCGCCCATCGAGCACCAGGCCGAGACCATGGGGCTGGCCAAGGCAGGGCAGCAGTGGTCGGCCCGCTTCATGCGCAAGGGTGGCTTCACTGGCGGGTACGTGATCTACGAACAGTTCCTGACCCAGGCCCAGCAGGCCCAGGTGATGGCGAAGTTCCCTGATGTGCGCAAGGCCGACACCGACGACATCGGCAAGATGGCCGTCCTGCAAGGCAACCCCAAGATCGTCCCGGCGGGTATCAGCCAGAAGGACGCCCAGTTCATCGAGTCTCAGCAGTTCCAGGAGGAGGCCCTGGCGGGCATCTACGGTGTGCCGCTTTGGCTGGCCAACCGCGCCGGTAAGACCTCGATCATGGGCTCGAACCTTGAGCAGCAGCTGACCGGGTACATCACCTTCGGCTTGAAGCCTTTCATCGATGCGGTGGAGGACGAATTCAACGACAAGATTTACCGATCCACCTCCCGCTTCGTCGAGTTTGCGGTAGAGGGCCTACTGCGCGCGGACAGCGCAGGGCGTGCTGCCTACTACAAGGCGGCGCTGGGCGGCTCGGGCGGCTCCGGCTGGATGTTCATCAACGAAGTCCGCGTAAAGGAAAACCTGCCTCCCCTGGAGGGCGACGAATACAACCGGGTAACCCGGTGGGAGATGGACAAAAATGGCGAATCTTGAAGTTCCGTTTGAGCTCAAGTCTGTTGATGACGTCGGCAACTTTGAAGGTTACGCCGCAGTGTTCAACAACGTCGACCTGGGCGACGACGTCATCCTGCCTGGGGCCTTCACCCAAGTGAAGGCGACCCGGAGTGGCAAGTTGAAGCTAGCGCTGTACCACGACCTCACCCGGCTGGTGGGTGCCGCCGATTACACCCAGGACGACCATGGGTTGCTGGTGAAGGGCAAGGTCAATCTGGCCGTCAGCTATGCCCGTGATGCCTACGAGCTGATGAAGGCCGAGATTCTCGACAGCATGTCGATTGGCTTCAACACCATCAAAGCTGACTTCGAAGAGCGGGCGGGTCGGCGCGTTCGAGTCATCAAGGAGGCCGAGCTCTGGGAGGCCTCATTCGTGCCTTTCGGCATGAACCCTGAGGCGCATGTCCTCACTGTGAAATCTGACATTCGACTTTTCGAGAATGCCCTGCGCGAACGCATGGGGCTTTCGCAGAAGGAAGCGGCAGCAGTCGCTTCGCTCGGCTACCCCGCGCTACGCCGTGACGGCGGAAGCGAGGCCACGGCGATCGTGGATGAGCTGAAAGACATTTCCAACCTGTTCACCCACCATTTCGGAGTATCGCCATGAGCGAAGTAAAAGAACTGAAGGACTCCCTGGAGCTGCAGCTGAAGAGCGGCTTCGAGAGCCTGCAAACCAAGTACGATGCAGTCATCACTGAGGTCGAGAAGGGCAACAAGGTCACTACTGACCTGAAGAGCCAGATCGACAATCAGAAGGGTGAGCTGCAGCGCGTCATCGACCAGGTCCAGGACCTGGAGCAGAAGGGCGTCATGCTGCGCGGCCAGCCGACCGAGGGCAAAAGCTTCATTGACCTCATCCAGGGCGATGAGAGCTACAAATCCCTGAAGAAGGGTGGCGGCCTTGCCGAACTCGACGTGACCAAGTCCGACATGGCCAGCATGAAGGAAATGAAGGTCACCAGTGCTGGCATTGTGGTGCCGCAGTATGATCCGGTGATCCAGCCTGGAATCCGCCAAGAGCTGCGCATCCGTGACCTGCTGACCGCCGTGCCGGTGTCTGGTCAAAACTACACCTACTTCCGCGAGAACGTGCACACCCGCGGTGCCGCGCCCGTGGCCGAGGGCGGCCTGAAGCCGACCAGCAACGTGACCTTCACTACCGAAACCGACCGCGTGAAGAAGATCGCGGTCTGGATGCCGGTCACCGATGAAGCGCTGGATGACGTGCCTCAGCTGTTCGCCTACCTGCAGCAGCTGCTGCGTTATGACCTCAAGCTTGAGGAGGAGGCGCAGATTCTCAAGGGCGACGGTGCCGGCGAGAACCTGAATGGCCTGATGACCCAAGCGACTGCCTACAACACCGCGCTGAGCAAGGCCGGCGATACCGCGATCGACCTGGTGCGCCGTTCGATCTACCAGGTGCGCAAACAATCGCAGATGTCGGCCGACGGCGTGGTAATGACCGAGCTTGACTGGATGAACATCGAGCTGCAGAAGGATGGCGAGAACCGCTACCTGTTCGCCAACCTGCAAGGCCTGGTTACTCCAATCCTCTGGGGCCGCCCAGTGATCACCTCCGACAGCATGGACGAAGGCGATGCTGACACCGGCGGCGAGTTCCTGACCGCGAACTTCGCGCGCTCCACCACGCTGTTTGACCGTATGTCTTTCCTGTTCAAGATGGGCTTGATCAACGATCAGTTCATCAAGAACGAACGCGCGCTACTGGTCGAGGAGCGCCTGGGTCTCGGTGTGCGCCGCAGGGAAGCCCTGGTCAAAGGCCGGTTCCCGACTGGCGCATAACTCAACCACTGCGAAGGCCGGCACATTGCCGGCCTCTTCGTTTCTGGAGGCAGTATGAAAATCAAGATTCTGTGGGGCTTCGTGGGTAACGGCCTGTTGCTTGGCGCCGACTCGAACAAGGTAAAGGCCGGCGCGACTTTCGAGGATGCTGATGACGAGTACGCGCACACCCTAATCGGCAAGGGCCTGGCTGTGGAGCTCGATGCCAACGGCAAACCGCGGGTGGTCAAGCCCAAGGAAACCAAGTCTGCAATTCCGAAGGAAGACAAGGCTGCTGCCGACAAAGCAGCAGTTGAGAAAGCCGCTGCCGAGAAGGCCGCAGCAGACAAAGCAGCTGCTGAAAAGGAGGCCGCCGATAAAGCCGCCGCTGACAAGGCTGCTGCCGACAAAGCAGCAGCTGAGGCCAAGTAAATGCTCGACCTGTCCCGCGTGAAGCTTCACCTGCGCCTGGATGGTGATGAAGAAGACTCGATCATCATCGGCTACATCGAGGCGGCCAAGGCGCACGTCGCGATGCATTGTGATCGTGTATTGGTCGAAGGCGATCCAGCCGGGCCAGAAGAGATGGGGATGACCCCGGATGTTGAGCAGGCGATCCTGCTACTGGTCGGTCACTGGTACGCAAACCGCGAAGCCGTGGTCATTGGCACCATCTCCACCGCAGTTCCTCTCGCGGTCGAAAGGCTGCTCTGGTACAGGAAGCGATTCTGATGAGAGCAGGCCCCCTTAAACACCGGTGCGTGGTGACGAAGCCGCACCGACAGAAGAATGCTTCTGGCGGTGCCACTGAGACCTGGCTGGATGCCGGTAAAGTCTGGGCGGAAATCACCATGCCAACCGGCCGTGTCACTCCAGTCGCTGAACAGCTGCAGGCGGTGATCAGTGCGGAAATCCGCATCAGGCCCCGGGCAGACATCGTTGCTGGCTGGCGCCTGGCGTGCGATGGCGTCACCTACAAGGTCGAGGCTGCATTGCTGGACAACGACCGCACGATGCAGCGCCTGCTGTGTTCCACCATTCCCAACCCATGAGGTGTACCAATGAAGATTCGAGCACTGGGCCCGCTCTCCGGCGCTGTCGGCGAGCGGACGAAGGGCGAGACCTTCGATGTAACGGCTGAAGTCGGCAAGGGGCTGATTGCCCGCGGCTACGCCGAGGAGGTCCCCGGTAAACCCGCCGCCCCAGCCAAGGCTGGTTCGGCGAAGGAGTAGGCCATGGCCCGCCGTTCCAGGATGTCGGGAGACTTCAAGCTCCGGCGCACGCTGCGCAACATCCACACCATGATGGATAACGAGCTTAAGCCAGCCATGCAGAGTGGCGCCGACCGTGTGTTGCAGACAATGAAGGACTTGGTTCCTAAGGGCACTGGTGCAGCTGCCGGAGCCCTGACGGCGTTTGTTTCCGCAAGCGGGTTAAACGCCGAGGTTGGATTGCGGGGCAAGCTCAATAACCAGCGCTATTTCTACTTGCGGTTCCTGGAGTACGGCACGAAAGGTTACTCCGGCAAGCTGTACCACCGAGCCGATATCAACGCGGTGTCGGGCATACACACCACCAATCGTGATCGCTCGAAACTCAGCGGTAAGAACCGACTTGGGCGCCGCGATACGAAAAACAAAAGTGACGGCACCACCTTCTTCGGCAAGTACCCGGATATCCCAGCCAGGCCAGCTCACCCATGGCTCAGGCCTGCGATGCAGGTTAATCGGGAGTTCGTTCTGGCAGAGATCGAGGCGGCGGTCACCCGCACGTTGCGCAAAGCAAGTCAGGGGGTAGGGAGTGGCTGATCCATCGGTTGCATTGCAGGAGGCGCTGTTTGCTCGCCTCGAGGCAGAGGTCAGCTGCCCGATCTTCGACGGCGTGCCGATGAACACGCCGAAGCCATACGTCTCCATTGACCGGGAAATCTCGACGAACTCTCGACCGATTGCGGGGCGCAAGCGTGAGCAGCGCCTGATCTACCTGTCGGTGTGGTCCGATGCCATAGGCCAGGCCGAGGTCAAGCGCATCAACGGCGAGATCATCAACGCCCTGGATGAGCGCCGGCTGCCGCTGGCCATCGGCCGCGCCGTGTCGGTGCGCGTCGAGCAGGCTGACGCCCAGCGGGACGCCGACGGCATCACCTACCAGGGTTCGATCACGGTTCGCGTGATCACCACCCATTGAATTCAACACCGGCCGCGCCGCGGCTTTTATCCAATGTGCCTTTGGAGGAACCCCCATGGCCGATGACAACCTCAATACAGCCGCCGGCTGCCGCCTTGCGATTGGCGGCAAGACCGGCGCCGACACTGAAACCGAATACAAGGCCGACACCTACGTCGATGTGGGCGAGATCGAAGACCTGGGCGAGTTCGGCGACACCTTCAACCCGGTGAACTTCACCTCCCTGGCGGATGGCCGGGTGCGTAAGTACAAGGGCACCGCTGACGCCGGCAACATGACCCTGACCGTGGGCCTGGACAACGGCGACATCGGCCAGAAGGCCGTCGCCGTCGCACACAAGGACCGCACCAAGGGCAACTACAACATCAAGGTCACGCTCAACGACGGCGACCCGGGCGCGACTCCGCCCATCCTGCCGACCACGTTCTACTTCGCGGTGAAGGTGATGAACAACACCGTGGCCGCAGGCTCTGCCGACAACGTGGTGCGCCGCAACATCACGCTCGGCATTAACACCGACATCCTCGAGATCGTGGCCGGTCCGGCCACCCCTTGATTGATGGGGCTACGGCCCTGTCCTCAGTTGAGAGACCCCCATGAGCGAAGCTCTGTATGGCACCACCACCCTGGTGGTCGGTGCTCGAACTTACACCCTGCGCCCGACCCTCGAGGCGGCGCTATTGATCGAAAGCCGGTTCGGCGGTCTGCGCGCTGCGCTCGAGTCGATGCGGTTGATGGGCATCGCTGCCAGCGCCGACATCATCATCGCCGGCGCCGGCCTGCAGGCCGACCAGCATGCCCAGGTCGCCGCTGAGGTGTTCCAGACCGGCGTGGCGAAGGTGTCGGCTCGCCTGACTGATTTCATCACCGTGCTACTCAATCCAGTACCGCCGAGCGTGGCCGCCCGGGGAAAGGAAGAGGCGGGCAGCACAGCGCAGTGAAGGACGGCAGCTACGTCGACTATCTTTTCGGCGTGGCCACCGGCTGGCTTGGCTGGCCGCCTGAGGCTGCGTGGCGTACCCCAATCCCCCAGATCATGCTCGCCCTTGATGCAAGGCTTGACTGGACTGGTCGAGGCCAGGCCCAGGGTCAGCCTTCTGGCCAGCGCGCCGCGTCGCCCAGGCCGGTGAGTGTAGCCGACAAGCTGAAGTCCTTCTTCCGGGGCCGCCGAGAAGAGTAGTTCGCCGCCTGCGGGCGGTTTTTTGTGCTTGGAGAAATGCATGGCTGATCAGCAAGTCCAGGGGATGTTGGTCCAGATCGAGGCGACCACTGCCCAATTGCGCCGGGAGTTGGCGAACGCTGACCAAGTGGTTGCGCGCAGCACGCAGGCGATCGACCGCAACCTGGCAACCGTCGATTCGGCTTTTGACAGGGCAGGGGCCGCAGCCCAATCCGCAGGCGTGCTCATGCGCGGCGCGTTCGCTGCTGTGGCTGGCGCCGGCCTGATCGGCGGCATCATCAAGCAGGTCGACGCTTACGGGCAGATGTCCGACAGGATGAAGGTTGCCGCTGGCAGTGCCGGCGAATATCAGATGGTGCAGGAGCACCTACTAAAAACCGCCCAGGATACTTACCGCCCCTTGGCTGAAGCCCAGGAGCTGTACATCCGCACTGCAGATGTGATGCGTAGCCTCGGCTTCAACACCCAGCAGACGCTCGACATTACTGACAGCTTTAGCTTCCTGCTGGTAACCAACGCCGCGGCTGCCGATAAGGCTGGTTCTGCTCTGGATGCCTACTCGAAGGCGCTGCAGACTGGCAAAGTGGAAGCTGATGGCTGGGTTTCGATCCAGAGCGCAATGCCGACAATCGTCGATGCTATCGCCAGCGCGACCGGAAAGAGCGCCGATGAAGTTCGCAAGCTCGGCGTTCAGGGCAAGCTGTCTATCGATGACATCAATACGGGCCTGCTACGCACAGTTGAAGTGAATCGAAAAGCGGCAGCGGATATGTCCACCAGCGTTCAAGACGCCATGGTGAATATCAGTAACGCCATCCAAGTATTCCTGGGCGGCATGGAAGAACAGACCGGCGCCGTTGCAGGCCTTTCAAGCGTACTCATTACCCTGGCCGACAACGTCGACCTGGTGGCCGTGGCCATGGCCGGCGCGGGCGTTGCGGCATTGACCAACTACGTAGCGAAATCTGGGCTGGCTGTGAAGGCTGCTCTGGCGGAGCGGGCGGCGCGTATCGCCCAGGCCGAGGCCGTGCTGCAGGCGGCTATTGCCGACCAACGCAAGGCCGAAACCGTGACTATCCTTGCCGCTCGCGAGGCCGCTGCAGCGCGTGGCACGGCAGTTCAGACGCAGATGTCTATCCAGCTGGCTCAAGCCCGGCAGCGCGAAGCAGTGGCCACCGCAGCGGTAGCCACTGCCCAGGCTGGTCTTCGCACTGTGGGCGCCAGTCTGCTCGGAATCTTAGGTGGGCCGATGGGCCTGGCGCTGCTGGCTGGCACAGCGGCGGCCAGCTTTCTAATGCTGAGCAACAACGCAGACCAAGCCGGTATCAGCCTGGAGGACATGCACAAGCCGGTTTCACAGCTGCGCGAGGAATTCGCCAAGCTCAATCGCGACCAGCGCGAGGCCTCGCTGGTCAAATGGCAGCAGGAACAGGTTGGTGCCGCTGATGCGGTGCGCAGCGCCTATGGTGGTCTGGCCCAGTCTATCCGCCAGGCTGTGGTCACAGCGCCGGCCAGAGACTCAGGCGGCCAGTACGGTCAGCAGTTACGCGCCTACCAGGAGGTGGTCGACCGGCTGAAGGAGGCCCGTGCGGCTGGGTCTGACCTGTCGCCGGTACTTCGCGAAGTAGGCGAACGCCTGAACCTGCCGGCTAACACGGTGCAGCAGTGGATCACCCAGGCTGGCGCGGTCAGTGACGCCGATCAGCGTTCGGGCCTGATCGCCGAGACCCTGCGCGTGCTGACTGGGGTTACGGAGCAGAACACGTCGGCCACCCACGCCAACAATGCCGCCAAGGCTGGCATGAGTTCGGCGGGACAGACCTACCTTGAAACGCTGCAGAAGCAGTTGGCTGGTCTTCAGGACAATGGTGATGCGATCAAGATCGCCAACCGGCACATCGCGGAGAACGCCGACCTTACAGAGACTGATCGGCAGGCGATTCTGTCGGCGGCAAGCGCGATCGAGTCACAGAAGAAGGCCAACAAGGACGCCACGGACAGTAGCAAGAGCCGCGCCAAGGCTCTGAATGACGAGATCAAGGCGCTCGACGCAATCATTGACAGGGCGCTACCTGAGAGAAAACGCCTCGAGGATCTGACCGAGGGCGTGCAGGGGCTACGCAAAGCTCAGGCGGCAGGCAAGATCACCGCCGCCGAGATGGAGCTCGGCATCAAGAACCTGAACACTGCCTACGGCGATACGACCATTCAGCAGCGTACTGAGGCTGAACGGAAGCTGGCAGAGCAGAGGCGTAACAGTGCTGAGGCCTACCGCAAAGCCATGGAGGTGGTGCTGCAGACTCGGCAGGACGCGATCAACGCGGACGTGGCCGGGGTCGGCATGGGCGACGACGAGCGCGAGCAGGCCGACCGTTTGAACGCAGTGCGGCAGAAGTACGCCGAGGCGCGCCGTCAACTGGAGGAGCAGCAAGAGGACGTTTCTCGCCGGCTCAGCCAGCAGGCCTATGAAGAACGCTTGGCGGACCTGGCCGACTATCAGGCGCGCGAACTGCAGATGGAGGTGGATGGCCACGGCGCCCGTCTTGAAGCCCAGCGCGATTACCGCAACGGCGCACGGCGGGCATGGGCCAACATCAAGGCAGATGCAGCTGACGTGGCGGGCGCAACGGATCGCACTCTGACAGCGGGCTTCGATTCGGCAAGCACCTCGCTGGCGAACTTCGCCATGACCGGCAAGATGAAGTTCAAGGACTTCACCGCCAGCATCCTCAGCGACATGGCCCGGATCGCCAGTCAGCAGGCCGCGAGTTCGTTGCTCAGCGGCTTGGTAGGTATGGGCATCTCGGCGGCTGGTAGCTACTTCGGCGGTGGCAATGGCTTGCCGGCGGGTTCTGCTGGCGCGGTCTCCTCGAACCTTGGCGCCTCCCAGGCCGGCTATTCCAGCGCCTATTTCCAGGCATTGGGGGGCGCGTGGGACGGCGGTGTGCAGATGTTCGCCAAGGGCGGCGCCTTCACCAACAGCGTGCTGACCAAGCCCACGAGCTTCGGCATGGCCAACGGAGGCCTGGGCATTGCGGGGGAAGCAGGGCCGGAGGCAATCATGCCGCTCGCCCGCGGCGCGGATGGGTCGCTGGGCGTGCAGGTCGTTGGCGGCAACCCGGGTGGCGGGACGGTGGTGCAGGTCAACGCTCCGATGAGCATCACCGTTGAAGACCGCAGCTCGGAGGGCATGCAGCTCGATACTGCCGCGCTCGAGCAGAACCTTCAGCAACAGATGCAGGGTGTCGCTGATCGCGCAATCGCCGCCTCTTGGCGCCCAGGCGGTTCAAGCTATCGAAACACGAAGGGGAGGTAGCAGTGGCTATCGAGACATTCACCTGGTCGCCTGATGACGAGGCCAGCGGCGAGAGCATGCTGAAGACCCGGAAGTCGCAGTTCGGCGACAACTACGCCCAGGTGGTGGGAGACGGGATCAACGCCGAGACCGACAGCTGGACACTGTCTTTTGGCGGTGCTGCCGAGGAAGTGAAGCCAATCGTTGACTTCATCCGCACCCACCGCGGCTTCCGCTCATTTCTGTGGACGCCGCCCGGCGGCGGGTTGGGCCTGTATCGCTGCGAAAGGATCGGCCAGCAACGCCGACCCGGCGGCATTGCCGTAATCAACCTGACCTTCGAGAGGGCATACCACCCATGAGCCTGGTTTCACATATTCAGAAGCTGGAGCCAGGCTCCGAGGTACTGCTGTTCGAGCTGGACGGCTCAGACTTCGGCGCCGATGTGCTGCGCTTCCATGGCCACGCCATTCCGCACACACCACAGGAGCTCGCTGATGCTGGTGCTGACGCGGATCAGTTGCCCGCCAAGGCGATCTGGTGGCAGGGCGAGGAGTACGGCGCCTGGCCGCTGAAGGTCGATGGCATCGAAGCAAACTCGGACGGCACCGCAGTGCGCCCGACGCTGTCGGTCGGTAACGTGAATGGCCGGATCACCGCGCTGTGCTTAGCCTTCGACGATCTACTCGAGTTCAAACTGACCATCCGGAACACGCTCGGGCAGTTCCTGGACGCAGCCAACTTCCCGGATGGCAACCCCGAAGCCGACCCGAGCCAAGAAGGAATTGAGGTTTGGTACGTCGACCAGAAAGTATCGGAGAGCGGTCAGACGGTTTCCTGGGAGCTGGCCAGCCCCGGCGACGTGGGCGGGGAAACGATCGGTAGGCAAATGACCACGCTGTGCCACTGGGCCATGACCAATGGCTACCGAGGACCCAGCTGCGGCTACACGGGGCCGTACCGTGACAAGGACGGCAACCTCACTGACAACCCTGAACTGGACGAGTGCGATGGCTGCTTGGGCACCGGATGCGTGCCTCGTTTCGGCATTGGCAACCCACTGCCCTTCGGCGGCTTCCCGGCCGTATCCCTGATCGCACGGAGCTGACCATGCGCAAACACATCCTGGCCACCGTGCAAGCGCACGCGGCAACTGAGTACCCGCGCGAGTGCTGCGGGCTGATCCTGGCTATAGGTCGCAAGCAGATCTATGTGTCGTGTACCAACACTGCGAGCGACCCGAGCGAAGAGTTCCGGATTGCCCCAGAGGAATACGCCGCAGCGGAAGACCGGGGCGAGGTGATCGGCATTGTGCACTCGCACCCCGACGCCACCAGCAGGCCGTCACCGCGTGACCTGGCCATGTGCGAAGCCACGGCACTGCCCTGGCACATCCTGTCCTGGCCTGAAGGCGATCTGCGCACCATCACCCCAAACGGCAGCGCGCCGCTGCTGGGCCGGCCATTCGTGCACGGCGCCTGGGACTGCTGGCAGGCCTGCGCGGACTGGTATCAGCGTGAGTGGAGGCTGGAGTTCCCGGTCTACGCCCGTGAGGACGGTTGGTGGGAGCAGGCCGCCGGGCCCAGCCTGTACGAGCAGGCCTATGAGGCGGCAGGCTTCTATCAGGTCGACCGGCCACAGCGCGGCGACATGATCGTCATGGAGGTGGGGCGTACGGCGCACCCGAACCATGCCGGGATCTACCTCGGCGCCGACCCGCAACTACCTGGCGAGCAGGTCCAGGTGTTCGGCCAGGGTCCATTCCTGCTACACCACCTGTACGGCAGACCATCAGAAATTATCGTGTTTGGTGGGCCTTGGCTCGACCGAACTCGGCTCGTGCTGCGCCACCGCGCTGCGAGGTGATACATTCAGCCCTTTCAAAGGAGGGATGACATGCGAATTCTGGTGGTAGCTGTGGGGCTTGTAATGCTGGCGGGGTGTGTATCTACGGCTGACCTAGAGCAGAACAAGCCAAGCATTGCAGCCAGCACTTCGAAAGATCCAAAACGATACGCGCTTTGCGTTTTCCCCAAATGGCAGGCGTCTCGCACGGATGCCTCGATGGCGGAAACAGAGGATGACTATCGACTGTGGGTGGCGAGTAACAATATGGCCGATGAACTGCTGGATATCAGAAAAATTGCTTCGGGTAGCTCGGTCACCCTTCGGCAGCGAATGGCGTGGTCTGCAATGCCTGGTCGCAGCGGAATAGAGTCAGCCGTTCGATCCTGCCTCTAAAAGAGCTTTCTACAACCGCCTCTGGGCGGTTTTTTATTGCCTGGAGAAAAGTATGGCAGCGACTGCAGCTCACCATGAATCCATGACCACCATCAAGTTGTCCGGCTCACTGGCTAGGAAATTCGGGCGCCTGCACCGACGCCTGCTTGACTCTGGCCAATCGTGGGAGGTCTTCAAGGCCTTGAAGTGCACCCTTGAAGGGTTCGAAGAGGAGATTCGGAGGCTCGACGGTCTGGGAATGAGGTTTGCGATCTTTCGGAATGGGAAAAACACCGGGGCCAAGGGGTTTGACCGGGCCGGTACCAGGGAGATTCGGATCGTCCCAGTTGTTGGGGGTAGCAAGCGTGGCGGCATCCTCCAAACCATCGTCGGCGCGGTCATTTTAGTCGCCAGTATCTGGTTTCCAGCCTTGGCGCCTGTCGGGGTGGCTATGGTTGCGGGCGGGGTAATTCAGATGCTCAGCCCCCAGGCCAAAGGTCTTTCGCAAAGCGGCGCTCCAGAAAACCTGCCGTCCTACGCCTTCGGCAGCGCTAAAAACACCACTACCAGTGGCAATCCTGTCCCGATCTGCATCGGCAAGCGCCGCTGGGGCGGAGCGATTATCTCCGCCTCGATCTACGCGGAGGACAAGCTTTAGCGTCTGTCGTAACATCCTGGCTCCCGCGTCAATTGAATGGAGGCAGCCGTGATAGGTGTAATAGTTAATTTCAGAATTGAAGAGCTTGATGCTGTGCGCCTTGACTGGGGGTTCACATTTGCTGAGCCAGTTAATAATGTTGATGTGCATAGGTTCTGCTACTTCGTGGCTAAAATTGGAAATAAACCAAAATTTTTGGCGAAGGTCTCCAGCATCTCGGTTACTCCAGGGAAGAAGGCCGCCAGTTGGCGGGTAAGCTTCGGCGCAATCTATGAGGTGGATTCATTTCAAATGGATTTGGGCGGGGGCTCCGATCGCGTGATCTTGATCAACCCAGCCAATGAAGGGGAGCTCGAAGAAATTGTACGTGATAGGTGCGCGATCACCCGGCCTGATGAATTGCCGGTGTACCTGACAATCGAAGAGGCTGAACAGGCGCTTCACGTTAGGTATGGAATTTCGAAGAGCAAGATAAAAATCTCGCTTCATAACTGATAAAATTGTGCTTCAGAAAACCGCCTCCGGGCGGTTTTTTGTTGCCTGGAGGAAAGTATGGGCGTAGCACTTCAGTCAGAAATTACCGGCGCCAAGAGTGGCGAGAAGAAGCCGAAAAGTCCGGTTGAAGCACCGGATAGCCTGCAGTCGACGAACATCGCCAAGATCCTGCTGGCGGTGGGCGAGGGCGAGTTCGACGAC
Organism: Pseudomonas tructae; assembly: GCF_004214895.1. NCBI lineage: Bacteria > Pseudomonadati > Pseudomonadota > Gammaproteobacteria > Pseudomonadales > Pseudomonadaceae > Pseudomonas > Pseudomonas tructae. The sequence goes on along the minus strand of NZ_CP035952.1, from coordinate 3,891,981 downwards.
ACTCCTACGGACCGCGATATCTATCTGGATAACACGCCGATCGTGGATGCCAGCGGCAACGTGAACTTCCCGGGTGTCAAGTGGGAGTGGCGCTCAGGCTCGATCGAACAGGACTACATTCAGGGTATTCCGGCGATCGAGAACGAGACGACAGTAAACGTCGAGCTGCGCAGCGACACGCCCTTCACTCGCACCCTGAGCAATCTCCAGCTCTCCAGGTTCCGCGTGCGGTTCTCCTGGCCCCGTCTTGCCAGCCAGGACGAAAACGGCACAAACGGCTATCGCATCGAATACGCCATCGACGTTGCTACTGACGGTGGGGCGTTCGTCGAGTCTCTTCGTGGCGCCGTGGACGGCAAAACCACCAATGGCTACCAGCGATCGGAGCCCGTCAGTCTGCCGCCAGCCACCTCCGGGTGGGCCTTCCGGATTCGCCGCATCACGCCAAACGCCAACAGCGGCACGATTGCGGACCAGATGCTGATCGCGGGTTACACCGAGATCATCGACCAGAAGCTGCGCTACCCGAACACCGCGCTGCTTTACATCGAGTTCAATGCCGAGCAGTTCCATAATATCCCAGCGGTAACGGTCAACTGCAAGGCGCAGCGCTGGCCTGTGCCGAGCAACTACGACCCCGTGACACGCACCTATACCGGCGTGTGGGATGGCACATTCAAGCAGGCTTGGACCAACAATCCGGTTTGGGCAACTTATGGCCTGTGCGTCAACGACCGGTTCGGCCTAGGGAAGCGCATCCAGCCCTGGATGGTCGACAAATGGGAGATGTACCGTATCTCGCAGTACTGCGACCAGCTCGTGCCAGACGGTGTGGGCGGCCAGGAGCCACGCTACCTGTGTGACCTGAACTTGCAGGGCAAGGCCGAGGCTTGGACGCTCCTGCGCGATCTTTCGGCAATTTACAGGGGCATGGTCTACTGGGCTCAGGGCTCGCTGTATATGCAGGCCGACATGCCGCGTGCGCAGGACATCGACTACGTCTTCACCAGGTCGAACGTCATCGACGGCGATTTCGTCTATGGTGGCGCCGGTCGCGACACGCACTACAGCCGCGCATTGGTGAGCTACGACAACCCGGCCAACAACTACGACACCGACGCGATTCCGGTAACCGACATTGCGCTGCAACGCCGGTTCCGTGATCGGCCCATTGAAATCTCGGCCATCGGCTGCACGCGTGCCAGTGAGGCCCAGCGCCGCGGCAAGTGGGCACTGTTGAGCAACAGCCAGGATCGCACCGTCTCGTTCAAGACGGGCATGGAAGGGGCGAACGTGCTGCCGGGCTTCGTCATCCCGGTGGCTGACGAATTGGTCGCGGGCCGCCCGAACGGCGGGCGCATCTCGGCGGCGATTGGTCGGGTGATAACCCTGGACCGGGACACACCGATCAAGACTGGCGATCGACTGATCATCAACCTGCCCAACGGTACCGCCCAGGGCAGGACTGTGCAGTCGGTGAACGGGCGAGACGTTACGGTGACCACCGTCTACGCGCTGCAGCCGGAGCGTGAGCTGCAGTGGGCGATCGACTACGAGGACCTGGCTGTCCAGCTGTTCCGTGTGTTGAAGCGCGTGCGCACCACTGAGGGCGAGTACGAGTTCACCGCCCTAGAGTTCAACCCCAGCAAGTTTGCCGCCATCGATACCGGCGCCAAGCTTGAGGAGCGGCCGATCAGCGTCATCCCGGTGACGACCGTTCCGCCGCCCGCGAGCGTAACCCTGACCTCGAACTACGCCGTGGACCAGGGCATCGCGGTCAACACCATGACCATCGCCTGGCCGGCCGTGAACGGCGCCGTGGCCTATGACGTGGAGTGGCGCAAGGATAATGGCAACTGGATCAAGCTGCAGCGCACAGGCGCGACCTCGGTCGATGTGACCGGGATCTACGCCGGGGCCTACCTGGCTCGGGTGCGGGCGGTGAGTGCGTTCGATATCTCGTCGACTTGGAAGAGTTCCAGCCTCACTGAGCTGAAGGGAAAGGCCGGTTTGCCGCCGGCGGTGACATCCCTCACCGCCACTAGCGAACTGTTCGCCATTGGCCTTAAGTGGGGCTTTCCTCCTGGCGCCGAGGACACCCAGCGAACGGAGATCTGGTACAGCCCCAACACCGACCTGGCCCAGGCGACCAAACTCACCGACCTGGCCTACCCACAGCGAGACTTCAAGCTGCAGGGGCTGGCCGCTGGTGCTGCATTCTTCTTCTGGGCGCGCCTGGTGGACCGCACCGGCAACATAGGTCCTTGGTTCCCGGTGGCGCCGAATGCGGTACGGGGGATTGCCAGCACGGACGCGTCTCCGATCCTCGACATGATCGCCGGCCAGATCACCGAGAGCGAGCTCGGCCAGGAGCTGGTCAAGAAGATCGACGGGCTGCAGGACCAGATCGACGCCCTGGATGGGTTGAAGGTCTACAACCCTGAAGAGCCTTACAGCAAAGACCAGATGGTCGTGGTTGACGGCAGGATCTACCAGGCCAAGCAGGCTATCCCAGCTGACCCAGCAGGCGGCAACGCGCCGCCCAATCCGGCGCTATGGACCGATGTGGGTCAATCTGTTGAGTCCATCAACGGCCTGGCCCAGCAGGTGGCCACCAACAAAACCAACATCACCGAAGTGGACGGCAAGGTCACGGCCACGGCCGAGAGCCTGCAGGCGCTGCGCGCTTCCTCGCGTGATGACGATGCCGAGGGCGACCTTGCTGGAGCGTTGAATCAGTGGGATTCGACGGCAGCCTTTGCAGCTGAAGTCAAAGCCAGCGCCTCCCGCGATGAGGCGCTTGTGCGCAAGACGGAAACCCTTGAGGCATCGCTGGGTAGCACCAATGCAGCCGTGCAGACAATCAGCCAGGCGCAGGTGACGGCCGAAGGGAAGATGAGCACGATGTGGGCCGTGAAGATGCAGCTCAATGCCCAGGGCCAGTATGTGGCAGCCAGCATTGGTCTCGGCATCGAGAACGGTCCAGGGGGCCTGCAAAGTCAGCTCCTGGTCAGTGCCGACCGCTTCGCTGTGGTGAATGGCATCAACGGTGCGCTGTCTTCCCCGTTCGTGGTGCAGGGCGGGCAGGTATTCATCAATCAGGCGCTCATTAACCAGGCGTTCATCCAGCAGATCGTGCTGGGTATGACGCTCCGGTCGCAGGCGGTCAACGCTCAGGGCTTGCCGCTGATCGAGCTGAACATGGTCAGTGGCATGTTCACTGTACGCGGCCAGGACGCCAATGGTCAGACGATCATCAACAACGGCGGCATCTACACGTACGACGCGAACGGTGTCGAAAGGACGGCAGTCGGGAGGCTGGCTTGATGGCGGTGCAATATGGATTCAGGACCAGAAACGCGTCGGGGGTCACTACCCTTGACACATCGATCTCGACAATCCGCTCGTTGACGATGCGGCAAGTAACCTGCAACGGGAGCTTCGAGCAGAACTTCGCGATTCCCGAGATCACGGCGGGCTCATTCGTTGTAGTCGACACGCTCAGGTTTGATTCGACCAATACCACCTGGTCGCCTCAGGCCTGGTACTCGCCAGGGAATCTGTTGATCAGGCGTGGTGAAAGCAGTACTTGGCAAGTCTCGATCTTGTCTACCGATGCCGGGCCTACTGCCGCTGATGCCTACGGAATTCGAACCACCAACGACCTCATCCGTACGCAGATTGACTCGTCGAATCGGGCGCTGAATGTTCTGCACAAGGGCAGCTTTACGTTCTACGGATATCAAAATCCAACCCCGCCGGGCTGGATCAACGGCTTCGACTTCCCTGTACCGATCACCACGCACGAGCGGCCTTTCGTTTTTCTAAACACTCCGGATGGTGGCTTCTTCTATTACTTTTCCGTCCTCGGAAGCCCTGGTAACTGGACGGGGTGGAGGGTGGGTAGGTTCGATAACCCGAACTACACAGGCATAGACTGGAAAGAGCAAGTTGTCGTTAATTGGTTTGTCGCAAGCTACTCCCCCGGAGTAATACCGCAAGGCTCACACGGGGCGAGGGTGCGTGATGCCCAGGGCGTTGAGATCTTCTCGACCACAAACGACATTGCGCAAATGAAAAGTCAGCCCTTTTCAAACTCATTTGCTGCGGGCGGGACTTCCATTCCTGGTACTGGCTATTACTACGCCAGCTCACAGATGGCGTGGACAAACAACTTCAGTGACTACTTTTTGGCGAACGCGCTGTTGTCATGCGTCTATATCAATTTCGGCACATCAAGCCCATATAGATTCAACGCCGCCGGTTGGTTCAAGGGGAATCGAAGCATATTGCAGGCATGGACTGACAACCCAAGCGGCATAAGTGCGGTTTACCCAAACGGCCGGACATTGTTCGCCGGTAGGCCAAGTTTAATATAAGGAGTAATGCATGCCGTGGTACAGACAGGGCACGGTCGCGATCACGACCGGCCAGAATACAGTGACCGGCTCGAACACTAGCTTCTCTCTGAATGCCCGGGTGGGCGATGCGTTCCAGGGACCTGACGGGCGCTGGTACGAGGTGGCCAACATTGCCAGTGCTGCGGTGCTGGGCATCCTCCCGGCGTATCAGGGGGCGACCGTCTCTGGCGGTGTGTACGGCCTGGCCCCCATGCAGGGCTATGTCAAAGAGGCAGTGGACCGCCTGCGGCAGATTGTTGACCAGTGGGGGAGCACACTTGCGAGCCTCGGCGCTGTGGCAACCGAGAATGTCGTGCCCGTCCTGAAGGGTGGTACCGGTGCTACAACGCCGGCTGCGGCACGTGGCGCTCTGGGATTGGGAGCGGCCGCCACGCGAGCAGTGGGGACCGCTGGCGGCAACCTGCTGGAGGTGGGCGCGCTCGGCGTCGGCGGAGCCTCTGTTGTGGATGGCAACGCCAACTCCGCCAGGCAGTCGGGGTTCTACGGCTTCAACTCCAACGTCAACACCCCGGTGACCGCATTCAACATGCTTTCCAGCGACTGGGGTGTCGACAACCGCTGGCAGACTCAGTTCGGTATTGCTGTCAGCTCGAACCGAGCCTTTTTCCGCTCGATCATGAAGGACCAGTCGGTAGCCTCTGCCTGGGCTGAGCTATACCACACCGGCAACACAACCCGCGGCTCCGGTGGCGCGCTGTCTGCGGCGTCGCCGATTGTGCGCATCGCGAACGTATCCGACAGCGAGCGCCGCGACCTGCAGGAGCAAACCTTCCAGGGTGCTGGCGCCTGGGGCGTGGCCAATGACGAGGCCCGCGGCGTTCAGGTTGAGCGTTTGGCGCTGGGTGAGTATCGCATCGCTGGAAGCCTGGGCCTGGCTGTCGAAGGGTGGCGCACACAGGACCCATGCTCACCGGATGGCGGCAGGCCGCTGGGTATCACCGAGAGCGAGCAGAGCGACGATGGCGCCGTTACGGTTCGCCTGTTCAAGCAGCGCTGGACGCTCACCGATGACGGCGAACTGCTGTTGAGCAAGGGTGTGCCTTTGGATGTCCCCCTGAACAGCTGGATCGACGTCCGCCTGGACATGCCGCCGCCGACACCGCCGGCCATTCCAAGAACTGAGCCCTGACCACCCGCCACCGAGCGGGTTTATTTTTGCCTGGAGAAAGTGAATGCCCCCTTTGACCGAGCAGCAGTTGCTGCAGATCCTCCCCAACGCCCGCCCAGTCGCGGGCATTTTTTTGCCTGCACTGGGCCGGGCCATGGCGCGCTACAAGATCGACAGCCCGGTGCGCACAGCTGCGTTCCTGGCTCAGATCGGGCATGAGTCGGGCCAGCTGCGCAACCTGGTGGAGAACCTGAATTACAGTACCGAGGCCCTGCAGGCGAAGTTCAGCCGCGATCGCATCAGCGAGGTCGATGCCAAGGCCTACGGTCGTACCGCCGGGCGCCCAGCAAATCAACAGGCCATCGCCAACTGTATCTACGGTGGCGCGTGGGGCGCGAAGAGCCTCGGCAACAAGAAGCCCGGTGATGGTTGGTTGTACCGCGGCCGTGGCCTGATCCAGATTACCGGCCTGGCGAATCACATCCCGTGCGGCGCCGCCTTGGGCCTGGACCTGGTCCAACATCCCGAACTGCTCGAGCAGCCGGAGCACGCCGCGATGTCCGCCGCCTGGTGGTGGTCGACTCACGGCCTGAACGACCTGGCCGACGCCGGCCGCTTCCAGGACATCGGCAGCGTGATCAACACCGGCAAACCTGGCCGGGTGCCGCACGGCGCCGCTGAGCGAAAGGCGCTGCATGACCGTGCTTTGAAGGTGTTGGCGTGATCAGCGCGCGCACGATCGGTGCGGCAGTGTCGCTGGCGCTTATAGCCTGGGCATTCTGGGGCACCTACCAGCACGGCCGCTCGACCATGGAGGCCGAGTGGCAGGCGCGCTGGGCTGTCCGTGATGCAGGCGATCAGCAGGCTTGGGCGCTGGAAGAGTCCAAGGCGCGGAAAGAAGAGCAACGCCGCGCAGCGGCACAGGAAGAGGCGAGAGCGAATGCCCGGGAACAAGAACAGATTGCAGCTGCTGGCGCTGATGGTGCCGATGCTGCTGGTCAGCGGATGCGCGACGAAGCTGCCCGATATGCCGCCGTCGCGGGCAAGTGCGACGCAGATACCGCCGCTGCCGCCCGAAGCCAGGCAGCCACCCGCGCCGCCATGGTGCTCTCCGACCTGCTCTCACGGTCTGATGCTCGAGCGGGAGAGCTGGCGAAAGCGTATGACCGAGCCCGAATAGCTGGGCTGGCGTGCGAGGCGTCCTATACTGCGCTGGGTACGACTCGACCCTAGCCCTTAGGCGGCATTGCGCCCCAGGTGTCAGGGCAGCCCCCAATGTGTCGATTCTTCAGTTCGGTGTTTTCCACCAGGGCGTCGGACAGCTCCCAAGTCATGCGCTCGATCCTGGCATTCAGCTTGGTGATCTCGGCGGCCTGGTCCTGATGGATGGCGACCAGCTTCTCAATGTTCTCCCGGGCTCGCTCGAGCTCATACCGTAGCTGTTCACACTCGACCTCAACCAGGCGAGCGTGCTGGCGCAACATTTGAGCAGGCGTGGGCATGCCCAGCGCAAAACCGTCGTCTTCGATGATCAGGGTGCCATCCATCAGTACTGTTTGGATATGCAGCAATCGGGCTATGGCAATTTTTTCCCGTTCAGGGTGATGAGCTGTTGGGATTTCAGTAGCAGACACCGGAACGCCAGTACTGTGATGCTGATATTTTGACACCAAAAAAATAGCTACTAGCCTTTGACTTGCCTATCGACAAGTCAGGAGACGGTTTCTATGGAAGGAAATAAATATAAATATCGCGAAGAAAGCAATGGTATTCTGCATATGTACACAGCTCAAGAATCTCAAAAAAGAATTACTGAGTTGTTCAGAAAAAATGAAGCCACGAGGTATTCGGCATCGGATGTTGTTGGTGATAGTAATGCTGTAATGGGGACTTTTTCAGCGCTGGCAGGGGTTGTGGGCGCAAATCTTAATGGTGAGCCGGCAAGTCCCTCGGGAGAAAACACAGTATCGATTAATTTCAGTAATACATCGAGCTTCTCCGTCTATATGTACAGAATAAATACCAGCCACGTCGACATAAAACCACAAGATACGTTTTTCGCCCTAAATCCTGGCGATACAGGCGCTCTAACACTTACCTTCAAAGAAGATCTTGCTCAATTTCGAGAGCTAGAAGTTGGCTTCGCTCTGTTCAATGACATAGAAGAGAATCACTACTCACTAACGCTTAAAGGCAAAGTGCCGTACAGCTTTGATCAAAGAGAGTGCTGCTTCGAACCAACAATCTTAGAAGTGCTGCGCTATGAAAAAAACAACAGCTGCTACGACAAGTTCGTGATGAGGGGCGAGTTCGTTAGGTCGGCTCAAAATGCTAATACCCCACCTGTAGAGCTGAGGCTGGCAGAAATAAAGAACACCAGTGGTGATCGGAAATTCCATAACATAGCAATAGCCATTCTACCGTTTCTGTACAGGATAATTGTTTCTGGGAAAAACAATCAATTCGGGGCAAGTATTACAATCATGGATGGAGAGGCATAGTATGTCTAACTTGAAGGACTCAATGGGAGAAGCACCATCAGCCGTTTATTGTATTGAAGGCGATGATAAGCAAAGAGCTCTTGTAGCGCACCATCGGGCGTACTTGAAAACGCAACGAAGCAACCAAGAGAGAGGCATTGGGTTTGGGGGGTTTGATCTGGCTTCGCTGTTTTTGGGTATTGGCTCAAATTTACAAACTATATTCTCAACCATCAGAAGTAGGCGCGAGGAAGGAGAGCGGCAACAACTTAATCCACTAGTATTGAGGGTTAATAATTTCACTGGAAGTCCCTTAGTTATTGCTTCTATCTCTGGAGTGTATAGCCATAACCTTGAAAATCTTCTGATATCACCTTCTGGTCAAGGCTCTATTACGCTTAACTTTCCATTCACCAAGGCTAGTGGTGTGGTAGAGGGGGTCGCGCGTATGGCCGTGTGTACTGCAATAGATGATTGCTTTCTTAAGCTTGAACTCGGCATTAAGTCAAAATTGACTTTCGGCAAAAATCTAGAGAATGTTCAGGGTTACTTAGGGCTTGGAGAAGTCACCTTAATTGGTACTTCTGGAAGCCCGGTTTATACTGAGCTTAAAGGCTGGGATTCAAAAGGCATCAAGGTCTATGCGACCGAACCGATTGATGGGTCCCCAAGAGCGCCTGGTAGAATTCCTATCGGTCCAGGCTTCCCCAGACCTAAAAGTCTAACCATTGTTACTTCTGCCTCCTGCGACTTTGGTGGCTCGGTAACAATAAGTTTCTATAACTCTTATCTCGATGAAGTGTGGCCTTGGCCAAGCTCTGTAAAATAGAGGACTAAAGTCTTGATGAGACTGCGCGGGACAGGTTGACCGGCAATTTGCGCTGTACGTGTCGAGACGCCAGAACAGATGTCGTGCCGCGGGCCATTGGTGGGTGTCCCGTCTCGGACGGAGCCGGCCTGCGCAAGACCGACAGTCTCGAGGTGAAGGTGCTGACGTTGCTGGCTGAGCGCAGGCAGCGAATTGGTTATGAAAAGCAATTGCTAGCCTCAAATGAGGCCTGCTTTTAAGTAGCTCGCTAAAAATGAAACTGCGGCTCGACTGGTTCGATATCGAATTCAATCAAGGCAAGAGCCGAATTCAAGAATGCACATGCATATTGAAAGAGGGGCTTGGAACCAAGTCTGTCGAGTATGTGCTTGAGAATCAAAGGATCGTTGCCATTCTCAAATTCCATTCCTGCATCTCTAAGAGTATCGCCCATTACTATAAGTAGATCCTCATTTTCGTCCAGAATCAATTGAATACGGTCTCGAACTGATGGGGTTTCGAATGTCAGCTCACTCGCGATATGCGCGAAATCGTTTCTCAATTTTCGACAGCGGTTCAGGGACTTTAGGAGGTTCGGGGCAACGAGTCCCAGTCTTTCGGCGAGCATTATTTTTGTGCCAAAGTCCCCTATCGGCTTTCCTGGATTCAGCAGGTCGTCCGTTTTCCCTGCTGGCCTCATGTATTTAGTAAGAACTTTAGTTAGAGACTCGTCTAGCCAGGCAGTTGCTAAAACAATTGTCCCTCTATCGGACTCATTGATAAGTGATTCTGCAACTAATTTGAACGCATTGGCCATCAAAGCACTTCTGGTGATATCTCTTTCGGACGCGGAAGGCATTTTTTCACCTCAATGTTTAAGGTATAAAGAAATTTAGTATACACCGCCTGTGCCACCCTTCAGGCTGACCAGGCACGAGATGCCATAAACTGTTAGCGGCTCTATAATAGCTTGCCATATCTTGAGCCAGTAATAGCGAACGTGCGAATTCCAACAGCGGGCATTCGGCAATGAGGGGCACCCAGAAGCCGGCCTGATTAGCAGCTGATCGGTAATTACCCGGCCCCGGCAAATCCATAGAATGCTGTTTTTTTGTACAGTGGTGACCAGCATGCGCTTCCTCATCCTGCGCCGGCGAAAGCTGGGCGTTGCCATTCCGGCTGATCAGCTGCGGAAGATGCAGCCGCTGGCCGACGACATCCAGATCAGCGAGTGCCATAGCGACAGCTTGGGGTGTTCGACAATCAGCGCCTGAATCTTCAGTTCAGGGCCAGGCCCTGACGCTTTCCCGCGGCTGCTCGACGTGAAGATCACCGGCATGGCCCAGGTCGGAATGAACCTGACCGGGATCGAAGAAGTGGATGGCGCTTTCTACGCGCAGTCGTGGTGATGCAGGGCGGTAGGCCAGTATGGCAACTGACCTTCCGCAGGCCTGGGTGGTCGAACTGGATGATCAGGTCGTTGAAGACCCGGATGGCCGCGCGGCAGTGCTCAGCGAGATGGCCTATGCCGCGCACTGGCAGCAGGAAATCGACGAAGGCTACCTGCTGGACATACTGGAGTTGGCTGAGTCGGTCAGGGTGTGGTCTTTTCTTGAAATTGGAGCGTCTCACCTGACGTAACTGATGGGATGCTCTATCCCTTTCTGTCTGTATTCGCTAAAACGAACTTACGTTTCCAGGCCCTGGGGAGTGACGATCATGAAGGACCAGCAGATCCCGCCGCGTATTTTGAGATGGCGGTTGGCCCCGAGTTATCTGGGGATGTGTAAAGCTGAGTTCAACAAAACCGTACGGCCTTTCGTAAAGGAGTTCCCGATCGGTGCTCAAGGTGTGGGTTTCGATAGGTATGAGCTCGATGAGTGGGCTGACAGTTACATAGCTGAAAATGCTATCGACAAGGGGGTTGGCCGCACTGGCTTGTCAGCAAGTGCGCGTAAGCGAGCCGAAGAGAAACGAGCCGAGCAGTCCAGGTCTGAATTCCAGAAGGCGTTAGAGCTTGTGAAACGCAGGAGGTGAGCTCAGGAGAAAAGAGTCCCTTTTGCTAGCTCAGTACGATGCCCTAGCAGTAATTCCGCTGGACAAGGTCTGCGCGGACTACTTTCCCCATCTAAGTCCTGAGAAATGAAGCTGAAAATTGCTCGGGGCGAGATACGGCTACCGCTCATTGCGATGGAGCGAAGGCAGAAGTCAGCTCACGGTGTGTATGTGGCTGATCTGGCCGAACACATTGATTCGCGTCGAGCGGAAGCTCTAAAAGGGATATGAGGAAGGTCGCCGCGGGGCCTTTTACATTCGTGCAGCGAAGCGCGGGGCGTGATCATGATGATTCCCGCAGCGACCGGAATCATAATAACCCTGGATTTACAGGGAGTTCTTGTTGACTGACGAAGCGCCATCCACGACGGATGTCATCCATTCCGAAATGCTCGACTGAAGCCAGGCAACGGAATGCGGCCCCAAGTGAACCTGTTGTGGGAAGGTACCTTCGCGCATTCGGGTGTATATGGTGTTCCTTCCCAACCCCGTGACGGCTATAACTTCATTAAGCCGCATGAAGCGATCAGTCGCAGCTGAAATCATGCAGACCTCCGAATTACGATTGACTACTTGACCCTAGTAAGCGTGGGCGGTTGTTTCCGCTTGCGCCCAGGCTTCGATCGCTGCCCGCCGCTTTACTCCCATTCTTTGAGAAACAACCTAACAGATTCAAGCCGCCAACAGATCCGCTGTCCCTGTTTGAAGGACGGTGGCAGCCATGCCGCTCGGGTCTGCATGGCGCTCCGTATGGCGGATTCGGAACGGCCGAGTAGCTTGGCCAGTTCAGGTATGTGGATGATTTCAGGCTCCGTAGCCGGGCACCCCGCTGGCATGGCTACTGGCGGAAAAACTCAAATTCAGTGTGGTAGAGGATCAACTTAGCTGCAACCGCCGGGCTGTGCAAGGTAGACAGCCTCAGAGGTGACGGTACGGGGTTGCTGGCTGATCGGCGGCAGCGAATTGGATTCGAGCGGTTGCTGGAAACGGCGGTGTCATTTCTGTCTGAGCAGGGGGCCTCTGGTGGCAAGCTGTTTTTTATTTCAAACACATCAAGGCGCTGATTTTTTTGCAAAACCCCTTGCTAAGTTATTGATTAATTTAGCCTGAATCAGCATTTTTAGATGGGTTGTGCTTTGCCAGTTTTTTTATTGATATCAATCGGTTATGTGCTTACCAATTGCCACCTTGACATGGTGGGGGTCGTTGGTTCGAATCCAATTGTGCCTACCAAATCAAATCCGCCCCTGCTGGCGGTACACAAAAAGGCGATCCGCGAGGGTCGCCTTTTTTGTTTGCGGGCACTTTTGCCGGTAAAGCAAAGCTGCTGATTTTTTTATGAAATTTCGCTTTACGAAGGTTACATACCTGCGTATTATGCGCCCCACAGCAGGCACATAGCTCAGTTGGTTAGAGCACCACCTTGACATGGTGGGGGTCGTTGGTTCGAATCCAATTGTGCCTACCAAACAAATCCACACTGCTGTGTGGTACCAAAAAGGGCGATCCGCAAGGATCGCCCTTTTTGCATTGCGGATGTGGGAGCGGCGGTGCGACGATTCGACTTGCCCCGCGATAGCATTCTGTCAGTCACATTGCATCGCGGGGCAAGCCCGCTCCTACCAAGAATGCTAAAATCCGCCGCTTGCATTCAGGAGATAATACGCGTGCGCAAAGTGGCGGTGGTAATGGCGGTGCTGGCTCTGGCCGGTTGCGAAAACGAAGTCGAAGGCGTGCACCAGCAGGTGGCCGAACACCTGCAGAATCCCAAGACAGCCAAGTTCGCCAACGTGCGACTCGACCCGGATGGCATCATCTGTGGCCAGGTGCGTGGCAAAGATGATGCCGGCACATTCCAGCCCTACCGCAGCTACGCGGCCGTCAAGCAGCCCACGGGCGGCTTCGAAATTCTTGTTGCCGACAGCAGCACGATCCTGGAAATCCGCGAACTTTGCGGTGGCGCCGACCTGCAGCGCGCCGCCGATGCTGCGGCTGACAAACCTGCCCCTGAAGGCTGGGATGTGGAGATTGTCCAGGGCGCGAACATGGGCGCCCTCAGCGACATGACTGCGCGCCTGATCGAGAAGCAGATCCCGTCCTCGGTGGTCTACCGCAACGGCAAGCCGGTGGTGCTGCTCGGCCCTTATCCCGACAGGGCGCAAGCCGAGGCGCAACAAGCCGACGTCATGGCCCGCCTGGGCACCGATTCGATCGTTATCCAGCACGACGCCCCGCGCTAGTCAGCGCCTTCGGCTACCTCGTACACTGGCGGCTCATACGCAAGGAGAGCCGTCATGAGTGATTCATCCGCTGCCATTACCCTGCAACGCTGTACCGAACAGCATGTCGAGAGCCTGACTGTGCTGTACAACGACCCGCGGGTGGCGCGTCAGGTGCTGCAGATACTGGAGGTGGCCGATAACTGGATGGGCCTGCAGCGGGTCGAGCTGACGGTGTACACCGACAATCAACCGGCGCTGGCCTTGTACAAGCGCTTTGGTTTCACGGTTGAAGGTCAATTGATTGACTATGCTATGCGTGACGGTGAGTTGATCGATGTCTACAGCATGGCGCGTCTGCGACGGCGCCAACGCTGAGCGGGAGGGCCATATGTCGACGCTGGAGCGGGCCATTGCGGTGGCGGCAAGGGCGCATGAGGGGCAGCACGACAAGGGCGGGGCGGCGTACATACTGCACCCGTTGCGGGTGATGCTCCGGGTTTCGACGCCAGAGCAGCGCATCGTCGCGGTGCTGCATGATGTGCTCGAGGACTCGCCGCTGACCCTCTCCGACCTTGCCCGCGAAGGCTTCGCCCTGAAGATCCTGGCGGCAGTGCTGGCGCTGAGCCGGCGCGATGACGAAAGCTACCAGGACTTTGTCGTGCGCCTGGGCCATGACCCGCTGGCACGGGTGGTCAAGCTGGCCGACCTTGCCGACAACAGCGACCTGTCGCGTATCGCCATCCCGGGCCCGGCCGACCTTGCGCGCCTGGCCCGTTACCAGCAGGCCAGCGCCTACCTGCAGGCGCTGGCCTGAGCCTCAGCCGCAAGCGCTGAGGCTCACCGGGCCGACGAACTCATTGCCATGGCCCATCACGCAGGCGACCCGCTGGTTGCGCTGGCGCTCCCACGGCTGCGGCGGGTAGGTCTTGTTCCAGGCTTCGTACAGCTGGCGGTCCTGTTTGGACAGCTTGAGGTTGTACTGCTTGCTCATATAGAAGTAGGTGCGCGCGATCATCCCGCGGATGGACGGCCGCGGCATGACCTTCTTGGCCTTGAAGTCCACCTGGGTCAGGCATGAGCCATATTGCCCGCGCTGCTCGGGCAGCCAGCCGAAACTGAAGTTGCTGCGATCGCCGTTGACCTCGCCGATGCTCGGCACCAGGTTGTGCAGGTCGGCCTCGGCGCGCTGGTAGACCTTGTCATTGCGCGAGCAATTCTTGCGCCCGCCACTTTGCCAGCATTGGCGCTGGTGGCCGATCTGCCAGGCCGGAACAATATGCTCCCACTCGATGCGCGCGGCGCGGTTGGCATTCTTGCGCGGCACATAACCGCAGGCATCCAGGTCGACCTTGTTGCCGCTGTACTTGCAGCCGCAGTAAAACTCGGTGGACTGCGGCGCATACAGGCGCCAGGCGAGCTTCTTGGCTTCGCTGAAGGTGCGCGGTGCATCGGCGTGGGCGGTGGTGACACTGAACAACAGACAAGCTACTGCAAAAACCGGAAATCTCATGCGCTTTCAATCTTCCTTCGGCACTACCCAGAAAATCTGCACGCCGCCGTCATCGCGGTAGGCGAGGGTGACGTTGTCGTTCTCGGCGATTTCGTCGAGCAGGGTGGCCCAGTCTTCGGGTGTTTCATGCTCCAGGCGGAAGATCAGCGCGGCCCGGGCTTTTTGCGCAGTGGGGGAATTGATGATTTTCTGGATGCGGATGCCCAGCTGTTGGTAACTGCTGGCAGGGGCGGAAGGGGTGGCCACGAAGCGTTCCTTTTTTAGCTGTATGCGCATACAGTATTTTACTGTACGCAATTTCGCAACAGCTCGTCGGTGAAAGAGCGCATGTGACCGCAAACCGCGCGGTTTGCTGCGGCTTGTTTAAAGTTTTTTTTGCAAGGGTCAGGGAGGCAGGTTTGCCCGTCCTACAGGACGGGCAAGCGCTTGGGGGTAACTCGATCAGTATTCCCAGAAGATCCGCTGCAGCTCTTTGCTGTCCTGGGTCTTGGTCATGGCGACCATGGCCAGAATCCGGGCTTTTTGCGGGTTCAGGTCGTGGGCGACGACGAAGTCGTTCTTGTCGTCAGGCTGCTCGGCGTTACGCAGCACGAAGCCGCCGGCATTGACGTGGGACGAACGAATGATCTGCACGCCTTGCTTGCGCAGTTCCTGCAGGGTCGGTGCTACACGTGAAGAGACCGAGCCGTTGCCGGTACCGGCGTGGATGATTGCCTTGGCGCCGTTCTGTGCCAGGGCCTTGTAGGCGGTGTCGGTGACGTTGCCATAACCGTAGGCGATATCAACGGCAGGCAGGCTGCTGATTTTCTTGATGTCGAATTCCGAGTCCAAGGTGTGGCGCTTGGCCGGCAGGCGGAACCAGTAGGATTTGCCTTCCACGACCATGCCCAGCGGGCCCCATTGGCTCTTGAAGGCTTCGGTCTTGATGTTCACCGACTTGCTGACGTCACGGCCCGACTGGATCTCGTCGTTCATGGTGACCAGCACGCCTTTGCCACGCGAATCCTTGTTGCTGGCCACGGCTACGGCATTGTACAGGTTGAGCATGCCGTCAGCCGACATGGCGGTGCCTGGGCGCATGGAGCCGACTACCACGATTGGCTTGTCGGTCTTTTCTACCAGGTTGAGGAAGTAGGCGGTCTCTTCCAGGGTGTCGGTACCGTGGGTGATGACGATGCCGTCGACGTCCTTGCTGTCGGCCAGTTCCGCGACGCGCTTGCCCAGTTGCAGCAGGTTTTCGTTGCTGATGCTCTCGGAGGCGATCTGCAGCACTTGCTCGCCGCGCACATTGGCCAGGGTGGCCAGTTCCGGAACACCGGCGATCAGTTTGTCGATACCGACCTTGGCGGCCTGGTAGGTGGCGCTGTTGGCGGTGCTGGCGCCGGCGCCTGCGATGGTGCCGCCGGTGGCGAGGATCACCACGTTGGCCAGTTTCTGTTGGTTCTCGACTTCCTTGGCGTTGACGCCTGCGGGCATTAACAGCAGCAGGGCCAAAGCGCCCGGAACGAAGGAATTAAGTGCAGCTTTCATCGTTGATCTCTCTTCTGTCTGGAGTTCGCTGTGTAACGCGCTATAAGGAGCAGATTCCGTACCAGAACAGCCGTTCGTCGGTTTTCATCTTCAATCACTTGATTTTATTGGGTCTGAGCGGGCGGCTAAAGTGCTGCCAAGGAATCATCTGGTTCGGGATTCCGAATATTCAGTGTATAAGTGTTCGGTTTTCCGATGTTTTTGAGGATAATTCCTACACGCGCTACGCCAGCAAAACTGCTCGGGTCGAATTGACAAAACCGGGTGGCATTCGCATAGTGAGTCAACGCAAACGTTTGCGACCCGATAAAAATCATAAGATCCGGAGTAAACCCATGAAGCTGCCCTTTGCTGGTCGCCTGCTGGCGGTCGCCGTACTGTCCTCGCTGTCCCTCGCCGCACCCTTGTCTCAAGCCCTCGCCGATGAAACCAAGCCCAAAGTGGCGCTGGTGATGAAGTCGCTGGCCAACGAATTCTTCCTGACCATGGAAGACGGCGCCAAGGCCTATCAGAAAGACCACGCTGATGATTTCGAACTGGTGTCCAACGGCATCAAGGACGAGACCGATGCCGGTAACCAGATCCGCATCGTCGAGCAAATGATTGTCTCGGGGGTCAACGCCCTGGTCATTGCCCCGGCCGACTCCAAGGCCCTGGTGCCGGTGGTGAAGAAAGCCATGGACGCCGGCATCACCGTGATCAACATCGACAACCGCCTCGACCCTGAGGTGCTCAAGAGCAAGAACCTCAGCGTGCCGTTCGTAGGCCCCGACAACCGCAAGGGCGCGCGCCTGGTCGGTGAGTACCTGGCCAAGGAGAAGCTCAAGGCCGGTGACCAGGTCGGCATTATCGAAGGCGTCTCGACCACCACCAACGCCCAGCAGCGCACCGCAGGCTTCAAGGATGCGATGCAGGCGGCGCAGATCGAGGTGGTCTCGGTGCAGTCGGGCGACTGGGAGATTGCCAAGGGCAATGCCGTCGCCGCCTCCATGCTCAACGCCAACCCAGGGCTCAAGGCGCTGCTGGCCGGCAACGACAGCATGGCCCTGGGCGCGGTGTCGGCAGTGCGTGCCGCCGGCAAGGCCGGGCAGGTGCAGGTGGTCGGTTACGACAACATCAATGCCATCAAACCGATGCTCAAGGACGGCCGCGTGCTTGCCACCGCCGACCAGTACGCCGCCAAGCAGGCGGTGTTCGGCATCGAGGCGGCGCTGAAGATGCTCAAGGGCGAAAAGCCTGAAGTCGATGCCGACAACGTCATCCAGACGCCGGTCGAGCTGGTCACCCAAAAGTAGTCGCGTAGCGCGCCAGGAGAACAGGCAATGTCAGCGACTGCGGATGTCGTACTTTCAGTCAGCGCCATCGGCAAGACCTACGCCCAGCCGGTGCTGGGCGATGTCGACCTGAGCCTTTACCGGGGCGAGGTGCTGGCCCTGACCGGCGAAAACGGCGCGGGCAAGAGCACCCTGTCGAAGATCATCGGCGGCCTTGAAGCCGCCACCACCGGGCACATGCTCTACCAGGGCCAGGCCTATCAGCCTGGCAGCCGCGCCGCCGCCGAGCGCCTGGGCGTACGCATGGTCATGCAGGAGCTCAACCTGCTGCCGACGCTGACCGTGGCCGAGAACCTGTTTCTCGACAACTTGCCCGGGCGCGCCGGCTGGATCAACCGCAAGCGCCTGCGCCAATTGGCCCAGGCGGCCATGGCCCAGGTCGGCCTTGAAGCCATTGACCCGGATACCCCGGTCGGCGAGCTGGGCATCGGCCACCAGCAAATGGTCGAGATCGCCCGCAACCTGATTGGCGATTGCCATGTGCTGATCTTCGATGAGCCCACGGCGATGCTCACCGCCCGCGAGGTGGAGCTGCTGTTCACCCAGATCGAACGCCTGCAGCAGCGCGGCGTGGCCATCGTCTACATCTCCCACCGGCTCGAAGAGCTCAAGCGCATCGCCCAGCGCATCGCCGTGCTGCGCGACGGCAAGCTGGTGTGTGTCGAGCCGATGCAGCGTTACAACAGCGATCAACTGGTCAACCTGATGGTGGGTCGCGAGCTGGGCGAGCATATCGACCTGGGCGTACGCAACATTGGTGCGCCGATCCTCAAGGTCCACAAGCTCAGCCGTGGCGACAAGGTCAAACAGGTGTCGTTCGAGGTGCGCAGCGGCGAGATTTTCGGTATCTCCGGGCTGATCGGTGCCGGGCGCACAGAGCTGTTGCGGCTGATCTACGGCGCCGATAGCGCCGACAGCGGCAGCATGGAACTGGGCGATCCCTTGCTCCCGGTGCGGGTCGATTCGCCCGTGGACGCCGTGCGCCAGGGCATCGCCCTGATCACCGAGGACCGCAAGGGCGAAGGCCTGCTGCTGAGCCAGTCGATCAGCGCCAATATCGCCCTGGGCAACCTGCCGGCGATTTCCCGCGCCGGGGTGGTCAGCAGCGCTGCCGAGCGCGCACTGGCTGAACGGCAGATCGCCGCCATGCGCATCCGCAGCTCCAGCCCCGAGCAGGTGGTCGGCGAGCTGTCGGGCGGCAACCAGCAAAAAGTGGTGATCGGCCGTTGGCTGGAGCGCGATTGTGCAGTGTTGCTGTTCGATGAGCCCACCCGTGGCATCGACGTCGGCGCCAAGTTCGATATCTACGGTTTGATGGCCGAACTGGCGCGCCAGGGCAAGGCGTTGGTGGTGGTGTCCAGCGACCTGCGCGAGCTGATGCTGATTTGTGACCGCATCGGCGTGCTCAGTGCCGGCCGGCTGATCGAGACCTTCAAGCGCGACAACTGGACCCAGGATCAATTATTGGCCGCAGCCTTTGCCGGCTATCAGAAACGTGATGCGTTGCTGCATGAAGCGGCACCCAGGACTACCCCATGAAAACCACGCAACTGCACACCGCCGCCCCCAGCGCCAAGCGCAGCGGCAACTACTTTGGCCTGGGTACCTACCTGGGCCTGGCCGGCGCCTTGCTGGCGATGATCGTGCTGTTCTCGTTGCTGAGCAGCCACTTTCTGTCTTACGCCACCTTCAGCACCCTGGCCAACCAGATCCCCGACCTGATGGTGTTGGCGGTGGGCATGACCTTCGTCCTGATCATCGGCGGTATCGACCTGTCGGTGGGCTCGGTGCTGGCCCTGGCCGGTTCCGCCGTCAGCGTGGCGATGCTCGGCTGGGGCTGGAGCGTGATGCCCGCCGCCTTGCTCGGCATGGGCGTGGCGGCGCTGGCGGGCAGCATCACCGGCTCGATCACCGTGGCCTGGCGCATTCCCTCGTTCATCGTCTCCCTTGGCGTGCTGGAGATGGCCCGGGGCATGGCTTATCAGTTGACCGGTTCGCGCACCGCCTACATCGGCGATGCCTTTGCCTGGCTGTCCAACCCCTTGGCGTTCGGCGTCTCGCCGTCGTTCATCATTGCCTTGCTGGTGATCATCCTCGCCCAGATGGTGCTGACCCGTACGGTGTTCGGCCGCTACCTGATCGGCATCGGCACCAACGAAGAAGCGGTACGCCTGGCCGGCATCGACCCGCGCCCGTACAAGATCCTGGTGTTCGCGCTGATGGGCCTGCTCGCCGGGCTTGCCGCGCTGTTCCAGATTTCGCGCCTGGAAGCCGCCGACCCCAATGCCGGCTCCGGCCTCGAACTGCAGGTGATCGCCGCCGTGGTGATCGGCGGCACCAGCCTGATGGGTGGCCGCGGTTCGGTGATCAGTACCTTTTTCGGCGTGCTGATCATCTCGGTGCTGGCCGCAGGGCTGGCGCAGATCGGTGCTTCGGAGCCGACCAAACGCATCATCACCGGGGCGGTGATCGTCATCGCCGTGGTCCTCGACACTTACCGCAGCCGGCGCGCGCGCAGGCGGAACTGAAACAATGGCAACCATCAAAGATGTCGCGGCACTGGCGGGGATTTCCTACACCACCGTGTCCCATGTACTGAACAAGACCCGACCGGTCAGCGAGCCGGTGCGCCTGAAGGTCGAGGCGGCGATCGCCGAGCTCGACTACGTGCCCAGTGCCGTGGCTCGTTCGCTAAAAGCGCGCAGCACCGCGACCATCGGCCTGCTGGTGCCCAACAGCGTCAACCCGTACTTCGCCGAGCTGGCCCGGGGTATCGAGGACGGCTGCGAGCGCAATGGCTACTGCGTGATCCTCTGCAACTCCGACGACAACCCGCAAAAGCAGCGCAGCTACCTGCGCGTGCTGCTGGAGAAGCGCATCGACGGCCTGATCGTCGCCTCGGTCGGTGAAGACCACGACCTGCAGGGCAGCCTGGCCAGCGTGCGCACCCCCATGGTCATCGTCGATCGGGCGCTGGAAGGTGTGGAGGCGGACCTGGTACGCATCGACCATGAGCAGGGCGCATATCTTGCGACCCGCCATCTGCTCGAGCTGGGCCATCGCGACATTGCCTGCATCGGCGGCCCGGCCCACACCAGCGTGGCCCAGTTGCGTCTGGCCGGGTTTCATCGGGCGCTGGCCGAGGCCGGGGTCACGGCCCGTGACGCCTGGCTGCTGCACAGCGATTTCACCAGCCTGGGCGGATACGCGGCGGCGGCGCTGTTGCTGGAAGGCGAGCGGCCGACGGCGATTTTTGCCGGCAACGACATGATCGGCATCGGCGTGTTGCGCGCCGCCGCCGAGCGCAACATCTGCGTGCCCAGCGAGCTGTCGGTGATCGGCTTCGACGATATCCAGATCAGCCAGTACGTGTTCCCGGCCCTGACCACCGTCGGCCAGTCGATCCGCGAGCTGGGCGAGAGCGCCGCCGAGCTGTTGCTGCGGCGTATCGCCGAACCGCTGCGTGGGGCACCCGAGCAGCGCATCGTGGCGCCGAGCATCGTCCTGCGCGAGTCCACCGCGCCGCGCCCCGACCTTTTCAATGATTACCGCTGAGACGAGCCCGCACATGCAAGCCAATGTAGTAGTGGTAGGTAGCCTGAACATGGACCTGGTCACCCGCGCCGAGCGTCTGCCCCGTGGCGGTGAGACCCTGGTGGGTGAATCCTTTGCCACCGTGCCGGGGGGCAAGGGCGCCAACCAGGCGGTGGCCGCGGCGCGCCTGGGGGCGCAGGTGGCGATGGTCGGCTGCGTCGGTGACGACGCCTACGGCCAGCAATTGCGCCAGGCCCTGACGGACGAGCAAATCGACAACCAGGCCGTCAGCATTGCCGCCGGGGTGCCCACCGGCGTGGCGCTGATTGTGGTGGATGCGGCCAGCCAGAACGCCATCGTTATCATCGCCGGTGGCAATGGCCAGTTGCTGCCCGAGTCGGTGCAGTGTTTCGATGCCTTGCTGCAAGCGGCGCAGGTGATCATCTGTCAGCTGGAAGTGCCCATGGCCACCGTCGCCTACACCCTTGAGCGGGGCAGGGCGCTGGGCAAGACCGTGATCCTCAACCCGGCGCCGGCCAGCGGCCCGCTGCCGGCGCAGTGCTTTGCTAACATCGATTACCTGATCCCCAATGAAAGCGAAGCCGAGGCCTTGACCGGGTTGCCGGTCAATGATCTGGCCAGCGCCAAGGCTGCCGCCACTCATCTGCTGGGACTGGGCGTCGGCAAGGTGATCGTCACCCTCGGTGCCCAGGGCGCGGTGTTTGCCAATGGCCAGGGCTTCAGGCATTTCCCGGCGCCGCTGGTGAAAGCGGTGGACACCACGGCCGCGGGTGATACCTTTGTCGGCGGTTTCGCCGCGGCCCTGGCACGTGGCGAAGAGGAGGGCGCCGCCATCGCCTTCGGTCAACGTGCGGCGGCCCTGTCGGTCACCCGCGCCGGTGCGCAGCCTTCGATCCCGCACCTGGCCGAGGTGCAGCCATGAAGAAAACACCATTGCTCAACGTTGCCCTGTCGCGGCTGATCGCCTCCCTTGGCCATGGCGACATCCTGCTGATCGGCGATGCCGGTTTGCCGGTGCCGCCGGGGGTGGAACTGATCGACCTGGCACTGACCCCGGGTATCCCGGACTTCGCCAGTACCCTGCGGGTGGTGCTCAGTGAAATGCAGGTTGAAAGCCATGTGCTGGCGGATGAAATCTTCCAGCATCAGCCGCCGGGCCTGGCGGCGATCGAGCAACTGAGCGCTCAGGGTGAACTGGGCAGTCGCAGCCTGCTCAGCCATGAGCAGTTCAAGCAGCTGAGCCGCAGTGCCCGGGCCATCGTGCGCACTGGTGAGTGCCAGCCGTACAGCAATATCGCCCTGGTCGCCGGGGTAACCTTCTAGCGTTTTTTACCTGTTCATAAGGATGTGTCGTATGTTTTGTGCCAAACGTTTGCTCCAAGGAGTACTGCTGATGTCCGTGTTGTCAGCCGGCGCCCAGGCGGCGCCCATTGACCTGATCATCGATACCGACCCTGGCGCCGACGACGTGGTGGCGCTGTTCATGGCCATGGGCTCGCCGGACGAGCTGAAGATCCGCGCCATCACCACCGTGGCGGGCAACGTGCGCCTCGACAAGACCTCGCGCAATGCCCGCCTGGCGCGCGAATGGGCCGGGCGCGAAGACATCCCGGTGTATGCCGGCGCACCCCGGCCGCTCATGCGCACACCGATCTACGCCGCCAATATTCACGGCGAAGAAGGCTTGCCGGGCGTTACCGTCAGCGAGCCGAAAAAGGGCCTGGCCAAGGGCAATGCCGTCCAGTACCTGATCGACACCCTGAGCACTGCCAAGCCACACAGCATCACCGTCGCCATGCTTGGCCCGCAGACCAACCTGGCCCTGGCACTGGTGCAGAAGCCAGAGATCGTCAATGGCATCAAGGAGGTGGTGGTCATGGGCGGCGCTCATTTTAACGGCGGCAACATCACGCCGGTGGCCGAGTTCAACCTGTTCGCCGACCCCCAGGCAGCCGAAGTGGTGCTTAAAAGCGGCGTCAAACTGACCTACCTGCCACTGGACGTCACCCACAAAGTGCTGACCAGCGAGGCGCGGCTCAAGCAAATCGCCGACCTCAAGAATGCGGCGAGCAAGCGCGTGGTGGATATTCTCAATGCCTACGTCAAGGCCGACATGGTGCACTACGGTATCCCGGGTGGCCCGGTGCACGACACCACGGTGATCGCCTACCTGCTCAAGCCCGAGCTGTTCAAGGGGCGCCAGGTGTCGATGGTGGTCGACAGCCGCGAGGGCCCGACCTTTGGCCAGACCATTCCCGACTGGTATGGCAGCCTGAAGGCGCCGGCCAACGTCACCTGGATTACAGAGGGTGATGCCCAGGGCTTTTTCGATCTGCTCAGTACGCGCCTGAAACGTCTTCCATAACCTGCGGCTGGGTGTAGCGTTCAAAGACCTGGTCGAGGTAGTTGCGTGCCTCCTCCGGGCCCAGGTCTTTGACCAGCAGATCCAGGGCGATCAGCAGCAACTCCTCGGCACTGGCCGGGCTATAGGCGCTTTGGCCCTCGGCCCATTTGACCTTGATGTCGGCATCGATGGTGTGGCTTGTCATGAACATTCTCGAGTGAAACCTGCGCGCGCTGTGGGTTCAAATGCCGGGCCCTGGCGTTTGAAGGGGAGGCTGGCCTGCGCTCCGCCACTGCCTGCAGTAAATCATGCCGAGGGCCGGCATCGCACTGCGACTTAGGCATAAGCGCGACGGCGTGGCAAACTAACGGTGTTTTAGCTTGCCGGGACAGCGCAGTGCAGATCGATCTGAACAATCCACAGGACTTTACCCTTGAGCACGTTCGGGCCTTGCTCGAGGCTGGCAATGGCCACGTCCACAACCAGTTGCGGGTCAATCGTGCCGGCATCGCCTGGTTGTCCCAGGTCACTGGTGGGCGTGAGCTCGACGGCCTGTCCTTTCGTCTGGAAACCTGGGCTGCGGGCTCGGGTTGCGTCGGCCCGCAGGTGGCGGATGATCAGCGCTGGGTATTGCAGGTGTTCAACGCCCTGCGCAACAACTGGCCGAACCCGAGCAGCGATTACATCGACTTGTATTAGAGTTGTGCAAAATCCGGTCACGATTGCCTTGGGCCTTGAAGGCTCTGGCTCGGGCACAATGCTGCGGTTTTGCAACGAAAAACCAGCAGTGCTGTCACATAGGCAGCATTCAAGTATTTAAGGAGGATTCATGTTCCGCACGCGTGCATCATTGGTAAGCCTGTTGGCTGTCGCCGTATTGGCAGGTTGCAGCAGCACTGGCGGCTCTTCGTCGAAGGCCCCCGAGGCGGTGGCTGCCAATACCGATGGCCGCTGCCAGGCCAGCGGCGCCGAGTTCGCCGTCGGCAAGCCAGCCAGCCCCGAGCTGCTCGAGCAAGCGCGCAAGGCCAGTGGTTCGCAACTGGCCCGTGTGCTCAAGCCGCACGACGTCATGACCCTGGAATACCGCTCCGAGCGCCTGAACCTCAACGCCGATGAAAAGGGCGTGATCACCCGCGTCAACTGCGGCTGAGCCCGCTCCCACAGGCCCGAATCTCGGGCACAAAAAAACCCGCCACAAGGACGGGTTTTTTTATTCGGTCAGAGCTTACTCTGGACGAACTTGTGCAGCCTGCATGCCCTTCTGGCCTTTTTCGGCAACGAAGGAGACAGTCTGGCCTTCCTTCAGGCTTTTGAAACCGTCGGATTCGATAGCCTTGAAGTGAACGAACAGGTCGTCGCCGCCACCTTGTGGAGTGATGAAGCCGAAGCCTTTCTCATCGTTGAACCATTTTACGGTGCCGGTTTGGCGATTAGACATGGGTGTATCTCCAAGAAACATGATTTTCAGTAGTGCGGTGTTGCCGAGGCCAACAGGGTGCACGCTGACCATCATAGTATAATTATGGGCTTGTAGCCCCTTTTACCTTCGCAGAATGCTGATCTGGCGCAAATTAGCGATGGATAACGGGCCAAAGGCCCTATTTTTTCGGGCCGCAGACCGCTGCAATATTTTTTTGCGCACGCTCCATTACCGCAGCATCCACGCCATCCTCCAGGGTGTCCAGGTCTTTCATCTCTTTGTCGCTGAGGTTTTTCTGCAGCACCTCGCCTGCGCATTGGCAGTGCTGTTCGGCTTTATCCTTTGCCAGGCCTTGCTTCTGCGCCTGCGCTACGCAGGTCGTCTGGTAGTTGGCGGGCAGCTTGCCAGCATGGGCGCCCAATGGCAGCAGCAGGGCAGAGGCAGCCGCCAGGGCCAGAAGAGACTGAAGTCGCATATCCAAACACTCCTTGGGTCGAGTCTTACAAGAGTAGGCCGCTTCAAAAACTCTGAGCAGAAAAATTCCGCTCAAGTTCCCCGCAGTCGCCGCAATGCTTTGTGCTAGCATGTCTGGCTCGGGATGTTCGGCAGCTTTTCTGCCGCCCCGTGACCTTCGTTTGTTTTACTCCAGTCACTCTGGTTCGTTCCCTGGCAGGCCTTCGGGCTTCTGCCACTGTGAGGCAGGCTTTGCGCATGCAAAGGCAGGGGCGGATCGCGTACTGGCTCATCCCAACCCACGTGACCTTTGGTAGGGGTCACCACTAGGAGAGGAGGCGCCATGCCCATTATTACTCTTCCCGATGGCAGTCAACGTTCATTCGACAAGGCAGTTTCGGTTGCCGAAGTCGCCGCATCCATTGGTGCAGGCCTCGCCAAAGCCACCGTCGCCGGCAAGGTCGACGGCAAGCTGGTCGACGCTTGCGACCTGATCGAACACGATGCCCGCCTGCAAATCATCACGCCCAAGGACGAAGAGGGGCTGGAGATCATCCGTCACTCGTGCGCCCACCTGGTCGGCCACGCGGTCAAGCAGCTGTACCCCACCGCGAAAATGGTCATCGGTCCGGTCATCGACGAAGGCTTTTACTACGATATCGCCTACGAGCGTCCTTTCACGCCCGAAGACATGGCGGCCATCGAACAGCGCATGCAGCAGCTGATCGACACCGACTACGACGTCATCAAGAAGGTCACGCCGCGCGCCGAAGTGATCGAAGTGTTCAAGGCCCGCGGCGAAGACTACAAGCTGCGCCTGGTCGAGGACATGCCCGACGAACAGGCCATGGGCCTGTACTACCACGAAGAATACGTCGACATGTGCCGCGGCCCGCACGTGCCGAACACCCGTTTCCTCAAATCCTTCAAGCTGACCAAGCTGTCCGGCGCCTACTGGCGCGGCGACGCTAAAAACGAGCAGCTGCAGCGCGTCTACGGCACCGCCTGGGCCGACAAGAAGCAGCTGGCTGCTTATATTCAGCGCATCGAAGAAGCAGAAAAACGCGACCACCGTAAAATCGGCAAGCGCCTGGGCCTGTTCCACCTCCAGGAAGAAGCGCCGGGCATGGTGTTCTGGCACCCCAACGGCTGGACCCTGTACCAGGTGCTCGAGCAGTACATGCGCAAGGTGCAGCGCGACAACGGCTACCTGGAGATCAAGACCCCGCAGGTGGTTGACCGTTCGCTGTGGGAGAAGTCTGGCCACTGGGCCAACTACGCCGACAACATGTTCACCACCCAGTCGGAAAACCGCGACTACGCCATCAAGCCGATGAACTGCCCATGCCACGTGCAGGTGTTCAACCAGGGCCTGAAGAGCTACCGCGAGCTGCCGCTGCGTCTGGCCGAATTCGGTGCCTGCCACCGTAACGAGCCGTCGGGCGCCCTGCACGGCATCATGCGCGTGCGTGGCTTCACCCAGGACGACGCGCACATCTTCTGCACCGAAGAGCAGATGCAGTCCGAATCAGCCGCTTTCATCAAGCTGACCATGGATGTCTACCGCGACTTCGGCTTCAAAGACATCGAAATGAAGCTCTCGACCCGCCCTGAAAAGCGCGTCGGTTCCGATGAGCTGTGGGATCGCGCCGAAGCTGCACTGGCCGCCGCTCTCGACAGCGCTGGCCTGCCGTACGACCTGCAGCCGGGCGAAGGCGCCTTCTACGGGCCGAAGATCGAGTTCTCGCTCAAGGATTGCCTGGGCCGTGTCTGGCAGTGTGGTACCCTGCAGCTCGACTTCAACCTGCCGATCCGCCTGGGTGCAGAGTTCGTTTCCGAAGACAACGGCCGCAAGCATCCGGTGATGTTGCACCGGGCAATCCTCGGTTCGTTCGAGCGTTTCGTCGGAATTCTCATCGAGCACTACGAAGGTGCATTCCCGGCTTGGCTGGCGCCAACCCAGGCGGTGATCATGAATATCACCGACAAGCAGGCCGAATTCGCCCAGAATGTTGAAAAAATTCTCAACGAAAGCGGGTTCCGTGCCAAGTCCGACTTGAGAAATGAGAAAATCGGCTTTAAAATCCGCGAGCATACTTTGCTCAAGGTCCCTTACCTTTTGGTTATAGGTGATCGCGAAGTCGAAACGCAAACCGTCGCCGTACGTACCCGAGAAGGCGCAGACCTTGGCTCCATGCCGGTCGCCCAGTTCGCGGAGTTCCTTGCGCAGTCGGTTTCCCGGCGTGGTCGCCAAGAATCGGAGTAATTACTATTAAGCGTGAAATGAGAAACGATAAACGAACTGCACCGAAGGCCCCGATCAACGAGAATATCTCGGCACGCGAGGTTCGGTTAATTGGCGCTGACGGCGAGCAGATTGGCATCGTCTCGATTGATGAAGCGCTTCGTATCGCTGAAGAAGCGAAGCTGGACCTGGTAGAAATTTCTGCCGACGCAGTACCGCCTGTCTGCAAGGTCATGGACTACGGCAAGCACCTCTTCGAAAAGAAGAAGCAAGCCAACGAGGCCAAGAAGAACCAGAAGCAGGTCCAGATTAAAGAAATCAAGTTTCGTCCAGGGACGGAGGATGGGGATTACCAGGTAAAACTACGCAACCTGGTACGTTTCCTAAGTGATGGGGACAGGGCCAAGATTTCCTTGAGATTTCGCGGTCGTGAGATGGCCCACCAGGAGCTGGGTATGGAACTGCTGAAGCGGGTTGAAGTTGACCTCGCCGAATACGGTACCGTCGAACAGCATCCTAAGATGGAAGGACGCCAGCTGATCATGGTCATCGCACCCAAGAAAAAGAAATAACCACCAGGGCACGGCAGGCCTTGCGGTTATGTTTATCAACTGAATGCGGAGTATCCGAACATGCCAAAGATGAAAACCAAAAGCGGTGCAGCCAAGCGTTTCTTGAAAACGGCTAACGGCATCAAGCACAAACACGCTTTCAAAAGCCACATCCTGACCAAAATGTCGACCAAGCGTAAGCGTCAACTTCGTGGTAGCAGCCTGCTGCACCCGTCGGACGTGGCAAAAGTCGAGCGCATGCTGCGCATTCGTTAATTTTTGGTTAAAGATAGAGGAAGTTACTCATGGCTCGTGTAAAGCGTGGCGTCATCGCTCGTAAGCGTCACAAGAAAATTCTGAAACTGGCTAAAGGCTACTACGGTGCACGCTCGCGCGTATTCCGTGTTGCCAAGCAAGCGGTCATCAAGGCAGGCCAATACGCCTACCGCGACCGTCGTCAGAAAAAACGTCAGTTCCGCGCTCTGTGGATTGCTCGTATCAACGCCGGTGCGCGTATCAACGGTCTGTCCTACAGCCGCCTGATCGCTGGCCTGAAAAAAGCGTCGATCGAAATCGACCGCAAAGTTCTGGCCGATCTGGCAGTGAACGAAAAAGCGGCGTTTGCTGCGATTGTCGAGAAAGCTAAAGCCTCGCTGGCTTAAGTACCCCCGACAATCACCTGGCGTCATTTCCGGCGCCTGGTGTTAAACGTCTTAATAGGGGAAGAGCCTGCGCTCTTCCCCTATTTCGTATCTGGAGTCTGTACATGGAAAACCTGGACGCGCTCGTCTCCCAAGCCCTGGAGGCCGTGGAACGCGCTGAAGACATCAATGCCCTGGAACAGATCCGGGTGCACTTCCTTGGCAAGAAAGGCGAACTGACCCAGGTGATGAAGACCCTGGGCAATCTGCCTGCCGAAGAGCGGCCAAAAGTTGGCGCGCTGATCAACGACGCCAAGGAACGCGTCACCGAGGTCCTCAACGCGCGCAAGGCGGCGTTTGAAGAGGCCGAGCTCAGCGCCCGCCTGGCTGCCGAGTGCATTGATGTAACCCTGCCGGGCCGTGGCCAGACCTCCGGTGGTCTGCATCCGATCACCCGTACCCTGGAACGCATCGAGCAGTTCTTCACCCACATCGGCTACGGCATCGCCGAAGGCCCTGAGGTCGAAGACGACTACCACAACTTCGAAGCGCTCAACATTCCCGGCCACCACCCGGCCCGGGCAATGCACGACACCTTCTATTTCAATGCCAACATGCTGCTGCGTACCCACACCTCGCCGGTGCAGGTGCGGACCATGGAGTCCACTCAGCCGCCGATCCGCATTGTCTGCCCGGGCCGCGTCTACCGCTGCGACTCGGATATCACCCACTCGCCGATGTTCCATCAGGTCGAAGGCCTGTTGATCGATCGCGACATCAATTTCGCCGACCTCAAAGGCACCATCGAAGAATTCCTGCGGGTGTTCTTCGAAAAAGAGCTGGCGGTACGTTTCCGTCCATCGTTCTTCCCCTTCACCGAACCTTCGGCTGAAGTCGATATCCAGTGCGTGATGTGCAGCGGCAAAGGCTGCCGCGTGTGCAAGCAGACCGGCTGGCTGGAAGTCATGGGCTGCGGCATGGTTCACCCCAACGTGCTGCGCATGTCGGGCATCGACCCCGAAGAGTTCCAGGGCTTTGCCTTCGGCATGGGCGCCGAGCGCCTGGCCATGCTGCGTTACGGCGTCAACGATTTGCGCCTGTTCTTCGACAACGACTTGCGGTTCCTTGCGCAATTTCGCTAGGTCGCGCACCCGTAACGAATCTTTCAGGAGAGCAGGATGAAATTCAGTGAAAAGTGGCTGCGCGGTTGGGTCAACCCGCAGGTATCCCGTGACGATCTGGTCGCCCGTCTGTCGATGGCCGGCCTTGAGGTCGACAGCGTCACCCCGGCCGCTGGCCAGTTCAGCGGCATCGTCGTCGGCGAGGTGCTGAGCACCGAACAGCACCCCGATGCCGACAAACTGCGCGTGTGCCAGGTCAGCAGCGGCAGCGAGACCTTCCAGGTCGTGTGCGGCGCGCCCAACGTGCGCCCTGGCCTGAAAATCCCCTTCGCCATGATCGGCGCCGAACTGCCGGGCGACTTCAAGATCAAGAAGGCCAAGCTGCGTGGCGTTGAATCCAACGGCATGTTGTGCTCGGCAGCCGAGCTGCAGATCAGCGAAGAAAACGACGGCCTGCTGGAACTGGCAGCCGACGCCCCGGTTGGCGAAGACATTCGCGTGTACCTGGACCTGGACGACGCCAGCATCGAGATCGGCCTGACCCCGAACCGTGGCGACTGCCTGTCGGTGGCGGGTCTGGCCCGTGACGTCGGCGCGCTGTACGACGTGGCGGTCACCCGCCCGGTGGTGCCGGCCATTGCTGCCGT
This sequence comes from Pseudomonas tructae, assembly GCF_004214895.1. Taxonomy (NCBI): domain Bacteria; kingdom Pseudomonadati; phylum Pseudomonadota; class Gammaproteobacteria; order Pseudomonadales; family Pseudomonadaceae; genus Pseudomonas; species Pseudomonas tructae. The sequence continues at coordinate 3,861,536 of NZ_CP035952.1, read as the reverse complement.
CCACGACGAAGTGCGCCCGGTTGAAGTGCTGGCCCCGGCGGCCTGCCCACGCTACCTGGGCCGCGTCATCCGTAACGTCGACCTGTCCAGGCCAACCCCGCTGTGGATGGTCGAGCGCCTGCGTCGCTCCGACGTGCGCAGCATCGACGCTGCCGTCGACATCACCAACTACGTGATGCTCGAACTGGGTCAGCCGATGCACGCCTTCGATCTTGCCGAAATCAACGGCGGCATCCGCGTGCGCATGGCCGAGGAGGGCGAGAAGCTGGTCCTGCTCGACGGCCAGGAAGTCACCCTGCGTCCCGACACCCTGGTGATCGCCGACCACACCCGCGCCCTGGCCATTGCCGGCGTGATGGGTGGCGAGCACAGCGGCGTTGCTGCTGGCACCCGCGACATCTTCCTGGAGAGCGCCTTCTTCGAGCCGATTTCCGTGGCTGGCAAGGCACGCTCCTACGGCCTGCACACCGATGCCTCGCACCGCTACGAGCGCGGCGTCGACTCGCAACTGGCCCGCGAAGCCATCGAGCGCGCCACCGGCCTGCTGCTGGACATCGTTGGCGGCGAAGCCGGCCCGGTCATCGACGTCACCAGCCAAGCGCACCTGCCCAAGGTTGAACCGGTCACCCTGCGTGCCGAGCGCCTGACCCAGATGCTGGGCATGGAAATGGCCAGTGCCGAAGTCGAGCAACTGCTCAACGGCCTGGGCCTGAAAACCACCGCTGGGGAAGGGCAGTGGCAGGTCGAAGTACCAAGCCATCGCTTCGACATCAGCCTGGAAGTCGACCTGATCGAAGAACTGGCCCGCCTGTACGGCTACAACCGCCTGCCGGTCCGTTACCCGCAAGCGCGCCTGGCCCCGCAGGGCAAGCCTGAAGCCCGTGGCGAACTGCCAGCCCTGCGCCGCCTGCTGGTGGCCCGTGGTTACCAGGAAGCCATCACCTTCAGCTTCATCGACCCGAAACTGTTCGAACTGTTCAGCCCGGGCGTCGAGCCGCTGCTGCTGGCCAACCCGATCTCCAACGACATGGCGGCCATGCGTGCCTCGCTGTGGCCGGGCCTGGTCAAGTCGCTGCAGCACAACCTCAACCGCCAGCAAGACCGCGTGCGCCTGTTCGAAAGCGGCCAGCGCTTCGTCGGCCAACTGGGCGACCTCAAGCAGCAGCCGATGCTCGCCGGTGTGGTGTGCGGCAGCCGCCTGCCAGAAGGTTGGGCCAACAGCCGTGACAGCATCGACTTCTTCGACGTGAAGGCCGATGTCGAAGCCGTACTGGGCTTCTCGGGTTCGCTTGCCGAGTTCAGCTTCGTCCCGGGCAAACACCCGGCGCTGCACCCGGGCCAGACCGCGCGCATCGAGCGCGACGGCCGCGAAGTCGGCTACCTGGGTGCCATCCACCCAGAGCTGGCCAAGACCCTGGGCCTGGACCGTCCGGTGTTCGTCTTCGAGCTGGTATTGGCCGAAGTGGCCGAAGGCCGCCTGCCGACCTTCAGCGAGCTGTCGAAATTCCCGGAAGTGCGTCGTGACCTGGCTTTGGTGGCAGGACGTGATGTTGCTTCGAGCTCGGTGCTTGAAGTAATTCGTGACAACGCAGGCGAATGGCTCACGGACCTCAGGCTGTTTGATGTTTATCAGGGTAAAGGCATTGATCCTGATAGAAAAAGCCTGGCCGTCGGCTTGACCTGGCAGCATCCATCGCGCACTCTTAATGATGAAGAGGTGAACACTGCAACCCAGAACATCCTCACCTCGCTCGAACAAAGGTTGAACACCACGTTAAGGAAATAGCGTATGGGTGCTCTGACGAAAGCTGAGATGGCCGAACGGCTGTACGAGGAGCTGGGCCTGAACAAGCGCGAGGCCAAGGAATTGGTCGAGCTGTTTTTTGAGGAAATCAGGCACGCTCTTGAAGACAACGAGCAGGTCAAATTGTCCGGATTCGGCAATTTCGACCTGCGTGACAAACGCCAGCGGCCGGGCCGCAACCCCAAAACTGGGGAAGAGATCCCGATCACGGCGCGTCGAGTCGTCACCTTTCGTCCAGGGCAAAAACTGAAAGCCCGAGTTGAGGCCTATGCTGGAACCAAGGCATAACGACGAGCTTCCGCCGATTCCAGGCAAACGCTACTTCACCATTGGTGAAGTGAGCGAGCTTTGTGCGGTAAAACCGCACGTGCTCCGCTACTGGGAGCAGGAATTCCCGCAACTCAACCCGGTAAAGCGCCGCGGTAACCGGCGGTACTATCAGCGACAAGACGTGCTGATGATCCGCCAGATCCGCGCGCTGCTGTACGACCAAGGCTTCACCATCGGCGGGGCGCGCCTGCGCCTCTCTGGCGATGAAGCCAAGGACGACACCACCCAGTACAAGCAACTGATCCGGCAGATGATTGTCGAACTGGAAGACGTTCTGGTGGTGCTGAAGAAGTAACCCTTATCGGGCCCGGAATTTTGGAAAAAATGCTTCCATAATTCAAAAGGTTAGGGTACATTCTTCAACGTTCTCAGCAACCAGGGGAACATGCTTCAAGCCCAGTCGGGGCGTAGCGCAGCCCGGTAGCGCACTTGCATGGGGTGCAAGGGGTCGAGTGTTCGAATCACTCCGTCCCGACCATTATTTAGAACGACTAAGCCACCTTCGGGTGGTTTTGTTGTTTCTGGGCATAGTGACTTTTCGAGTGACTTCGCATTTTTCCTCATCCGATTCTCCTCTTCAGAATTGTCAGCACCAGCCCGCGTGAATCGGTTGCCGACCTTGTTCGCCGCTTCGATTAACTGGCCGAGTTCGGCGCTCAAGTTGTGGCTGGTAAGGCACTTGTTCATGCCCTCGAGCGTTGCCTTGCGGCTTTCCTCGGGTCTAGCTCGTGAATCCTGATAGAGGCAGGCCCAGAGTGAGCAGGGTGTAGGCTTTCTCCTGTCAGAGTTTTGTTCTGACGAGCTTTGATGAAAGACTCAAGCGGCTGGTTATCAATGTGCCGGGGTGATCTGAAATAAATGAATATCATGTTGAAATAAAATATAAAATCTATATTTCATATTGTTCTGGAATGCCTTTGGGAATACCAGATGGCTGGATTTCTACTGGGGATGCCGTGGCGCTCTGTATTGCTAATTGCGGAATATCTGCTGGCATTCAGAGCCTCGGCGAGGTATATGCCAGCATCAGTCTCTATCCCCGCTGGACTCTAATTGATCTGCGCACGTTTTCAGCCGTGCTTCTCTACTAGAGCATCCAGTTGGGAAATCACCGCCTTCGAGAGCATAGCGAACAAAGTTCGTTGCGGTCGCATTACCTATATCCTGACACAGGGCCGATAGAGTTACCTTGCTATCGTCTTGGGCTTTTAAGACCGCAGAGTGGTGGTCTGGGCGATGTCCGCCAAACCTGGCTCCGACTTGGTCATCAAGGCGCTCCACACGCCTTGGGAGATGCGTGGCAGCCCCTAAGGTGTCCTGCTCCATCATGACCAGGGTAGCGAGTATGGCAGCCCCAGTTTCCGGCAGCGGCTATGGCAGTGTCGAGTGACTCAAAGCATGAGCCGTCGGGGGGGGGGGGCTGCTATGACAAAACCCACATGGCGTGGCTGTTCCTTAGCGTGAAAACGGAGTGGGCGCCAACGGTGGGATACAGGGCGACAGCGTTGGCCGAGCAGGGGAGCGGCCGCTATCTCATGCAGTGGTAAAAATGGACAAGGCCGCACCAGCCCAACGGTTTCGTGCCGCCGTCTGTTGCTGAAAGAAACCAATTCCGTGTCCGCGAGTTGTTGACCACTGAAAATGCATTGTGTGGCAAAGCCATGTCCTTTAAAGCGGCACCTCGCTTAATCGTGAAGCCAGGTTCATGACCATTTAAAGATAGCGACACTAGTAGCCTTCTGGCAGACTTAAGACTACTTTGAACTACTTTACAACCTCCATGAGCTCCAATGCCATGAGCACCGAACCTTGGGTCACCGCAATCGATGTTGCCCGCCATCTGGGCGTCGTGAAGGACACCGTTTACCGTTGGCGCGAGTACAAGGGGCTGCCAGCACACAAAATCGGGAGGCTGTGGAAATTTCAGCTTTCCGAGGTGGATGACTGGGTGCGCGCCGGTGGAGCGGATGAAGAAAAAATGATCAATTCGACAGGAAACCAACCATGACCAGCATTCAACAACGCGCTGAACTACAACGCCGGATCTGGCAAATCGCCAACGATGTTCGTGGTGCGGTCGACGGCTGGGATTTCAAGCAGTATGTGCTCGGTACCCTGTTCTATCGCTTCATCAGCGAAAACTTTGAGGCTTACATCGAAGGCGGTGACGACAGCATTCATTATGCCAAGCTGGACGATAGCGTCATCACCCCAGAGATTAAAGATGACGCAATCAAGACCAAGGGATATTTCATCTACCCCAGCCAGCTATTTTTCACCATCGCGGCAAGCGCCAACAACAACGAGAGTCTGAACACCGACTTGGCAACCATCTTTGCTGCCATTGAGACCTCCGCTAACGGTTACCCGTCGGAGCGCGACATCAGAGGCCTGTTTGCTGATTTCGACACCACAAGTAACCGTCTGGGCAACACGGTTAAGGATAAAAACCTTCGCCTGGCCGCAGTGCTCAAAGGTGTAGCCGAGCTGAACTTTTCTGATTTTCAAGGCAGCAACATCGATCTCTTCGGCGATGCCTACGAGTTTCTCATCTCCAACTATGCAGCCAACGCAGGTAAGTCTGGCGGTGAGTTCTTCACGCCGCAGCATGTCTCAAAGCTAATTGCTCAGCTCGCCATGCACAGGCAGACCAGCGTCAACAAGATTTACGACCCAGCGTGTGGATCTGGCTCACTGCTGCTGCAAGCTAAAAAGCACTTTGACGCGCACATCATCGAAGACGGCTTCTTCGGGCAAGAAATCAACCACACCACTTACAATCTGGCGCGGATGAACATGTTCTTGCATAACATCAACTATGACAAGTTCAACGTCCAGCTCGGCAACACCCTGATCGCCCCGCATTTTGGCGACGACAAACCCTTCGACGCCATCGTTTCCAACCCGCCGTATTCAGTGAAGTGGATCGGCTCGGATGACCCGACGCTTATTAACGATGAGCGCTTTGCTCCGGCCGGAGTGCTTGCGCCTAAATCTAAGGCCGACTTCGCTTTTGTATTGCACGCCCTCAGTTACTTATCGAGCAAAGGCCGCGCTGCTATCGTCTGCTTTCCTGGCGTCTTCTACCGTGGAGGTGCCGAGCAAAAAATCCGCAAGTACCTGGTGGACAACAACTATGTCGAGACGGTGATTTCGCTGGCACCCAATCTATTCTTCGGTACCACAATTGCCGTAAATATTCTCGTGCTATCCAAACACAAAACCGACACCGCCACCCAGTTTATCGACGCCAGCGGCCTGTTCAAGAAAGAAACCAATAACAACGTCCTGCTGGACTCGCATGTCAAGGACATCATGGACGCGTTCGACAGCAAGGCCAATGTCGATCATTTTGCCCAATCCGTACCATTTGAAAAAGTCGCCGCTAACGAATATAACCTATCGGTTAGCAGCTACGTGGAACCCAAGGACAGTAGCGAAGTAGTGGACATTGCCCAGCTCAATGCCGAGCTGAAAACCACCATCGCCAGAATCGACCAGTTGCGTAAGAATATCGACGCCCTCGTCGCGGAGATTGAATGCGAGGAGCAGGAGGCATGAGTCGTGTTAATGACCTAATCGCAGAACTCTGCTCGGACGGGGTGAAGTTCAAGCGTCTTGGCGACATTGTGCGCATTAAGAACGGTAGGGACCACAAGAGCCTTGGCGATGGAGAAATTCCGGTTTATGGGTCCGGTGGTATCATGCGTTACGCCGATACTTACGCCTACAATAGGCCTTCTGTCTTAATTCCGAGGAAAGGCTCGCTTGGCAATCTGTTTTTCGTGGACGTTCCGTTCTGGAATGTTGATACCATCTTCTATACGGAAATTGACGAGGCGCAGATTCGTCCGAAATTCCTTTACTACTTCTTAATGACAGTAGGCCTTGGCGAGATGAACAAAGCAGGTGGCGTACCAAGCCAGACTCAGTCTGTATTGAACGAACTGGAAATCCCCATTCCACCATTTGAAGTGCAGGACGAAGTCGTCAGGATACTAGACTCCTTCGCCGAGCTTAAAAACGAACTCACCGACGAGCTTACTGGTGAACTTGAAGCACGCAAAAAACAGTACAACTATTACCTCGGCTGGTTGTTGAACTTTGAAGGGAAGGAAGTCGCGCTTAAGCGTCTTGGCGATGTTGTGCGCATTAAGAACGGTAGGGACCATAAGAGTCTTGGTGATGGAGAATTTCCAGTTTACGGATCTGGTGGTATCATGCGATACGCCAACACTTATGCCTATAATAAACCTTCAGTCTTAATTCCGAGGAAAGGCTCGCTTGGCAATCTGTTTTATGTGGACGTTCCGTTCTGGAACGTTGACACCATCTTCTATACGGAAATTGACGAAGCGCAGATCCGCCCGAAATTCCTTTACTACTTCTTAATGACAGTAGGTCTGGGCGGGATGAATAAAGCTGGCGGTGTGCCAAGTCAGACTCAGTCTGTTTTGAACGAACTGAAGATCCCCGTCCCCTCTATCGACGAACAAGAGCGCATCATTAGTATTCTCGAAAAGGTTAATGCCCTCTCCAATTCGCTAATTGAAGGGTTGCGGCGAGAAGTCGAGTTGCGCCATAAGCAATACGTGTATTGTCGAGATTTGCTGTTGACCTATCCCAAGCCGGAAGAAGTAGAGGCATAAAATGAGCACGACGCTCAGAGACATCGCCAAGCAACTGAGTACTCCGAAGACGGTTAAAAAAACTGTTCCCGAAACAATAAAAGTTGTAGAGGAAGTTAGGCCCCTTCCAAAGGTCCAACTTATCTACGCCTTCAATGGCACGGGGAAGACCCGCTTGTCGCGGGCGCTGAAAGATTTGATTGCCCCCAAAATGGCGGGTGATGATGGCCAGCAGTCAGAATTAGGCAAGAAAAAGATTCTATATTACAGCGCGTTTACCGAAGACTTATTCTATTGGGATAACGATTTGAATGGTGACGCCGATCCAAAGCTGAAAATCCAACCCAACTCATTCACTAAATGGGTGCTGGAAGATCAAGGCCAGGATCGGAATATTGTTACGAACTTTCAGCGTTACACCAACGACAAGCTCACGCCTCGATTCAACGAAGAGTATGTGCTCAGAAATAAGAGCGGCCAAGAGGTGGCAGTCAATGCGTTTTCGGAGGTGACTTTTTCACTTGAAGGAGGAAATGATGAGCGCACAGGGAATCTAAAAATCTCCAAGGGTGAGGAATGTAACTTTATCTGGAGTGTTTTTTATACGTTGCTTGAACAAGCGATTTTTACTCTAAACGATGTTCAGCCTGATTATCCTGAGCCTACACCATTTGACAACCTTGAGTACGTATTCATTGATGACCCTGTCAGTTCATTGGATGATAATCATTTAATTCAGCTGGCTGTGGACTTGGCTCAACTTGTTAAATTAAACAAGTCCAGTGTTAATTTCATAATTACAACTCATAGCCCAGTATTCTTTAATGTTCTTTGTAATGAATTCGGTAGTGATGAAAAAAATGAGCGCTACAGCTGGAAATCTAAGTGGTTCAGCAAATCTCGCTTGGAGAAGAATGAGGACGGCAGTCTTCATCTAGTGGAGCAGCCAAATGACTCTCCGTTTGCATATCATCTGCACTTGTTGTCACAGCTTGAGGCAGCCATTAAAAGCGGGCAAGTCGATAAGTATCACTTCAATTTGCTTCGTAATATTTTAGAAAAAACGGCAACGTTTCTTGGGTACAAAAGGTGGGAGCATCTTTTGCCGGAAGCAGATGATGGTCTATCCAACTCTTATGCAAAGCGGATTGTTAACTTCTCAAGCCATTCGAAACACGCGGCCGAAGAGGTGGCGCCCTTGAAGCCTGAAGAGAAGAAAGTTTTGGAAAAGCTGGTCACATATGTTGTCGAGAATTATCGATTTGGGCAGGGAAAAGTCACATGATCGAATACAGTCCAATTGCTGAGTCGAAAAGCTACATTGTCTTGGATAAATACGTCCAGGACTGGAAGGGCGCAGACAGCTACCAGAGCGAAGGTGATCTTGAGCGCGAGTTAGTCCAGGATCTGGTCAATCAAGGCTATGAATACCTGGAAGACCTAAACAAACCAGGACTATTACTGGCCAATGTGCGCTTGCAACTGCAAAGCCTGAATAACATGCAGTTCACTGACGGCGAGTGGCTGCGCTTTGTAGAGACTTGGCTGGACAAATCCAGCGATGGCATCGTTGAGAAGACTCGCAAGATTCACGACGACTACATTCACGATTTTATTTTTGATGATGGGCGCATTCAGAACATATATCTGTTGGACAAGAAAAATATTACCCGCAACAAGGTACAGGTGATCAAGCAGTTTGAGCAGATAGGTAGTCACGCCAACCGCTATGACGTCACGATTCTGGTCAATGGCCTGCCGCTGGTACAGGTGGAGCTGAAGAAGCGGGGTGTAGCAATCCGTGAGGCCTTCAATCAGGTGCACCGCTACAGCAAGGAAAGCTTCAATGGCGAGCAATCCTTATTCAAGTATCTGCAGCTGTTCGTGATCTCCAACGGCACCGACAGCCGCTACTTTGCCAACACCACACATCGCAATAAGAACAGCTTCGACTTCACCATGAACTGGGCGGGGGCGGACAATACGTTAATCAAGGATCTGAAGGACTTTACGGCAACCTTCTTTCAAAAGCATACGCTGCTCAATGTTCTGCTGCACTACTCGGTCTTCGACGTCAACAACACGCTGCTGGTGATGCGGCCTTACCAGATCGCCGCTACGGAACGTATTCTGTGGAAGATCAAAGGCAGCTACCAGGCCAAAAACTGGAGCAGCACGGAAAGCGGCGGCTTCATCTGGCATACCACCGGCAGCGGCAAGACACTGACCAGTTTCAAGGCAGCGCGCCTGACTACCGAGCTGGACTTTATCGACAAGGTGTTCTTCGTGGTGGACCGCAAGGATCTGGACTACCAGACCATGAAGGAATACCAACGCTTTTCACCGGACAGCGTGAATGGCTCGGACAGCACGGCAGGCCTGAAGCGTAACCTGGAGAAGGACGACAACAAGATCGTCGTTACCACAATCCAGAAGCTCAACAACCTGATGAAGAGCGAGGCTGATTTACCCATCTACTGCAAGCAGGTAGTGTTCATTTTTGATGAATGCCACCGCAGTCAGTTTGGCGAAGCCCAGAGGAATCTGAAGAAAAAATTCAAAAGGTTCTACCAGTTCGGCTTCACCGGCACGCCTATCTTCCCTGATAATGCCTTGGGTGCCGAGACCACCGCCGACGTATTTGGCCGTCAGCTGCACTCGTACGTGATCACCGATGCGATCCGCGACGAGAAGGTATTGAAGTTCAAGGTGGACTACAACGATGTGCGTCCGCAGTTCAAGGTCATCGAGACCGAGCAGGACGAGAAGAAACTCAGTGCAGCGGAGAACAAGCAAGCCCTGCTGCACCCGGTTCGCATTCGCGAGATTACCCAGTACATTCTGAACAACTTCCGACAAAAAACCCACCGCCTCCACGCAGGCAACAAGGGTTTCAATGCCATGTTTGCCGTCAGCAGCGTGGATGCAGCCAAGCTGTATTACGAATGTTTTTGTGAGCTTCAAAAGAACAGCGACAAGCCGCTTAAGGTGGCGACCATCTTCTCGTTCGCGGCCAACGAGGAGCAGGACGCGATAGGCGACATCCAAGACGAGAGCTTTGATGTATCTGCCATGAATAGCAGCGCCAAGGAGTTCTTGAGTTCGGCCATCACCGACTACAACACGCTCTTCAAGACCAACTTCAGCGTAGACAGCCAAGGCTTTCAGAACTACTACCGCGATTTGGCTAAGCAGGTCAAAGCCAAGGAAATTGACCTGCTCATCGTTGTGGGCATGTTCCTGACCGGTTTTGATGCCCCTACGCTCAACACTCTCTTTGTCGACAAGAACCTGCGCTACCACGGGTTGATGCAGGCCTACTCACGCACCAACCGCATCTTTGACGCCACTAAAACCTTCGGCAATATCGTCACCTTCCGCGATTTGGAACAGGCGACCATCGACGCCATCACAATCTTCGGTGACACGAACACCAAGAACGTGGTGCTGGAGAAGAGCTACAAAGATTACATGGAAGGTTTCACGGATGCGGCCACTGGTGAATCGCGTAGGGGGTTCATGGATGTGGTAAAGGAATTGGAAGCACGCTTCCCGAACCCTTCCGCCATTGAGACGGAGGCCGACAAAAAGGCCTTCGCCAAGTTGTTTGGCGAGTACTTACGTGTAGAAAACGTGCTGCAGAACTATGACGAGTTCGCCAGCCTGAAAGAGTTGCAAACCCTCGATATGGCCGACTCAGCTGCGGTGGAGGCGTTTAAGGCCAAACACTACCTCAGCGATGATGATCTGATTTCACTGCAGGCCATCACGCTCCCAACCGAGCGGAAGGTTCAGGACTACCGTTCAACCTACAACGATGTGCGCGACTGGCTACGCCGTGAAAAAGCAGGGGCTGAGAAAGAAAAGTCCACTATCGACTGGGATGATGTGGTTTTTGAGATTGATCTTTTGAAGTCTCAGGAAATCAATCTGGACTACATCCTGGAGCTGATCTTCGAGCACAACAAGAAAATCAGAAGTAAGTCGGAGCTGGTGGATGAGGTGCGACGTGTGATCCGGGCAAGCCTTGGCAACCGCGCAAAAGAGAGCCTACTGGTCGACTTCATCAATATGACTGATCTCGATCAAACTGGCGACAAGGCCAGCGTGGTTGATGCCTTCTTCACCTTTGCCCAAAAGAAGCAGCACCACGAAGTGCAGGAGTTGATTGTCACAGAGAACCTTAACGATGAGGCAGCTAGGCGCTATATCACCACATCGCTGAAGCGGGAATTCGCCAGCGATAGCGGTACGGAACTGAATTCTGTTCTGCCCAAGATGAGCCCGCTGAACCCGCAGTATTTGACTAAAAAACAGAGCGTATTCCAGAAAATCGCTGCATTTGTTGAGAAGTTTAAAGGTGTAGGTGGGCAGATCTAAGAGAGAATTTCGGGGGGAGGGTTCTATGCTTTCATTGACATCATCGTCACTTTTGACGATGATGTGTGCATGAGATATCCAGGCGGGAAAGGCAAGTGCTACCAGCGCTTGATCAACCTGATGCCTCCGCATCAGACCTACATCGAGACGCACTTGGGCGCGGGCGCTGTCCTGCGCCACAAAAAACCTGCTGCCCGAAACATCGGTGTCGATATAGATCCCGCTGTTCACGACGCTTGGGCTGAGCACCAGGTTGAGAGCTTTGAGCTCATCCAGGATGATGCTTCAAACTACCTGAGCAGCTTTTCATACGACGGTAGCGAGCTGATCTATTCTGACCCACCGTATGTCACACAGACCCGGCGTCGCGCCAAGATCTACCGCTACGAATATGACCAGTCCCAGCATGAGCAACTGCTACGTACGCTGTGCGGCGTCCCGTGCAAGGTTATGATCTCCGGTTACGACAGTGCCTTGTACAACGAAACCCTCCAAGGATGGAGGAAGGTGACGTTTACGGCGAAGACGCACACAGATGTCAGGGAGGAATGCGTCTGGATGAACTACTCTGCCCCAGTGGAACTTCACGACAGTCGTTACTTAGGCGACACGTTTCGCGAACGGCAGAACATTGCCCGACGTCAGTCCCGGCTCCGCGATCGTGTTGCTGCCATGGATCCGGTAGAGCGCAGCGATTTCCTGCACTGGATCACGCAGACCTATGGCTCCGCTCAGGAGGCACTGTAATGCAGAACGGTGTTGTGTTCGTAGACTCTAAGATCTACAGCCGCGATTTCCCAGACGCTCTGAGCGAAGTGCTCCCGGGTGTTGCATGGGGTTTGATCGAAGCTTTCCCGACACCGGCGTACTGGGCGTACCAGGTGTGGGCAAACGAGCAAGAGCCTGAGCCTCTCAACTACAAGCTTGGCGCCACCCTGGCTGAAGAGGTCGGAGCGTGCCTACTGGGTGGCCACGGAATCCCGGCTAGTGTCGGATTGGCGGCCTTCGCCCACCTGAGAAACCTCGGTGCATTTGACACTAAGGTACCTAGTGAGGAGCAGCTGCAAGAGTGGCTGACCCTCCCACTGAAAATCGGTAGCCGCTCAGTGCGCTACCGCTTTGCCAAACAGAAGGCGCGTTACCTCCATTTAGCACTCACAGCCTTGGCCTTAGGGGGTGTTCCTCTTCATTCTGGCCGAGCTCTTCGGGACTGGCTGCTGGAGCTGCCAGGCATTGGCTACAAGACCGCCTCTTGGATTGCTCGCAACTGGCTTGATGCCGATGACGTCGCCATCCTGGATATCCACATCCTGCGTGCAGGGGCATTGGCTGGCTTTTTCTCCCCCGGTCTCACCGTGGAGCGTCACTACCTGAAGCTCGAAGCGGAGTTTCTTGCGCTGAGCAAAGCGATTAAGGTTCGCCCCTCCAAGCTCGACGCGCTGATGTGGTACCAGATGATGTCTGCGCCTACCGTCGTCCACGGTCTGCTGAACCAAGCTGGTTTGAAAGCCGCCTAGCGCTGCGGTGTCGGCCCACCAACGAGTGCGACACCGACACCAGTGAGCACACCGGCAGGTGCGAGTCGACCAGCCCACGGCTCACCCGTAATCCCCAGCGGGCAAAACGAGTAGTCCAAGGCTTCAGCAATCACGGCCATGACCGCCAAGAGTGCTCCAGCGTCTCGCCAGATCAGGCTTTCTCCGTGCTGGTATTTGGCGCACGTTTTTCCGGGTTCGGCCACCAGGAGCAACCGCGTTGCATGCGCGGCGGGCAGTGCTTCATGGCACTGCTCTTCCAATCCAGCGAAGGCTTCAGCTGATCCTGGTAGCTCGACAAGACCGTTCCGGCGACTATCGTAGCGGCTCCAGTTCGACGCACCCGGAAGGTGAACCAGGATATGGATGGGGTGCATTGCGCCGGCAGATGGCGTTGGTCGCAATTCCAGGTCGAAGCCATAGTCCGACTCGGCAATGGATTGCGTACGCGCGCAGCGCCACAGCAGCTGGCCCAGCTGGCCTTCACTCAAGGCATTGAACGTTCGCCTGGTGCGTCTGTGATCGAGAAGATTGAGGATGCCTTCGTCACCGGCATCCTCTGTTTCGGGCAGCGCATGGAATGTGCCATCGGGCCAGGTGAAGGGCTGATAGTGGCCAGGCTCAGCTAGTACCGTCGGGCTACTAAGCGTGATCCAATCCATGTTCAATCTCTTGCCAGACCTCGAAGTACTTGTTGCAGCCTCGGCAATTGCCGCACGGCACGCTCGATTTGTGACAGCTGTGAGCCCAGGCCAGCATAGAAGACGGCACGCCGGCAGTTCTTACAAGCTCGGTGGTGCTCAACTTGATCGCAGGCGCCTCAACGGTCATCTCACCCTCCTGGATGACCATCAGCTGATTGATGGCAGCGATGAACTCCGGAGTACCGTCGCGGTGGGAACCATCGGATTTCACGGTGCCCAGGTAGAGCTTTTTAACACCCAGGCTGATGGCTTTCATGGCCGCCAGGGTGACGAGCATCTGGTTCCGGTACGGCCACCAGTCACTGGCAGGCGCATGGGCATCCGCCTGGCCTCCTGCCATGTCGCCGGAGCCGACCGATCGGCAGTCGATGGAAATGACATGGTGCTCAATCTGGAGCTGTCCGCAGATGGCCTTCGAGGCACAGATTTCTGCCTCAGCGGCGAGCTGGCCATAGTTCAGCGTGATGCCGATTTCAGGGCGCAGCCACCAGGCCACCGCGAGTGAATCCATGCCGCCTGATAAGAGGAGGGCGCGCTTCATAACTCAGCTGCCTTCCATGCGGTTTGGTAAATGGCGGTGACGAAGTCCTTTGTCAGCGTGCAGCCCGAGCCGGCCATCATCTTCTGATCCTCTTCCGACTCATTCTCCACGTACATGATGACGGGCTTCTTGAGTGCACGCGCGTAGCCGATCTCATAGATCGTCCCAGCGTCGAGGCCGTCCCCGATTGCGAGCATCATGTCGCATTCGTGGATCGCATCGAGATCTTTCTGCACGACTTCATCCGCAGGCCCGTGGCCAACGTCATGGACGGGGGAAAACACGTTCAATCCCATTTCCAAAAGCCGGGCGCGAGCCTCCTCGATGAGCCAAAGCTGTCCCAGCGAAAAGAATGGGCCGGCGAGGTATACCAGGGGAGGCCTGCCCATTTTTGATTTCTTCGGCAGGCTGGCGGCGACGGGGTGATAGGTCTCTAGCTCTGTTTTAGAGGCAAAGCCCTTCGTCTCGCAGTAGTACGCCGTGGCACGTGAGGCCTGCATGGCGGCCTTGAGTGGGGTAAGCCCTTCTTCGAGCCAGAAGTGCGCGAAGCTCGCGACGAACACATCACCCGAACCAATCTTCCACACCTGCGACGTCACGAAGGAGGGGATGTGGTGCGCTTGGCCTTCATGGAATAGCAGGGCGCCGGCAGGGCCCATCTTGATGATGACGATCTCGGCGTTCTGCGACTTCGAAAGTGCCCGGGCCAAATCGGCTGCGCTCAACTCGTCACTGCCATGGAGCGCTTCGGCTTCACTTCTGTTTAGGACAAGCGCAAGCCGCTCAGCCTTGGAACCATTCTCATGGAAGGGGACGGGGTGCCGGGAGCTCTGTGGGTCGTAAACGACATTACGGGCATCGACGACGCAGTCACCTTCGAGCAGTCCAAACCGAACCACATTGTCGGCAGTGATTTGAAGGGTCGTCGAAGAGGTCTCTGGTACCGGATGGATCGACGGTTTGGCAAGTCCATGGGTGTACCGGAAGTGCAGGCTTTGGTTTATGGCATGGGTTGCAACAGAAAAGCCTTCCAGCACCGCTCTCTGACGAAGAATGGCCTCCGCGGTGCGATCCGCGTATGTGTCCAGGGCGACGTGTCCGCCAAGGCGCGCTATCGCTGTGGCAGCTCGACCACCTGAGCCAAACAGCTCTTGCCATATGGGGCACATGCACTGCTCGTAATACACACCGCCAGTCAGTCTGATCAAAATCACTCCTCCTTGATCGGCGAGATTTTGATGGAGATCTGAGCACCCATTTTTGCCGTAACTATTGCTGAATAGTTCGTACCACTTTGGAGGCAGGCGATCAGTCGAATAACCTTGGGAGATGCAATACCGCCGGCAATATGCCTGTTCCAATATGCGCAGGCGACGACGTTGCCTTCGATTTCACCAAGGGCAATTCCAAGCGTATCGCCGACTTCGATCTCGCTCACGACCTCAGGCTTCGGAGAAGCAAGCTGGGTCTGCAGGTACAGCGTATCGCAGGCGGTCTCGGTTGGAGCGCCGGCTGTGTAATCTCTAAAAAGCCTTCCGTCAGAACCTGACATTACGTTCCCCATCTTCCCTATGTGAACCAACGCAACTGTGGCCGGCGTCAAATCAAGGCCAGTTGACAGCGGTCGACTTGATGCTAGAGTGCCGGCACTCTACCCCTGTCGGATCCAATTTGCCAAGAGGCCGCGTCTGAGTGGCGGGGCACTGTCTACAGGGTTCAAACCGGCCAGACATAGCCCTGGCTGTGCTCCGATTCGTGCCAACACAAGGTCGTGTGCGCTGATGTCGAAAATCCTTGATTTTGAGATAAAGAACTACAAAGGGATTGTTAGCACACGAATTGAGCTGGCAGGACGATTGGACAACCCAGTCGTGACACTGATTGGACTAAATGAAAGTGGCAAAACCACGATATTGGAAGCCATCTCGCAGTTTGTGAGCAGCGACCGGTCGGTTTCAAGGCTCTACTTCTTCAGTACAGAAAACAAAGATCAGTTCACCTTCATCCCCGCCAGCAAGAAAGGCGCATTTACTGGCACCGTGTCGATTGCTGCGACCGTTGAGCTTGAGGCGCATGATCTGGAGTCGATCAAGGCCCTGGTGAGTCGTGCTGGGTTGGACGTAGACACCGAGGCGCTAGCGAAACCCTTCAAGATCGCAAGAGAGTTCAGCTTCGAAAACAGTAAGCCGAAGTCCAGGATTGCTAGCCTTGGGTTCGACTTCAGGGTCAGGCCACACGGGGAAGGGGAGTTTGAGGTTTATGCCCAGCCGGATAATGAAGACGAAAATCTTTGGAAGCGTACGGCTGATCTGATCGAGGCGTCGATACCGAAGGTCGCGTATTTTCCGACGTTTTTGATCAATGTGCCTGAGCAAATTTCGCTCGCATCCGATGGTTATGAGGGTTACGAGAAGAGGCATTATCGGGAGATTGTCGAGCGCATCATAAAATTCGCTGGCTTCGATATTGACCGGGATGTGAATAGACCTATCGAGACGTATCGGGCTAATTACGGTGCCGATTGGTATGAGAAGTTCCAGCGAAGCCCAGAAAAATACCAGATTGATAATGTCTTCCAACAGGTCTCCAACGCGCTTTCTGTTGAAGTGATTGGCGGTTGGCGGCGCGTTCTGTCGCGCAATGCCACGGCGAAACGGGTCGACCTCAAGTGGGTAGTCGGCGGCGCAAATGACCCCACAGTGATCGTATCGTTTGTCGTGAGTAACCGCGACACGACCTATAAGATCGCCGAGCGATCGATCGGCTTCAGATGGTTTTTCACATTCTTGCTGCTCACGGGCTTTAAGCTCGAACGTGAAAATCAACACAAAATCTACGTCTTTGACGAACCTGCTGCTAACCTGCACTCCCGCGCTCAGGCCGAGCTGCTGGGCTACTTCGAGAAGATGGCGGCCAGCGGCGACAAGATCATCTACTCAACCCATAGCCACCACATGGTGAACCCGAAGTGGTTGTCTGGGGCTTACATCATCGAGAACCGTCCGGCAGGGCAAGGCGATGATGAGGACTATGATCTCGACTTCACACCTGCTGAAGTGAACGCGATCAAGTACAAACAATACCTGAATTCCTTTCCTACCCGTACACACTATTTCCAGCCAGTGATTGACCGCCTGCAGTATGTCGTTCCTGAAATTGTAGGGACTTCACCGTGCGTGATCCTGGAAGGAATCTCGGATTACTACGCGCTCAAGGCCGCAGCATTGCGGACAGGAGGCAAGCTGTGCTTCAACCTGATTCCAGGCGTCGGCTCAAGTGCGTCAGGTAACCTGATCAGCTTGCTCATGGGGCGCGGCGAGAAGTTCATCGTTCTGCTCGATGACGATAAGGAAGGTCGAAAAGCCCGAGATCGCTATCGAGAAGAATGGATCTTGCCCGAGCAGATGGTGATCACCCTGGCAGATATCGATGCCTCGTTCGAAGGAATGGCGCTGGAAGCGCTCTTGGGGAAAGACAGCATGGAGGCTGCTCAGGAGAGCCTGGGATTGAGCTCCGTACCTACCAAGGCTCAGTACGGCCTGATCTTGGCAGAGTACTTGTACAGAGCTGATACGTCGGTTGAGGTATTTTCGGCCCAAGGTCTGCAGAATCTTTACAAAGTTTTAACATTCCTAGGTGAACGTATCTCAGTACTGTCGACAGACGGACTATTGCGTACTGCTGAGACTAGGGACTGAGTAGCTGTGTATATAAATAAAAATTTGATGGTGTCAGAGCATACAGACGGTACCCATTCGTCTTAAGACCAATGCAATCGTGAGCCGATAATAATAGCGACTGGCTTCCGAGTGGGTTTTCAGGTGTTCGGTGAAAAACCAGCGTACATGCTTGTGCCGCCAGGCCCATGGATTGTCGCGTTGCCATCGTTGAGCAATGGCAGCTTGCATGAGCCGGGCTTGCCTGAGGTGGCGATGTTGCGTTGCTTGCGAGCCTGTCAGGACTCCACTTAAAAACAGCGTCATATCGAATGGATAAGTCATATGCGACCTCCGACGTAGGCCGAAACCATGTCAACCCGGTAATGGCCGAGCTCAAGGCTGATTTGTTGGCGCGCTTGCTGGTCAAGGTTGCGGTCAATGCGATAGCCGTAGCCACCGTTGACCGGCGCAGCATAGCCCGTGAGGTACTCATAACGTTCGCAAGCGTAGGCCGCGCGCAGATCATGAAACCCCTTTAGTCCGTATTCATGCAGAATTTCGCGAGCAGGCAGCACGGTGTGTTGCAGGAGCATGGCGTAGGTTTCGCTCGGGGCCAATAGGTTGCGACTGGCGGTCGGCGATGCTTTACGCGCCAACTCGAGCGCCGCCTTCACCTCATCATTGACCATTACCCATCGTGGCGCCGACGCCCCTGAACGGCCGCCTTTGGTACCGTCCTGGATATTGATGCGGCCTAAGAGTACGGCTTCACGGCGCAAGCGCGGCAGGTCCGCCAGGATCGCTTCGCGTAGGCGCATACCAGTTGTTCGGGTCAACAGAACAATGGCGGCCACCCTTTCATATTGTTGCGCGCGCAGCGCCTCAAGCACACGCTGCACCTGTTGCAAGTTTTGGCCATCGGGTGCACGCATGCGGATTGTGGAACGCTGTTGTCCCAACGCCTGCCTCGGGTTGGCAATTTTCACATCCTGATTACCGCGCAGTGCAGCGAGAGTGCGGTTAACGCTGCTTAGGCGATTTTGCGCAGTGGCGATGCACAGTTCGCCTTGCTGGATCAGCTCTCGTAGGTGAGTGGCGTAGTCCTGCAGCGTCTGTCGATCAATCTGGCGCGCATCGTTGTAGCCAGGGCCGTCCTTTGACCGGCACCAGCGCACGAAGGCTTGCCAGCGATCGCTATGCGCTTTGACCGTGGCGAAGTGGCCGCCGGCAAACAGATCTTTCAGTGCCTGCCGACCGGCGTAGCTCAGTTGTCGGCCATAACCAAAGTTGCGACCATCACGCCGACCGACCAGCGCCATTGTCTTCACCTTGATCTTTGGTTTGTAGGTGCAGCAGCAGGGCTTTCCAGTGGGGGGTGATGCTATCCAACTGCCCCCAGTGTGTTGGACGGATGAGAAGTGCGGTTTCGCTGTGTTGCAGCAAAGCTCCTTCTGCTTGCAACTGCTCGATGAGCCGAGCGAGGTTGATGCGCTCAGATGTTGGAGTGGCGACAGCGGCGACACTGGCGACAACCCCCGCCGTATCTGGATTGGCACGTGGCGACAAAGTGGTGACGGTGGCGGCGACACAGCGTAACTCGGTCGGCGAGCGATGTTGCGCCCGATAGCGGCGTACGGCGTCATTGAGGCGGAACATGACGCACCTCGAATATGTCCCCGTGATTGTTCAGCCAGTTATGGGCAATCAGCTCCAGCAATAACGCGAAGGTGTGCCGAGTGCTTTTTCGGGCAAAGCGAGGGCCGTTGCGCGCGAGATCGCGGAGGCGGAACGGCGGCCAATTCTTCTGAATTAACCAGCGCAGCAAGCAATCTGCCTCTGCGCGAAGCTTGTTCAGTGGTTCCTGTTCGGTCAGTCGTTGTGTCTCGGCCAGGTAGTAGTCCATCAGCGTAGAGGCGCGCTGAATGTGCGTTTCTTCCAAGACCGTCGACTCCTCAACAACCGCCATCACACCAGCCATGCGTAGAACGTTCGCTGCGGCCTTGCCCGCGGCCGCTTGCACGTTGACCAGCTCGCCAAATTCCCCGGACTCGCATTCAATGGTGTCGTGAATGGCAATCCAGGCCTCACGGGCGCGGGGCCTCAACTCCAGGACTGCGGGGTTGAGGCCACCGTCTTTATGGCGTGACCAAGGTTTCTGCATCAGCGCGGCAATGCGTTGCTGGTACAGTTGCACCTTCGGATCTCGTGTTAGATCGACCGCCTTGTACAGCCGCTCTCCAACTAGACGCTCGGGCCAACTGATTAGGCAGCGCCCCAGGATGCCTTGGTCTTTGATATCTGCGTCCTGAAGCAAGCGGTCGGCCAGGCGGGGTTGCAGCATCAAGTGCATGCTGAGACGGCGGTCATAGGCACGCAGACTTTCCCCTGCCATCGCGCGCGACCGATCAATCGGGCTGCCGTCCCACAGCGTCGATAAGTGAGTGATCGCCTTGATCATGTTGTCCCTGCTCATGGTACTGCCGCCCAAAAACTGGCCGCCTTCATCGCTGAACAGACCCATGCTGGGCAAACCGTGGCACAGGCTTTTGACCAGGCCCTCAATGGTCGGCTCAGCACTGAGGAGTCTCGGTTGGATGGGTTCAGGTTGGGCGTCCAGCGCTAGCTGTGCTGACTTTTTCGAGGTCGGTGACTTCGCGGTGAGGCTCATTGCAGCTCGGTGCGCCTTGAGCTGTTCGCCATAGGCGATCCACTGCTGTCTTTCCCAATCGCGTGCGGCCTGCAGTGCAATATGGTCCACCGCGCTTTTGCGATCACCCGAGCAAGCCACCGTCAGCAAGTACAGCGACAACGGATAGATTCGGCCGTCGAGGTGAACATTGGCGTGCGCCTGGCTCGCTAAAGCTGCCGTGGCCAGAATGGATTGCGCGGCCATGGCGCAGGGCACGCCGATCACATCGGCCATGCGTTCCACGGCAGGCCCCAATAGATCGCCCAGCTCCGCGACCGGGTAGGGTAGGGGCGTAACCTGCTGTTCCAACAAGGGGCGTGGTGGCCCTTGTACTTCGCGCAGTTGCATAGCCGTCCTCCATAAATTACCGATCTCTCCCTCACGTCATCCCGCCAAGAATGCTGAGTGTTATCAGGGATCAAGGCCCCTGCGACCTGTGAGGGTGCCCACTGACGCGGGACTGGCGGCTCCTTACGACCAGGAGCAAGGGCATCTCATGATCTGGCCTCCTGAGCACCGTTACCGGTGGGCGGGTGGAGGCTGCATTGGCTGACGAGACCAGTGCCGCGAGATCCTGAGCCGGGAGAACGCAGCAATGCGATGACTGGGGCATGCCTGACTGTCAGTCAGGTGCAGTCCATTCCCTGGTCTGCGGCACCATCATCTACAGCGCTGTTGCTAGTGACATCGGCGTTTGTCACGCCGATTGTCACGAGGGGAATTGCCGCAAAGCCATGTACGATGAGGGCTGCAGCAGTGGTAGGAGCGCCCGTCTCTTTTCTGGAAAAAGAGACGGGCGAAGGGTTGGCGCAAAACATTGGCCGAGCAGGTTCGTTGCTGCAGGACTAAAGGGTTAGCGGGCAGCCGCACTAGGCGGATTGTTTAGAGGGCGTCCATCATTCTGGCGAATGACTGTGCGAGCCTCCGGGCGCGAATCGCACTTTGGGTTGAACCACCGGGTTAGCGGCATGACCTTGAAGGCTCTGGTCATCTGAGGTGCTGCCTAAGGCAGCGCTTTGAATCTTCGTTCTATCGGTCGCCGCGGCACGGGTCAATTGGTGACGGGCACATGGAAATGCGCCAGATTCCACCTCTGGCGTGCTTTGGAAGTCGGTGGGTGTCAGTGGCAGAGTGGCCGTTTGTCGCTTTTCTAGTGTTAGCCCGTGAGCATGGGGATGCGAAGCCTCCCCATGCTCACGGGCTTAGCCGGAGAAGCCAAAATCGAGGCGAGTTGGCGACTGTCGCCATCCGCTCAGACGGCAAGGATGTAGATGGCACGCAGTCTGTCGCCAGTGTCGCCGTTGTCGCCGCCCTATCGTATGGGCACTACGTTCCGATCCCTGGACAAATTCATCGCGCTGGCCGAGAGATTGCCCGTCGACGCCTTCAGAATGTACTCGCTCCACCAGGCCATCATCGGCCGCCGTCGCTCGATGTAGTCGGCTCGGTTGTAGGCACTGCGCACCTCATCCTTGTCGACGTGCGCCAACGCCACTTCGATGAGCTCCGGGTCCCACCCATGTTCATTCAAGATGGTGCTGGCCATCGAGCGCATGCCGTGGCTGACCAAGCGGTCCTGGAAGCCCATGCGTTTCAACGCCATGTTGGCGGTCTGGCTATTGGCATGAGTACGAGGGTTTCGGTCTGCCGGGAAGACGTATTCCCGATGACCACTGTGGGACTTCAGTATCTCCAGCAATGACATGGCTTGATCGCTCAACGGGATGCTGTGCGGGCGGCGCTTCTTCATCCGCTCTGGCGGGATGGTCCAGACACGCCTTTCAAAGTCGATGTCTGCCCAGCGAGTAGTCGCCGCCTCGGCGGGGCGAGTCATGGTGTGCAACTGCCATTCGATCAGACAACGTGTCGTGCGCTTGATACTGGCGTTCGCTATTTCCAGCATGAGTTCAGGAAGCTCCTCGGGTGGAAGCGCCGCCATGTTTTCTTTCTTCGGTTTCTTGAACACCGCCCGAATCCCGCTTAGCGGGTTCGCGAAGATCATTCCCGAATTGACACCGTAAGTCATGATCTCGTTGAGGCGCTGGCTAAGCCGCTTCACGGTTTCCAAGCTGCCTTTGGCTTCGATGGGGCGAAGGATCTTGATCACCATCGGTGCGCTGACTTCCGTGATCGGAGTCGATTTCATGCTGGGGAAAACGTGCAGTGTGAGTGAGCGCCAGATGTCCTCGGCATAGGCCGGCGTGACCGAGTCCTTTTTCAGCTCGAACCAGGCGGTAGCTACTTTCTCGAACGTATGTTCTGTCTCGGCTAGCTTGGCCTGCGCGAGATCATTGCGCTGAGCTTTGGGGTCGATCCCCTGCGCAAGTACTTCCCTAGCCTCAACCGCTTTCCGCCGAGCTTGCGCCAGAGAGACCTCAGGGTAGGAGCCGAGCGCCATGTTGATTCGATTTTTGGTGACCGGATGCCTGTAGTTGAAATTCCACTGCATGGAGCGGTTGACCCGGACTCGGAGCTGGAGCCCGTCGCCATCCGTGAGGACGTAGTCCTTGTCTTTGGGCTTGACCGCCTTGAGCTGGCGGTCGGAGAGGCGAGCTGTTTGAGCGCACATGGGAGAGCTCCATGACACCTTTTGGTATTCCCAAGATTAGCCCCAGGTAGGCTGGAATACCACCGGGAATACCGGGGTGGCTGGAACTCAAAAAACCGTTGTGGCCCTCAAAAGAGCAGTAAATCCTTGATTTCACTGGCTTCCAGGCACAAAAAAAGACGTCCGTGGACGTCTTTGATTGATCATTTGGTGGAGCCGGGGGAATTTGAACCCCCGTCGCATCCTTTTTCAATTAAGTACTGCTCGAGCACACAAAGTGCTAAGCAGGCCAATAAAGCCTCTTCAAAGGAACAATCCTCTTCGTCTCAGCATCCGTAGCATCGTAATGCTCAATCAACGCCCTAACTACATGATCCAGTGTCCACAACGATAACGGAATCGAAGCCCGATCCGCTTCGTAAAGTGCATCCTTACTGAAACCACCCGTACTGACGTATAAGCCACGATCGTCTTTATGGCGGCCACCGAGGAAACTACGAATATCCTGGCTACCCATCTGCCCCTTACGGTGTTTCACCTCGACAACGATACGAGGGTTCTCAAACCCAAATCCATCTGGTGAAGCAACAATGTCTTTCCCTCGGTCTGAACCCGGTGGTGAAACCTGAGTTTTGTAGCCCATCGCGCGAAGAATCCCCGCAACCAGATGCTGCATTTCGTCCCAATCAATCTCGCTCACTCGGTCTTTGATTCGCTCGATTGCTTGAGATTCGATGTCCGCGAGTGGGTCGGCAATGGCTTCATCGGTGACGTCATCTGGCTCTGCCTCTGGGGCGGGTCCACCTTGTAATGCTGCCAAGACTTCCGCTGCCGCTCGGGCTGGCACTTCGAAAATGGTCAGGGTAGAGCCCAAGCTGTTTTTGGTGCTTACACCCAACTTCTCGCGTGACAGTTCTAGCGCTTGCCACCGTACTTTTCGAGCAAGCGACATGCCTTGTGCTGCCCACTCTGGACGGTGTTCTGTCATCCCGGTGATTGTGCCAACCAGGTAGAGGCGGTTTGCCGGAGAGTAGGTGATGACCCAATCACCATTCTGGATTTCGTTCACGAAACGCCACACCTGAGAGGCGCCTGAGACAATGGTGCCTTGTTTTGTTTGCGGTTCGATTGACTGATACAAGGACATTAGCTGTTTGCGTCCGACGCCTGGTTTGGCATGTGGCGCTAACTGGTCCCATCCGATGGCCGCTACTTCTCTTTCGCGAAAAGCGTCGTACAAGCTTCCCCCTTCGCCGCGAACCATCCACATCCGTGTCATATCATTTGCCTTGTCAGTTGATTTTGATTTCGGGCCAAGGGGGCCGTGTCGGTCAGAACGTCTGTGGGGCGGAGTTTACTCGAATTGGAAAGTGCCCCCTACGCAAAGCTAAAGCGCTTGCGGTGCTTCTCAAGATAGCGTCGGTTGCCCTTACTCAAGGTTGGAATCGATGTGTATTGGTCCAGCCCTAGGATTTTGTGTTCCTCCGCCGCCAAATTATTGCTGATCAGCAGTTGCCCATCTTCAGCAAAAGAAATCAACCCGCAGTCGAAGAGCCGATCAATGTGGGTGGCCAGCAGCAAGCCGTTGTCTGTGTCCAGCCGGGCTTTGTTGTCGGCTAATGCCCATGCCTGAATGTGCGAGGCGACCAACAGGTTGGGATTTTTTAGCCCAGTCAAAGCACACTTTTGCTCCCAGCGTTTGAACAATCCTGTTCGAAACGCGCCTTGGCCAATTCGAGCTTTGACGAGCGCTTCTCGAGTGGTAACGGAAGGGGTTTCTTCTGGCGACCCAGCATCAACGAGCTGGTCTTCGTAGTCGGCAATCACCTCGGCTTGTTCCAGCAAATACAGCGCAGCATCAGCAGGCAATTTGGCCATGTAGATCTGATTCACATTGCCTTTGCTGTTGAACAACGATGGCTCTGTGTGGATGTCGAATTGCGCTTGGTAGGTGGGTGCAATGTCGTCGCTGCGTAAGAGGTGCTTGAGGTCGGTGAGGGTGATATCGACTCGGTGCCCTTGGTTGCTCCACTCGTTGAACGAGCGCGTTGGTGGGCGCTCGGCTTGATAGGCATCGCGTTCGGCTTTAGCAATGGCGCGTAGGTAGTTGTCGTGGTAACAGAAGATCACGTCTCCGGCTTTCACTTTGCCGACGTTGTCCCAGTGGCGACGGGTTTGTACCTTGCCGGATTCTGAGCGGGAGCTCAGCGGGGCCCAGAGAAAATTGCCGGTTCTGGCTTCCTTGTGAGTCGTACCTAGGTTTACCCAGAAAAATTGCATCGCGCGTCCCTATAGGCGTGGCATATCGCCAGCGAAGATAGCGCGAGATCTTACAAAATTGAAGGATTGATCTTACTCATCATTACCAAATGAGGCAGGCAGGAAAGAAGATGAGTCCGTGCCCCGGATTTGCAATCCGCAGCATCAAGATCTTCAGAATTTCCTGATTCCCTGTAGTCCATTTCCCAATCATACTGCTGTCGCCTCTAAGCCATTGCAGTGATTCCTTCAGCGCTCTAGTCTCCGCCAGTCGTTGCCAATTCAACGACCGGTTTTGACAGGCCGAATTCAAAGTGAATCCGCATGTGCACGCGTTATGGCGGCTGTACGTGGGGCACCTTCGTGTGCGCCGGGTTTTCCTTTGCTTTGCCGGTCTGTCAACCCGCGTATAGCTGCCACCTTTTGTTTGACAGCAGTCGTGTGGCGGCTCCCTAAAGCAAAGGAGTTCGCTATGTTAAAAATCGTCCCCGACCCACCGCACCACCCCAACCAATCCCTCGAAGACCTCCTGGTCCAGACCTCCGAATACCTGATCTGCGCCCTGACCATCGCCCAGCAAACCGTCCTGCTCCATCGCACACCTCCCGGCCAGGTGCTCACCCTGGCGACCATGCATGAAATCGAACACGCCCGTGCTCTGGTCGAAGTGGCCTTGAGCAAGGTGCAGTCACGCCACTGAGTGGCCAATCGGCAGATGCCCGCGTTGCTGACGACTTCGCTCAGCAATGCGGGCTGGCGATTTCAGCAGGGGGACCTGGCAATGGATGAGGATTTGAACCCCGCCACCACCGCCAAGACAGCCGGCATCGCTGCCTTCGGTGAAGGTGAAAGTGGGCGCTCCACACACAGGCTGTTTCGCGTCGAGCCCGGCCACAGTGCGGCGTTCGCCCTGGAGCAGTCGGCGGTGTTGATGGGCTGTGTGCATCGGCTGACTTTGCAGGCCGGGATCGAGCAGGACGCTGCATTGGTGTGGGCGGCGCATTACCTCAGCGGCATGGCCAAGGCGCTGGTGGAGGATGTGGCGCATGCCATGGCGGCTGAGGCGCGCTGAGCGGTAGGGCAGGTAAGCGGCCCACGCCGGCGATGGCTGGCGTGGGGCGTTGTGCTTACTTGATGTCGACTTCGTTGAATTTCACCACGCTTTCTTCACCACGGCCTACGCGCACTTTGAGTTTGAGCGCCGGCGCCTGCTGCAGGTCGCCGCGGCCTTGTTCGAAGGCCAGGGTCACGCGGGTGGGTACGCCGCGTACCAGGGGGAAGGCGTCGCGGTAAGTGAATTTGGAGGAGCCGACCTGCATTTTGTCGATGCTCAGGGCGCCGCCGCTTTCTTCGAACAGGGTGGTTTGCGATTCGAAGCGGAATTCGCTGTCCAGCCGGGTGTTGGTCAGCTCGAAAGCGCAGTTGGGCTGGCGGCCGATTTTTTCGCAGCCCAGCAGTTCGATACGTACGCCGTCAATCACTTCCAGGCGTTTGCCCAGCAGGTTGGCGCCGCCGTTTTCGATGAACTTCTGTTGGTCGCGGGCGAAGTCGAAGCTGGGCTTGGCGTATTCACCGCCCAGGGCGAAGAAGATCACCGCAAGGCCGGCCGCCAGGATCACCAGCATGGCGCCCTTGAGCATCTGCGGCAGGCGATTGGCGTACCAGCCCAGGTAAATCACCGTCAAGAACACGAAGGCGCTCATGAACAGGATGAGGTTCTGCCAGTTCAAAAAGCTCAGGCCAAACACGCTGGGGTCGGGGAATACGTAGGTGATCAGGCCCCACATGGTGGCCAGCAAGGCGCTGATGCCACCCATGATGCGGGTAATCAGGCCAGAGATCTTTTTGGGGGGGAGGGCAGCTTCCATTCTTGAACCTTGGGTGCGGTGATCGACAGGTGAGTAAGCCCGGTCGAGGGGGCGCAGGCAGGGCGCGGCGGCCTTGCGTCGCGGTCATCCTTGAGCAGCGAGCGGTGGGGAGTGTGAGTGAATCAGGGGGTGATGGCAATGTGCTTGGGTTTAATGTGCTGGCGGCATCGCGGGGCAAGCCCGCTCCCACAAAGTATGGCAGCAGGCTTAGCGAGGGATGTCAGTCCTGGGCCTCGTCATCGAGCAGGCGCAGCAACAGTGGTTCGATATCCAGGCTGCCTTTGTCGGGAGTGTCCAGCAGCTGCAGATTCAATACCCAGTGTTTTTTCCTGAGGCTCATTAGCTGAAACACCCCGAGGTCTTCAAGGATGGCAGTGAGTTGGCTCGACTCCGGAACCCGTTGTTGGCGGTTGATTGCATGGTAGTAAGCGGTACCGATGCCTTCTTCGCTGAGGCCGGCTGGAACACGGTCGGCACTGTTGGCCAGGGGGAATTGTCCGCGGCCGAACTGGCGCCACAGGTAGTTGAGGGTGTCGTTGACCACTTGCAGCGGGAAGCGGGTGATGCGCGTGGTTCGAGTCTCAAAGCCCTGTTCAGTCAAGCGGTAGTGAAAAGGATTGTGTTTGGTAGGCGTCCAGCATTCGATCCAGTCGGATATCACGTCCTGGTTGGCGATCGTTGTACTCGCGCCGCCCAGGTCATAGCCGATCATGAACAGCGCCGCCTCCAAGCGCCGCAACGGGCTGCTACCCGAACCGCCGTCCTGGTTGAAGCCGCTGTCCTTGGCATTGGCATGGGCGAGCACCGCCGCCAGTATCTGGCTGGCCTGGATATTCCATTGCGCATGCACGGTACCGGCCTGCAGCGGCGGGAACTGCAGGTTGCCTTGGGACGGATTGCGCTGCTTGGGTTGTCTGGTCGGCCTGGCCGCCGCCCAGGGGAAGGCCAGCTCAGGCGGTACCTGGGTGAGTGCAGGCTCAGCTTGCTGGCAGAACTTCACCACCGCCCAACCCAGCGCGGCGGCAACGCGGCTGTCGTAGATCACCAGTTGCTTGCAGATTAGCGAGTAGACCTTGGTCATGCCGGCATTGAAGCGCAGGTTGGGATCAAGCAGTAGCGGGTGATTCAGTTCGCCGCTGTCGATTGCGTTGCGGGTGTCGATCAGCAGGTTGGCCAGATTTTTGCGGTGGTCGATCAGCCAGTTGATATTGCCCTTGCGAACGCCACCCCAGATCATCACATCAATGGCTGCACGGCTGGCTGCGTGGTCTTCAGGCGCGGGTGCCAGGGCGCGTTGCAGTTGTTGCTGGAGTGCTGTCAGTGCGCGGGCGTTGCTGGTGATGTTGCGACCTTTGTCGATGTCTAGATGCTCTATCGCCGGGTGCGGCCAGTCGTATGTTTCATAGGCATTGAACAGGCTGCTGCAGTGCCAGGGCTTGCGATTTTTGCGGTCCAGATACTGATGGGCGAAGGTGGCGTTGTCCAGGTTGGCGCTCATCCATGCAATGAAGGCATCGAGCTGGGCCATGGCGGTTTCCTTGTGGGGCGGCTTGGGCGTGCAGGGGGCGGGATTCTGAGTCAATCGGTCGGTAGTGGCAATGTAGTATTATTGGCGGGGTTTCGAACAAGGATGCCGACGCTTGAAGTTCACGAGCAATATCGTGCCGCTGGTAAAAGCGCAGCTGCAAAACGACAAGGTTGATCTGAAGATTTTCTCGCCTTATTTGACCGGCTTGGCAGCGTTGGACATTGCCCTGCTGGGTAAAAGCGCCAAGGTTTATACGCTTGTCAATGTACAGGTGCTTGCGTCTGGCGCTTCTAGTTTCACTGCCATCAAAGCCCTGCTGGATAAAAAGATACCGGTCTATGTGCTGCCCAATCTGCACGCGAAGATGATCGTCGCCAAAGACCGCTTCGTGACCTTGGGCAGCCAGAATTTTACCGAGCGGGGGGCAACTGCGAACCTTGAAAGCAACATTCGCGTTCGCGGGGTCAGCAAGGGCGTTCAGGCGTTGGTGGCGAAGATGGAGCGCCAGGCAACGTTGCTGACGCCAGGCTTTCTGGAGTCGGTGAATAAAGCTGCGCAGGCGCTGGCTAACCAGTATGAGGCTTTGCGTGAGCAGGCCGATAAACTGGACCGCGACTTGATTGCCGCCGAAAAATTGCGCGCTCGCGTGCTGCGCGGCGAGCGAGTAATCGATGCCGAGGTTCGTTCGGCGTTGGCCAAGCGGCCGCAGTCCAATCCTCGCACGTGCAGCATCGTTTCTCGCTTTGATGAGAAGTACGCACGGCTTCAACACTCATTGAAAGGCGAAGAGTTGCTGACCTGGCCCATCGGCAAGAAAACCCACGACTTCAAACCCCAGCACCGCTATTTGTGTATATCCGGTGCCGGGAAACTTGGCTGGGTCAGGGTGAACAAGACCGTGTATTCGTTCATCGAAAATCGGATCGGTATCGACAGAGGTCAAATCAAGGGCCAGGCCCAGTGGGGAGTGGCAATTGATGCGAGCGATACAGCCTGCAAGGCCAGGAAGGGCGATTACAACTTGCGCGTGGCCGTGATCGATCACGAGGATAAAGAGCTGTGCCATGTGTTTATGCGTTACAACACCGAAGACCTGGATGTTTATCCCGCCGTGATGCTCCGCAACTCAGGCAAACCCAAGGCGCCTGCCGCCTTGCGGCGCAAGGCCGCCGATTGGATCGATGCCAATAGCGAGAGCTTCAAGAGGGACATCAAACGGCTGATCACCACGCCGTTCAAATTCGAGGAAAACCTGACGGGCGAGCGGGCGGACAAGTTCTTTGGCGCGGAGGGGACTTCGCACAGGTTGTGCCTGGTCAAACTGCGTTCCAATGTTGCGTTGCGGGTGCTTGATCCGGTGGAAACAGCTGTTGAGTAGAGATTTCATCAGCACCTCAACGGTGTCGTCCTACAGGTTGTTGTTTTTAGCCTGTAGGACGACATAGCTAGCAAAAATACCCTTCTGAAACGTTGATTTTTAGCTGCTAAAACTGGGCAGCTCAGGCGGCTGCATCCCCCGGGTTTGCGGGCGCTTTCACGTTTCAGGAGACTCCATGAACGACTCAAGGATGAGCGGGCTTGGCGCAAGCCCCTCGCAGTACTTTGCGCGCCAGCGGATTGAAAGCCTGGTCAATGTGCCGCGGTTGTTTGCAGCGATTGATGCCGACCCCGGGATTGTCGGGGCAGGGGTGGTGTATATCGATGCGGACTACAACGTGGTGACGTTGCGGGAGTTTCGGCCGATTTGCAGTGTGTTGCCCAAGCGGGTGGTGTTGCAGGAGGTGAAGCGGTATTTGACGCCTGAGCAGTATGTTGATCAGGCGATGCGGACACCTCGTGAGTCACGGGCACTTACAGAAGCAGCTGCCATGGGGATTACTTGTGCAAGTGTTGTTTTTAATGTTGTTGCGATAGTTACTGGCAAACTGTTAACCCTGTTCACGGGGCCTGTCGGACTGGTGATCGCTTATGCTGGATATGCAGGTGCTGCCGCATCTGGGGCTCTGTGTGTAAACGGGATCTTTAGGTTGCGAAAAGAACTGACTGATCCGGAGGGGCTTGATCGCTGGGATGAGGAGGCTTGGTATCGTGATGCCACGTCCCTTCTAGATTCAGTGTCGTTGCTGGGCACGGCGAGCGGTGCCGCGAATGCTGTCAGATTCCTCGCGGTGCGCAAAGCCTCGACGGGTAAGAGTTGGTATGAGCTCACTAGAACATTGAGCCGGCAGCAGCGTAAGGCGTTGACGGCTGAGCTCTTGTCAATCAAGCATCCTTCTTTGACTGCCAAACAGCTCAAGCTTTCTCAGCGGCTTGGAACCATACCGAAGCGCTATACCCCCACACAAATCAAGCAGGCAACCACTTCACTGATTCAAGAATCACTGGGGGGCGTTCTGGGCGTAGGGGGTAGCGAGACTGTTCAGTCTATAGCATTCGGTGTATTCGAAGGGGATGACTCATGATTTCCTATTGGTATATGCGAAGGTTCATTCGTCGGTTTTACCCAAGGCTTATCTCGGTGTATCTGCTTGCTCTTTTCTCCACGGCGATGATGACGGGAAACATAATTGATGCATATTTCTTGAGGCATGCTTACGAGTTAGAGTTTGCGATGGGCTTGATCGCGCTGGGTACGCTGGTCATCACATTGGGGACCTTCATACTGGTCGGTGGCCGTACTTGGGGTGCTTGGTTGATTGTGGTCCTGCTTGTTGGTTGTTTATTTTCGTCGCTTTTAACCTATAACCGATCGAGCCACCAATTGCTGCTTGGCATCTCGCTGGCCGCTCCCTTGCTGGGCTTGCTTGTCATCAATAGCCGTCGCTATCGCCAAATGTGCCGACGCTTGGTAGTGATACGCCGAATGCGAAATCGATGGATAGCCAGTGGCGGTAAAGCATGAATGATGAGGCAAGCGCTGCTGGCCGCATCGCGGGGCAAGCCCGCTCCCACTCTGGCCGACAGAGGTCAGATGGGGAGAGAATGGTCGTTCTTACAGTTGTTGTCTGGCGCCATTGCCCAACCATGAGGTCGGTCCTTTGAAAACGCCAAGCTTGCAAGCCAAGAAAGTCCACTGCGCCAAGACACGTCAGTCCAACTATTCGGCCAGCCTGCGTCTCGCAGGCTTTGATGTCACGCCGGATGATGCTGAACGCAAGCTGCCTGCCCGTGAAACTATCCTCGAAGCCTATCGGCAACAAGCCAAGGGCTAATTCTGGATAAATATGAGGTAGGTCTGTGATTTGGCTTGTCGTCGCTGGCTCTGCTTTCTTCAACAGCGAACGACACTGCGAGATGCGACGGTGAATGATGAGGTTGCGGCAGAGGGTGGGTCGATGAAGGTACGGATCAATGTGGGCAGACGGGTACGGAGAGCGAGCCCGTGCTAGAACCAGTGCAATTGCCGGCTTTCATACGTCGCTATTACCCCACACTGTGGACAGGATTTTTCCTCGCAGTTATCTCCCTCACCTGCGCATCCATACGCGCAGGTGAGACCATCTTCGCAGGCAACCCTGCCGAGCCGGGATACATCGTTGCTTTTATCATGTTGGGTTCATTCACCCTCGGCATCGGCCAATTCGTCGTAATCCGTGGCTACTCAGCCGGGAACCGTGCAGTGGTTGGCCTTTTGCTCGTTTGCCTGATTGCCGGCGTGGTGACCTATCCCTTTTCGCGCGATGCACTCCTGGCCGTAGTTTCAATAATCGCCCCCTTGTTGGCGTTACTGGCGTATAACAGCCGCCGCTATCGGGAGATGAGCAAAACCCTGTCCGATATCCGGCGCAAGCGCTTCAAGCCAGTGTCTGGCAAACGATAAAAGAGTCCACCACCCCCAAAGGTTCACGGATGAATCACCAAGCCGAAATCAACGCCTGCCTCCGCCGCAATTTCCCGCTCCTGACCTTGAGCTGGTTGCTGGCCGTTGCTTCCCTCATGAGCCTGATACTCGTGATTAACGGCACACACTCACCGAGTGTCATAAGTTCATCCGACATCCTGAACAGTTTGAAAAGCGGCGTGGTTATCCCGACCATGCTGCACCTGTTGCTCGTGTGGGGGAGCACTCGGTTGATCTGGTGGCTGGTGACATTGCTGGTGTGTTGCTTGCTGGTCACTGTGGGGCTGTATACCCAGCGTCCACCTGGGCTGATTTACTACCTGGCGCTTTTCTGTCCCCTGGTTGGCCTGCTGGTGCTCAACGGTCGAGGCTATCGGCGGATGTATGCAAGGTTCGTTGAGATCAGCAAGGCTCCGCGAGCCAAGCGTTTGCCGGGTGAGCCTGTGGATGTGCTGCGCTATCCAGGGATGGCGGCGTTCTTGAGGCGTTATGTGGGCCGCTTCTGCGCCGCATTTTTCTTGGCCATGGCCTCCATTTCGTTGGCAGTGGTGCAGGTGGAGTACGCCTATTTTGCCCAGCATCTCGAGAACATGGGTTATGTGCTGATTGTGATGTTGCTCGGGGCGGCGGTGTGTAGCATTGGCGCTGGCCTGATCGCCAACGGTTTTGCCTGGGGGGTATGGTGTCTCGTGGCGGTTGCGGCGACGAGTTTGCTGATGGCGATTGCAAGTCTTGGCGCGGGGATCAATCTGCTGTTTTCAGTTTCGTCCGTTGCTCTGCCATCGGTGGTGCTGGTTTTGCTGAACAGTCATCACCATCGGCAGTTTTGTAAGCGCTTTGCGGTGGTTCGGCGGTTGCGGTTGCGTAAGGCTGGCAGGTGACCTAAAGGGCTCGACACGCACTTACGCCATGCACCAAGGCTGACAACTCCATTCTCACAGGCCATGGCACGTTGCAACAAATGTGGGAGCGGGCCTTGCCCCGCGATGCGCCGCGCGGGCGGCGCTCGATCTCAAAAGCGCCACAAGCCTTGCGGCGTACACCTCCCAGGTTTTACCCCATCTAAAGACATGCACATCGCGGGGCAAGCCCGCTCCTACTTTCCTCGATTCGATCAACGCTGATAGCATTGAGCCATATTCTAGGGAGGGAATGCTGTGGCGCGTTGTTTTTCCGGGCGGGTAGGGTTGGCCCTGGTACTGGTGTTGGCGACGTCTTCGGCGTTGGCGGCCAATAAGCCTTGCTCCGGGCGCAAGGGCGGGATTGCCGGCTGTGATGGCGATCTGTTTTTGTGTAATGACGGGTCGATCAGTGCTTCGAAAAAAAGCTGCTCGGCGTCTATGTACGGCAGAGCCGCGCAGCCTGCGGTGCAGCCGTTGCGCGGGGCCAGCGAGGGCTGTGGTTGCGGGTCGGGGAACTTCTGCACTGGGCCGCGGGGCGGGGTTTATTGCCTGACGCCCAGTGGCAAGAAGAGTTATCGGCGGCGGTGAAGCGGGGATTTTATCGCGGGGCAAGCCCGCTCCCACAGTGTGGATCTGTGTCTGCCGGTCCCTACACCCTGAACATCTGCATCAACCCCTGCTGATGATTGGCCAGCCGGTTCAGTGCCTGGCTGATCTGCGCCGATTCCTGTGCCTGCCCCGACAGCGACTCGGTCACATCCCGAATCCCCGCGACGTTGCGGTTCACTTCTTCGGCCACCGCGCTTTGTTCTTCGGCCGCTGAGGCGATCTGCAGGTTCATGTCGGTGATCACTGTCACCGCTTCACCAATACGCTGCAACGCCGGCAGCGCCTGTTCGGCCTGGGCGACGCTGTCCTGGGCCTGGCGGTGGCTGCTGTGCATGGCATCCACCACTTCGCGGGTGCCTTGTTGCAGGCCTTCGATCACCACGCGGATTTCGTCCACCGAGTCCTGGGTACGCTTGGCCAGGTTGCGCACTTCATCGGCCACCACGGCAAAGCCGCGCCCGGCTTCACCGGCACGCGCCGCTTCGATGGCGGCGTTGAGGGCCAGCAGGTTGGTCTGCTCGGCGATGGCGCGGATCACTTCGAGCACCGAGCCAATCTGTTCGCTGCGGCTGGCCAGGTGCTGGACTTCTGCCATGCCGGCAGTCATTTCACTGGCCAGCTGTTCGATGGCCTGGGTGGTGTGGCGGATCATGCTCAGGCCTTCGCGGCTGGCAAGGTCCGCGCCACGGGCCGCTTCGGCGGCTTGGGCGGCGTTGCGGGCGACGTCCTGGGCGGTGGCGCTCATTTCCTGGGAGGCGGTGGCCACCTGGTCGACTTCGCGGTATTGCTGCTGCATGCCGGCGCTGGTCTGGCTGGCAATCGCCGCCGATTGGTCGGCGGTGCTGCGGGCGTCCTGCACCGAGGCTTTGACGTCGGCGATCACCGGTTGCAGTTTGTCGAGGAAGCGGTTGAACCAGTTGGTCAGCTCGCCAAGTTCGTCCTGGTTGGCGTAGTCCAGGCGCCGGGTCAGGTCGCCTTCGCCGCTGGCGATGTCCTTGAGCATCGCTGCCACGCCAAGGATCGGCCGGGTCACGCCACGGGCTGTCAGCCAGATCACCACCAGGCCCACCACGGCAGCCGCCAGGGCCATCAACAAGCTGTTGAGGTTGGCGCTGCTGTTGTGTGCATCCAGGCGTGCATTGAGTTCGATGGCCGGGGCCTGCAGGACCTGTTCGGGCACTTCCAGCAGCACGCTCCACGGCAGCGCGCCAGGTACCGGGGCGAACGCCTGGCTGACCTGCAGCACGCCGTTGCTGCTGAACTCGGCGGCCTTGCCGGCACGCATCTGCTCGGCCACGGCGCTGGCCTGCTGGCCGAATACCTGCTCGAAGGTCTTGCTCAGTTGCGTGGCGTCGCGGCTATGCCCGGCCAGCAAGCCGGCAGGGCTGACGATGCTGACCTGGCCGTTGCCGTCGAACAGCTCTTTGCGCCCGTCCAGGCTCAGTTGCTGGAGGTTGTCGAGGGCGATGTCCAGGCCTATCACGCCAATGATCTTGCCATCCTGCTTGAGCGGGAAGGCGATGCTGGTCATCAGTGGATTGCGCTCGCCGACGCTGTCGAAGTAGGGATCGACTACACAAGCTGCGCCGGTTTCCAGCGGGCAGGTGAGCCAGCGGTTGTAGGCTGAGCCGTTGGCCGACAGGCTGGTGTCGGCCAGCATCGACTCGGGCATGGCCTCGGACTCAAGTTCCCCGGGGTTGGGCTGCGACCAGTACAGCGAGAAGCGCCCGCTGTCGTTGCTGCCCACTGCGGCCTGGTCGACGAAGCCTGCGTCCTTGCCGTCCAGGGCGTTGGGCAGGAACACCAGGTACAGGCCGAGCAGGTCGGGTTTTTTGCCCAGGGCCTGGCGGGTTTGCTGGGTCAGGTCCTGGCGCAGGTTGTCGCGGCCCTGGCCTCTGAGGAACATCACCAGTTGGGCGATGCCATCGCCATACAGGTAGGCATCGCGAAAGTAGCGCTGAATGTTCGCCGCTTGCAGTTGCGCCGAGGTGTGCAGGCGCAGCCGGGCGTTGTGGTCGAGCATCTGCGTGCTGGCGCTGTTGACCAGGGCGGCGCTGCGGCTCGACTGCATCAGCGTGGCCGCCATCAGCACCACCACGATGGCCAGCAGGCACAGGCCGGCGAGCAGGGTGATCTTCCATTGAATGAGCAGGCGGCGCAGCAGCATGGGGGCGTCCTTGTGGTGTCGGGGTTTGCAATAGACAAAGCCCGTCGGTGTCGACGGGCTGGGTCCTACGGGCATTTACTCGGCGATGAAACTGGGCGGGGCAACCCTGAAGGCCTTGGTCAGGTACGCCAGGTACAACACCCCAAGCGTCGCCCACACGCCGCCAAACAATAGCGAGTGGCTGTCCAGGTCCAGCCAGAGAATGGCGGTGATGCAAAAGCCTATCGTCGGCAGCACCAGATACTTGAATTTGTCGCCCAGGGTCTTGTTGCAGCCTTCGCGCAGGTAGCAGTGCACGATCACCGCCAGGTTGACGAAGCTGAACGCCACCAGCGCGCCGAAATTGATCACCGAGGTGGCGGTCACCAGATCGAAGAAGATCGCCGACAGCGAGATCAGGCCGACGATGGCGATGTTGATCACCGGGGTTTTCCAGGTGCCGTGCAGGCGGCCGAAATAGCGCCGCGGGATGACGTTGTCGCGGCCCATGACGTACAACAGGCGCGACACGCTGGCTTGCGACGCCAGGCCCGAGGCCAGGGTGTTGATGAAAGTGCAGCAGATGAAGATCGACTGGAACAGCTTGCCGCCGACATACAGAGCGATTTCCGGCAGGGCCGCTTCCTGGTCCTGGAAGCGTTCCATGTTCGGGAAGAAGGCCTGGATGTAGTAGGACACGGTGATAAACACCAGGCCGCCGATCAGGGCAATCAGCAAGATCGCCCGTGGGATGACTTTCTGTGCGTTCTCGGTTTCTTCCGACAGGGTCGTCACCGCATCGAAGCCCAGGAACGAAAAGCACAGGATGGTCGCGCCGGCGACCAGGGCGTTGAAGTGGGTGCCCTGGTCGGCAAACGGCAGCAGGCTCCACGAGGTGCCCAGGCCTTCGCCACTGTGCAGGCCGCGCACGGTGAGGTAGATGAACACGCCGATGATCACCGCCTGAATGGCCACGAACAGGGTGTTGAAGTTGGCCACCAGGTTGATGCTGCGCATGTTGATCAGGCTCATCACCGTGACAAAACCCACCACCCAGGCCCAGGCCGGCACTTCGGGGAACATCACCGACAGGTAGAGCTTGGCCAGCAGCGCGTTGACCATCGGCAGCAGTAGGTAGTCGAGCAACGACGACCAGCCAACCAGGAAGCCCACGTGCGGGTTGATCGCCCGGCGGGTGTAGGTATAGGCCGAGCCGGATTCGGGAAAACGCCGCACCAGCACGCCATAACTGACGGCGGTAAAGAGGATGCCCAACAAGGCCAGCACATAGGCGCTGGGCACATGCCCCTCGGTGATGCCAGAGACGATGCCGAAGGTGTCGAACACGGTCATGGGCGCGATGTAGGCCAGGCCGATGATGACCACCTGCCAGAGTTTCAGGGTCTTTTTGAACTGTGCGTCCGCTGCTGAGTCGAGAACCGATCCTGTGTTCTGCTGGTGAGGTGCACGCGAAGAGACTGGCATGGATGGCGCTTGCCCGTAGGTTTGAAATTATTTTTATGGAAGGTGAGGCAGGGAGGGAAAATAAGAAGAGTGGCAGGTGTGTGTCAATTAAATTTTTCACAAATTGTTTCAATAATTCCGTTTTTTATCGAAAAATCCGTATTTTATGATTCTATGTCTGATGTTGAGTGTCTATTAAAATAGACAGATTGGTCGGTGCTTGATCAGATAGCCGATTTTTATCGATAAAGGCGAGGGCTGGGACACACCAGAGATAGCTTTGGCCAGGTGAAGGAGCAGGCAGGCTGGGGCCTGTCCGTGCCGAGTCAACACGCACTTTCCTCGACTATCCAGCCTGCGGATGATGTATGCGCGATCTTGATCCTCACACGATAAGTTGTGCATCCTTCAACTGAGGTGTCGATTTCGCCTAAAGTAGCGATATTTCGCAGTTGAAAAATTGTAGGTTTTGAAGTGTGGGTGATGATGTTTACTTGCAGGCCATCACCTGGCTCACAACTGATTTGTTATGATGGCTCAGTCGAAGGTGTATTTGTTTTTTGACACGAAATCAGGTTCGTACCACTGCGGCCCTTGAACCAGTAATGGTCCGGCATCCTTGATTAGTTTCTTTTCTTTCATTTCCTTGATGAGCATAAGCAAGTTGAGGTTGTTGGAGATATGGGGCCAGTTGCTTCTGTTGTAGAGCCCATCAAGTCGTTGGAAGGAAATGCCTGTGTTGTTTCGAGTTAAAAAGAGTATGACGTCTGTTGGGGACTCATTTTTGATGATGTCATTAATAGTAGTCATAGTGTTTCTCGCTGTGTCTGCTTGTCGTCGGCTTCGATGGCTTCAGGTGTGTAAAATAAGTCGAAGGCATCCTTAAGTTTGAAGTCTTCCAAGGTTGCGGTATGAGCGTTATTCCATACGGTATCCTTGTCTTCTGGAGTGGCGCCATCTGCAATGCCTAGGGCTCTGTATCGTTCAAGCTCTCTGATCTCGTGTGTGTAAAAGCGTTGGTCGATAGGTGTAGTTTTCAACTCGCCCCGCAAGATGCGTTCTAGACGTTTTACCATAGTTGTGTTCGCATCTGAAGCACCAAAACGTCCTGTGTGCAATTTGACCAATTCAATGCCGCCTTGTGTGATCTGCGCGCGGGTCCAATCTAGGCTTAACGTGGGGCCGCCAGCGTTAGCAGGGTCATAGAGTCGACCACTGTATTTTCCCTTGGTGTTCGCTCCTTTGTAGGGGGTGTTGAACACAACGTAGATCGGTGGTAGTCCGCTTTCGACGGGGAAACAGTAAATGCAATCTCTAAAATCTGGTAACTCAGCGGCGGGTAAAGTTTCAGGCTGTATGAGTAACGGGGTGAGGGTGATGCCCGTGTACCTCGGAACTTCAGCGGGCTGGGCGGGAAAGGCCGTCGAGTTGTTTG
Source organism: Pseudomonas tructae (assembly GCF_004214895.1). Classification (NCBI taxonomy): domain Bacteria; kingdom Pseudomonadati; phylum Pseudomonadota; class Gammaproteobacteria; order Pseudomonadales; family Pseudomonadaceae; genus Pseudomonas; species Pseudomonas tructae. The sequence continues at coordinate 3,822,666 of NZ_CP035952.1, read as the reverse complement.
TCGGACGGGTAATGGGAAAACTAAGATTAATGGGCAGTGTGTCGCTGGAAGTAAAGTTGTAACTGTTGGTTTTCGAATCCAGCACCAGCATCCTCACCGGTACCTTGGCCGAAACGACTCCCGCTGTCGGAGTGGCTGTGATTTTGTACTCATTGTGGTCTCCGTAGATACGGTAGGGAAGCTCAACGGTTCCTGCCGTCACCGCAGCTTCATGAAGATTGGGTGGTAGCTGTGGAAGTAGAGCTCCAGCAGGCATGCTCAGCAGCGTTTGAGGGTAGCGCTCACCGTTACCAAGAGCGGGCGAATAGATCAAGGCACCGATGCCAACCGCAGTAGCGCGACTTAAAATTGATTCCCCTAACCCTTTTAAAAGCGCTATGCCATTTTGGATTGCACTATAAATTGTCAGGTTGTTCGCGGGTGCTATACTGATCGCACCTGCGATACTTCCCAGCCGTATGTCGCGTTCAATGGGTACTTTGAAAGTACTGCCCCAACCTGGTGTAGTGGCTTGGGCGATGAAGATTGAAATATCTGTGATCGCTGAGGCCTCTTCCAGAATAGTCATTGCTTCGATAAGCAGTCGTTTGACATGGTCGGCAGTCAACGACCTGATGAAATTCGCATAGTAAATTTTTGTCATGCCGGTATGTGGCCCATCCAATGCATCCACATAGGCTGCGAAAAGATGCGCACCTTCAACCGTGTCCAGTGATAGGGCATCTACGCCGTAGAAATTACCTGATTCACTCCAGCTTTTGCTCAGTCTTGCCTTTAGCCAAATTTCATTGATAGCTGATTTTATTTCTAGTGCGCCTTGCAACGTACCAGGCTGCATGTTGGAAGTGGCTGAGGCTATATATTTTTCTAGTTCTAGCCGGATGTTGGGTATGGCGTTTGAAAAAAATTCTTCCAGTTGGATTCTTGCCGAAATAGCGATGGTTACCAGTTCGTTATAGGCGTTGGGCGAGGCTTTTATATTGTCGATATTGTATGGCAGATTTATCGGTGGAATAGTGTCCTCCCAGAAAAGTATGTCTTCGATACTGAATGTGTAGGCTGAAGTCTCTCTGGGAGGTATAGGTGGAGAGTCAGATTTTACAGGGATGGCTGGACGGGTAGTGGGTTCTGGCATAAGGCGCTCCGTGCAATAAATTGCTTTTGTGCAGCAAAGACAAGTGCCATAAGTATCTGTGTAGATAAATTTGGTTCAAGTGTTTATTGTTGTCAGGGTTTTTCGCTGGCGTTGACATGGAAGGGTTAGGTTTCTTGAGGTTATGCTCGGAAATATGTGCCGGGTAATTTCTGTTGGTAAAGAGGCTTTAAGAACTCTTCGTAATTGACTGTGCATGGTGTAACGCGGAAATACTCACAATAGACTCCACTGGTTATGGGCTAATAGCAGGGTGTTCACCCCCATCGTCTCTGGATGTTAAAAACCTCTCGTCGCCCCTGTTTATCCTGTTTCAGGGCCCCGCCCCACCCTGGCGCTCAGCCACCGCACGCAAGGTGCGCAACGACACGGTGGGCGCATCAAGGACGAACTGGTTGGCCAGCCACGAGGGAATATCGCCGGCAGGGTCGGCCTGCAGTTCGTAGGTCACTTCGGTGAGTTGTTCGCCCTTGGGCACAAAGGTCCACAGGCCCTTGAGCTGGCGCACGCGGATCTGCCCCGGCACGTGCTCGACCATGCCCGGCACCGCCTTGAGCCGGCGCACCAGGCTGCCGTCGTCGCGGCGTTCGCTGTGTACCAGGATCACCATGTCGCGGGTGCTGGCCGGCCAGGGCAGGGCGGTGGTCAGGTAGACCCAGGTGCGCTCGCCCTCGACCTTGAGCAGGCGCATGTCGGCGCAGCCATACAGCCATTTGCAGGCGACCCGCAGGTTTTCCTGCAGGTCGCTCAAGGTGGAGACGCTGGCCTTGATCAGGGCGACGCCGCGAAACTGCTGGTAGGGTGAACCCGGCACCGCGCTGAGGTAGACCTTGATGCCGTCTTCATCCTGGGCCAGGTGCCACGGTTCGGCCGCGCTGGCGCAGGTGGCGATGGCCAGCCACAGGCACAAAACAAGGCGAAAGCTCATGAACAGGCTCCAGCGGGTGGGCAATGTTCAGAAGCATAGTGCCTGGTTTCACACCTGGACTGGCCCTGGGCGCTTGCGCCTAGCAGGTCAGAACTGCCACTGCACGCCCAGCGAGTAGCCGGCCTGGTTGCCCTCGCTGTGGGCGAAGCGGCTGTTGACCTCGGCAAACACGCCCAACTGCTCGGTGAACATCAACTGCGCGCCCAGTTGCGCCCGGCCAAAGTCCTTGTCGACACTGCCCATGTCCGCCACCCGCACGCGGCCGTCGGCCTGGCTGGTCAGGTCGATCTCATCCAGGCGGCCATCGGCCAGTTCGCGGACCCAGCGCACGCTGGCGTAGGGTTGCAGGGCCATCTTCGCACCCAGGCCGACAGTGCCGTGCAAGCGCCAGCCCAGGCTGGCTTCGAGGGCGTCGTAGTTCTGTTGCTCATAGCCCAGGGCGGTGCGCAGGTTGGCGTCTTCGTCGAAGTCGTCGATGCGGTAGTGCATGTAGTCCAGGCCCGCCACCGGGCCGGTCTTCAAGGCGCCGAAGCTGAAGTCGTAACCGCCGTCGACCCGGGCGCCCCAGAACCACGCCGAGGTGTCGCCGGACAGGCGTTGGTCGAGCAGCACCGGGCCATTGCTGGCCTGGATGTACACCGAACGCTGGGTGTCGAAGCGGGTATGCCCGGCACTCAGCTCGCCGGCCAGCCATTGCGGGCCGCCGTCGTTGAGCAGGGCAAACAGGCCGGCCTGCCAGGCATCGCCTTCGATGCGTCCGCCGTGGTCGAGGCTGTCGCGGCTGCGTTGAAAGCTCAAGCTGGCGCCAAGGCTCAGGGCCTCATTGAGGCGGTAATCGGCGACGCCATAGACACCCACGCGTTTCGACTCCGGGTTGCCCGGGGCATCGAAGCCGCTGTCCGGCGAAACTTCGCCTTCCACTGCCACTTCACCCTCAACGCTGCCCACTGCCCGTGAAGCATCCAGCAGGCTCAGCCAGCGGCGATCATGCAGGCGGGTCAGGGCCTGGTGCTGGCGTTGCAGCTGGTCTTCCATCTGCCGCGCCATGGCCCCGCCGGAGGCGGTGGAGGCGAGCAGGTCGGCGTTGGTCAGCTCCAGTACCAGGCGGGTCAGCAGCCGCGAGAAATCGCGCAGGCGCTGGTCGATGCGTTCCTGGCCCAGGGCGTTGGTCAGTACCTGCTGGTTGTCTTCGGCCGGGTCGTGCCAGGTCGAGCCGCCGGGGATCGCCGGGTTGGCGGTCTGCTCGTAGCCGTCCAGATCGCCCAGCTCCCAGTTGGTCGCCTCGATGAACAGCACTGGCACGTTGAGGTTCTTGAAGCTGTCGCCGTCGCTGCAGCAGCCGGTGCCGGCCGGGTACTCGGCATTGAGGCCGGGGTTGGTGAACAGCGCGATGTTCATCTCGCTGGCGATGCGCAGCAGCTGGTCGCGGTAGGCACCCAGGGCCGGGTTGGCGACGCTGGTGCTGGCGGCGTGGGCGTACATCTTGTCGCCGGTGATCAGGCTGTCGAGGTTGATCATGCCCAGCAGGTTGGCGCGCTGGCTGTCGCTCAAGGCCGCGACATAGGCACGCGAACCGCGCAGGCCTTCTTCTTCGGCACCAAAACCGACCACTTCCAGGCCGTTCTCCAGGGCCACGCCGCCCAGGTTGCGGGCGATCTCGGTGAGTACCGCCGCGCCCGAGGCGTTGTCGTCCAGGCCTTGCAGGGTCGGGCGCCCGAAGTAGGTGTCGTAGTGGGCGCCGAGCACCACATAGCTGCTGTTCTGGCCGGGGGCTGATGCGATGACGTTTTGCGAACTGCGGTTGCCGGCCCAGGTGAAGTCCTGGCGGCGGGTCTGGTAGCCAAAGCCCAGCTGCGATTGCATCAGGGCGGTAGCACCTTCGAAGCTTGCGGTACCACGGTAACGCCCGGGGTAGTCGTTGATCAGCCGGTCCAGGGTTTGCCCGGCATACTCCCCATATTCATAGGCGCTGGCGCCGGATGACAACATTGCACAACCCAGGCTTACAGCGACTGCTAACGGTTTGAACACGGCACTTTTCCTTATGTGTCGTTACGAAAAGCGCATCACGGGATGCGCCGGCTCGCAGCAAGCAGGATGTGTACCGTTTTGTGGATTATGTCGGAAATTAGTGTAGGGCTGGACGGGCCTCATCGCGGGGCAAGCCCGCTCCCACAGGTTTTGTATTGCCTCTGTGAGAATGGTTTCCTGTCATCACCTGCGACAACAGGCCGCACCCCGTAAACACTGGGATACAGACGTACGGGGCGCTGGGCGCTGGAACCTGCGTCCACCGCCGTGACAAAATGCGAAGGTTTCTCGACATGCCCTCTTTCCAGGGGCTGGCACCTTCCCAAAAGGATGGTTACATGACTGATTTACTGACCCGGCGCCAGGTTGTTGCCGGGATCAGCCTGCTGGGCCTCGGCGCCCTTGCAGGTTGCGACCCCCGTTCCGGTGGCGCGCTGGACTTCAAGTACGGCAAGGACATGAGCAACAAGATCCTCGGCCGTTCATTCAAGCTCAAGGACCCTCAAGGCAACGTCCGTACCCTGTCGAGTTTCTGGGGTTCGATGCCGATGGTGTTCTTCGGTTTCACCCAGTGCCCGGCGGTGTGCCCGACTGCCCTGGCGCGTGCGGCGCAGATCAAGAAGCTGATGGGCCGCGACGCAGGCTTCTTGCAGGTGGTGTTCATCAGCCTCGACCCCGAGCGCGATACCCCCGAGGTGCTCGACGCCTACGTCAAGGCCTTCGACCCGTCGTTCGTGGCGTTGTCCGGTACCCTTGAAGAAACCGCGGCAGCCGCCCGGGAGTTCGGGGTGTTCTACGAGAAGGTGCCAGCCGGCGATACCTATACCATCTCGCACACCTCGACCAGCTACGTCTTCGATTCCCGCGGCCAGTTGCGCCTGGGCCTGTCCCATTCGCTCAATGCAAAAGAGTGCGCAGAAGACCTGCTCACTGTCATGGAGGTGTGTTAATGCTTCGCAACCCTGTCAAACGTACCCTGGCCGCGCTGGCCCTGATCGGCCTGGCCTTGCCGGCCGTAGCCGAAACCACCGTGAGCGACGCCTGGGCGCGCGCCACTGTGCCACAGCAGCAGTCCAGCGGTGCCTTCATGACACTCACCGCCAGCACCGACAGCAAGCTGCTCAGCGTCGCCTCGCCGGTGGCCAAGACTGTGCAGTTGCACGAGATGTCCATGGAAAACGACGTGATGAAAATGGGCGAAGTCGACAGCGTTGCGCTGCCTGCCGGCAAGGCCGTCAGCCTTGATCCCAATGGCTATCACGTGATGCTCATGGGGTTGAACCAGCAGCTCAAGGAAGGCGAGCAAGTGCCGCTGACCCTGGTGGTCGAGGATGCCAAGGGCCTCAAGCAGACCATCGAAGTGAGCGCACCGGTGCGGGCGCTGAATGCTCAAGCCCAGGGGCATGATCACCAGCATATGCATTGATCGGTATCGCGGGACAAGCCCACTGTAGGAGCGGGCTTGCCCCGCGATAGCCTCACCGCCGACGCCGCCTGCCAGTGACCATCGACAGCGGCAAATTCTCCTTCAGCCGCCAGCTCTCGAACAGCGCCGCACCAAGGTGCAGGCACACCAGGGCAAACAGTGCATCGGCCATGAATTCATGGACATCGCGCAGCCCGTCCTCACCCCAGAAGTAGTAGATCTCTTCCATCATGAAGCCGCTGACCCCAAGGCCGGCCATGAGCAGCAACATCAGCACCATCACCAGCGCACCCAACGGCGAGTGCCCCAGGCGGTGATAGTCTTCACCCTTGAGTAACGCCTGCAGGTGCCACTTCAGCCGCGTTGGCGTCGGCCAGAAGTGCGCCCAGCGCGCCGCGCCGGTACCGATAAACCCCCACAGGCTACGCAGCAGTACGATGGCCAGGCCGTAGTAGCCCAGCCAGCGGTGCCAGCCATCGCCTTCTTCAGTGAAAAAATAGCCGCCGACAAAGGCCACCACCAGCGACCAGTGGCACCAGCGCACCACTGGGTCCCACAGGCGCAGGCTCTCGCTGCGCACCTTAGTCGATCTCTTCTTTCACCTTTTTGCCGGTGACCGGATCGAAGTAGATCTCGACCTTCTTGCCTTCCTTGTTCTTGCCATAGATCTCGTAGCAGTTGCCATCGGTGACCTTGAACTTCTTGATTTCATAGCCCTGCTTTTTCAGTTCTTCCTGAAAGTTGTTCTGGTCCTGCCATTGGTTCTTTTCGGCGGTGCTGCATTCAGTCTTGGCCAGCACGGCGGGGCTGATGACGAGCAGTGAGACAAGCACAAGAGTGCGCATGACGAGTCCTCGGGTTGTCGAACAGGGTCTGGCCGATTGAGCTTATGCCAGGCTTGGCGACTTCGCTAGCGCCTGGTCCAGCAGCTCGATCCAGTGCCGCACGGGCGTGCGCCCGGCGCCGTCGAGGTGGGCCTGGCAGCCGATGTTGGCGGTGACGATCAGGTCCGGCTGGCCGCTTTCCAGGGCGTCGAGCTTGTTGTCGCGCAACTGCCGGGCCAGCGCCGGCTGGGTCAGTGAATAGGTGCCCGCCGAGCCGCAGCACAGGTGGCCATCGGGCACCTGGCTGAGGTTGAAGCCCAGGCGCCGGAGCAGGGCTTCAAGGCTGCCGCCCAGCTTCTGTGCGTGCTGCAAGCTACAGGGGCAATGCACCGCCAGCACCTGGCTGCTGTGACAGGCCAACGGCTCCAGGGGCTCGGCGCCGATGACCTCGACCAGGTCCCTGGCCAGCTCGCTGACCCGCCGGGCTTTGGCGGCGTACTGTGCATCGCTCTGCAGCAGTTTGGCGTATTCCTTGACGAAGGCGCCGCAGCCGCTGGCGGTCTGCACCACCGCTTCGGCACCGGCCTCGATGGCGGGCCACCAGGCGTCGATAGTGCGCCGGGCGCGCTCAAGGCCGGTGGCTTGGGCATCCAGGTGGTAATCGAGCGCGCCACAGCAGCCCGCCCGGGGCGCCGGGGTGACGCTGATGCCCAGGCGATCGAGGACCCGCGCCGTGGCGGCGTTGGTGTTGGGCGACAAGCCTGGCTGCACGCAGCCTTCGAGCAGCAGCACGCGTCGTGCATGGCGCACGGGCGGGCGTGGTTGTGCCTCAACCGTGCCACGCGGCAGCTTGGCCTTGAGTGGTGCTGGCATCAGGTTGTCGACGCGGCGCCCCAGTTGTACCAGGCGCTTGAAGGTCGCCGGATGCCCGGCCAGTTGGCGCAGGCCGCTGCGCAAGGCCTGTTGCAGGGGCGGGCGGGGCACGGCCTGGTCGACCACGGCGCGGCCGATGTCCAGCAGGTTGTGGTAATCGACCCCGGACGGGCAGGTGGTTTCGCAGTTGCGGCAGGCCAGGCAGCGGTCCAGGTGCAGCTGGGTCTTGGCGCTGGCCGGCTGGCCTTCGAGCACCTGCTTGATCAGGTAGATGCGCCCGCGCGGGCCGTCCAGCTCATCGCCGAGCAATTGGTAGGTCGGGCAGGTGGCATTGCAAAAGCCACAGTGCACGCAACTGCGCAGGATGCTTTCGGCCTCTTCGGCGCGGGGCAGGCGTTTGGCGGCATCGCTGAGGGTGGTCTGCATGGCTCAAATCTCCGCGTACATCCGCCCGGGGTTGAAGATCCGTTGCGGGTCAAGGCGCTGCTTGAGTTGCTGGTGATAGCGCAGCAAGGCCGCAGGCAGCGCCTGGAACGGCGTGTCGTTGGCGCTGTAGCAGGTGGCATGGCCGCCCAGGTGCTTGACGGCGGCGCGAATGGTTTCAGCCGGGGCCTGGGACCTGAGCCAGCGCTGGGCACCGGCCCAGTCCAGCAGCTGCTCGCCGGGCAGCTCCAGCAGCGGCCGGTGGTTGGGCAGCGACAAGCGCCAAAGCGGGGTGGCGCCTGCGAAAAAAGCCAAGCGGCGGTCGTTCAAGTCTTGCCACCAGCTGGCCTGGAAGGGCTCCCCGCCAAGTCGCTCGCGGGCGGCCTTGACCGAACCTTCACCGCCCTCCAGGCGCAGGCGCAATGCGCTGCCGTCATGGCAGGCGGCGCTGATCGGCAGCCCTTGCTGGCCCCATTGCGCCAGTCTCTGCAACGCTTGTTGCGGGTCGATGTGCAGGGCCAGGTGTGCTGCGCAGCGCGGTATGGGCAGCACTTTGAGCGACACCTCGGTGATCAGCCCCAGGCAACCGAAACTGCCGGCCATCAAGCGCGACAGGTCGTAGCCGGCGACGTTCTTCATCACCTCGCCGCCAAAGCGCAGGTGCAGGCCCAGGCCGCTGATCACCCGGGTGCCGAGCACATAGTCGCGCACCGAGCCGGCCCAGGGCCGGCGTGGCCCGGACAAACCGGCAGCGACCATGCCGCCGAGGGTGGCGCCGTCGTCGCTGTGCGGCGGCTCGCAGGGCAGCATCTGCCCGGCGGCCTCAAGGGCTGCCGACAGTTCGCTCAGTGGCGTACCGGCGCGGGCGGTGATGACCAGTTCGCTCGGGTCATAGTTGACGATGCCCCGGTGCGCCCGGGTATCGAGCTCGGCTCCTACTACCGGGCGGCCGAGAAAGGCCTTGCTGGCGCCACCACGAATCTGCACCGGACTGCCTTCGGCGCGGGCCTGGTTGACCTGTTCGAGCAGCGCCTGGCTGGCATCGTGATCGTGGCCAGCGGACATCAGAAACGCTCCAGTTCAGGGAAGGGCAGTTGCCCTGCGTGCACATGCATGGCGCCGAACTCGGCGCAGCGGTGCAGGGTCGGGATGTTCTTGCCGGGATTGAGCAGGCCTTGGGGGTCGAAGGCCGCCTTGACGGCGTGGAACAGGGTCAGCTCGTCGCTGTTGAACTGCACGCACATCTGGTTGATTTTCTCCCGGCCCACGCCATGCTCGCCAGTGATGCTGCCGCCGACGCTCACGCACAGTTCGAGGATTTCGCCGCCAAAGGCTTCGGCCCGCGCAAGCTCACCGGGCTGGTTGGCGTCGAAGAGGATCAGCGGGTGCATATTGCCGTCGCCGGCATGAAAGACATTGGCCACCCGCAGGTCATACTTGCGCGACAGCGCGGCGATGTGCTGCAACACCCGCGGCAGTTCGCGACGCGGGATGGTGCCGTCCATGCAGTAATAGTCGGCAGAAATCCGTCCCACCGCCGGGAAGGCGTTCTTGCGCCCGGCCCAGAACTTCACCCGCTCCACCTCGTCACGGGCCTCGCGCACTTGCGTGGCGCCGGCCTGTTCGAGCAGGGCGCGGACCCGCTGGCAGTCGTCGTGCACGTCGGCTTCGACACCATCGAGTTCACACAAAAGGATCGCTTCGGCTTCCACCGGGTAGCCGGCATGGATGAAGTCTTCGGCGGCGCGGATCGCCAGGTTGTCCATCATCTCCAGGCCGCCGGGGATGATCCCGGCCGCGATGATATCGCCCACCGCACGGCCGGCCTTGGTTACCGAGTCGAAGGCCGCCAGCAGGACCTTGGCCACCTGGGGCTTGGGCAGCAGTTTGACCGTGACTTCAGTGATGATCCCAAGCAGGCCCTCGGAGCCGGTGAACAGCGCCAGCAAGTCGAAACCCGGGGCATCGAGGCTGTCGGCGCCGAGGGTCAGGGATTCACCTTCGATGGTAAGCACCTCGACCTTGAGCAGGTTGTGCACGGTCAGGCCGTACTTCAGGCAATGCACGCCACCGGCGTTTTCGGCGACGTTGCCCCCAATCGAGCAGGCGATCTGTGACGATGGGTCGGGTGCGTAGTACAGGCCGTAGGCTGCGGCGGCCTGGGAAATCGCCAGGTTGCGCACCCCCGGCTGGACCCGGGCGGTGCGGGCCGCCGGGTCAATCGCGAGGATCTTGTTGAAGCGCGCCATCACCAGCAGCACGCCTTGCTCCAGTGGCAAGGCGCCACCCGAGAGGCCGGTGCCGGCGCCGCGGGCCACTACCGGCACCTGGCGGGCATGACACAGGGCGAGGATGCCCTGGACCTGCTCGAGGGTGTGCGGCAACAGCACCAGCATGGGCGTTGAACGGTAGGCCGAGAGGCCGTCGCATTCGTAGGGCTTGAGGTCTTCTTCGCTGTGAAGGATGTCCAGGCCTGGCAACTGAGCCTGCAAGGCTTGCAACAGTGCCTGCTTTTGCACCGGGGGCAGGGCGCCGTCGACGCGTTCGTCGTAGAGGATACTCATCCCGCCCCAGGCCGCCGGCTTAGCGGAAGCGCGGCAGAGGGCGTTCGATGCTCAGGGAGGTGAGCGTCTTTCTGACCAGCTGATCGTCGGCCTCGACCGCCTTGAGCGTGTCGCGGATCTTGCCGGCCACCGGCACGTCACCCTGGCGATCGATCCAGTCGGCAATCTCCTTGCACGCCGAAGCGAGGCGGGCCTGACGCTGGTTGATCAGGTTAAGGGCTGTGGTGATCTCTTTATCGGACATGAGGGAATCCTCCATCTGCGCGAATAAGAGTGTAGCAGCGCAGGAAATTCCTGCGCGGGCGCCTCAGGCCAGGCGCTCGCGCACGCACATCAGGGCGTAGCCCAGCAGGTTCAGGCCCTGCCACTGGCGCGGGTCGGCCGCCTGCGGCGCCTTGGCGTCCAGGCCGATGCCCCAGATGCGGTCCACCGGGCTGGCTTCGACCAGCACCTGGCCCTCGGTGGACAGCAGAAACTTGCGCAGCCCCGGGTTCTGCTCGAACTTGAGCAGGTTGGCCTGCTCGACAATGGCCGAGCGCTCGGCCACCCAGGCCGCGTCATCGTAACCGGCGACTTCGCGGCCAAGCTTCTTGGCCTCGGCGGGCGTGGCGGCGGCGAGGATCTTCGCAAGGGTTGCCTGGTCGTCGAACAGCCGCGCCTTGCCGGCCATCATGTAGTGCTCGGCGCTGGGGTAGTGGCTGCCCTGTTCGGTGAAGCCGGCTTCGAACCATTGGCTGAAGCAGCTTTTATCCGGCGTGCCGTCGACCTTTTGCCGATGGCCCCAGAAGTACAGGTAGGCGGGCGCATGGCCCTGCTCGATAGCGGCGATCAGGCTGGCGTTGTCGAGGATATTGGCCAAAGCCTGGGAAGGTAGAGACATAGCGGGGAATCTTCCATGAACGAATCGCGCCATGGTACTCCAGGCCTGCGCGGTTGTGACAGCCTCGGTGCTGACGTACTATCCTTGCCAGCAAGCGATACCCCGCAGACTTATAACTCTTCCTCAGCGCACACGCTTCACTCAGGCCCGACCGGCAGGAGTGCCTGGCGCTGGGCGCGTTTTTCGTTCCCGGCAACCGCAAACGACTCGGAGCAAGGCTTTACTCATGAATACATCCGTGGATGCGCGAACCGGCAGTTGGCTGAGTGTCATCGCCCTGGCCCTGGCGGCGTTCATTTTCAACACCACTGAATTCGTCCCGGTGGCGCTGCTCAGCGACATCGGCCGCAGTTTCGAGATGTCCACCGCCCAGGTCGGGCTGATGCTGACCATCTATGCCTGGGTGGTGGCCCTGGCCTCGCTGCCGATGATGTTGCTGACGCGCAATATCGAGCGGCGCAAGTTGCTGATCATCGTCTTTGCCCTGTTCATCCTCAGCCATCTGCTCTCGTGGGTGGCGCAGAGCTTCGCCATGCTGTTGGTCAGCCGTATCGGCATCGCCCTGGCCCATGCGGTGTTCTGGGCCATCACTGCCTCGCTGGCGGTACGCGTGGCGCCGCCGGGGCAACAGGCCAAGGCCCTGGGCTTGCTGGCGACCGGCACCACCCTGGCGATGGTCATGGGCATTCCCCTGGGGCGGGTGGTCGGCGAGGCCCTGGGCTGGCGCACCACCTTCCTGGCGATTGCCGGGGTGGCGTTGGCGACCTTGCTGTGCCTGGTCAAATCCTTGCCGCTGTTGCCCAGCCAGAACTCCGGCTCGCTGCGCAGCGTGCCGGTATTGTTCAAGCGTCCGGCGCTGGTGACCGTGTACGTGCTGGTGGCGCTGGTGATTGCCGCGCAGTTTACCGCCTACAGCTACATCGAGCCGTTCGCGCTGAATGTGGCGCAGATCGGCGGTCAGATGACCACGGTGCTGCTGTTGCTGTTTGGCGGTGCCGGAGTTTTTGGTTCGGTGCTGTTCAGCCGTTACAGCGAGCGCTTCCCCCAGGGTTTTCTGATGGGTGCGATCGCCATGCTGGCGGCCTGTCTGCTGCTGTTGCTGCCGTTGTCCGGCGACTTCCGCCTGCTCGGCAGCTTGAGCGTGTTCTGGGGCGTTGCGATCATGTGCTTCAGCCTGGCGCTGCAATCCAGAGTGCTGATCCTGGCCTCGGATGCCACCGACGTGGCCATGGCCATGTTTTCCGGCATCTACAACATCGGCATTGGCGCCGGGGCGTTGATCGGCAGCCTGGTCAGTGTGCACATGGGCCTGGGCAACATCGGCTTTGTCGGTGGCTCGCTGGCCCTGGCCGGGTTGCTGCTGTGCGCGGTGACCAGCTACCGTTTCGCCCGGGCCGAGGTGGCGTGATCGCGGGGCAAGCCCGCTCTCACAGTTTTTCACCAGCCCTGTGGGAGCGGGCTTGCCCCGCGATGAGGCCCTACGATCAATCGCGAATCTTCAACAGCCCGTCGCACTTCAGGCAACGCACCTTCTTGAGCCTGCGCACTTCACTGAAGCCGACCCGGCGTGACAGTGCGGTGCCGGGTTCGTCCTTGTACAGGTGCAGCATCGCCGCGTTGCACAGCGGGCAGCGCACCAGCATCGCCAATGGGAAGCTCAGAAAGCACAGGCCGAGAATCACCAGTATGCAGGTGGCGGTAATGCTTTTGGGCATCCAGTCGAACACCGTCAGCGCCATCAGGGGCGCGCCGACATAGATGCTCAAGTCATTGATGTAGATATTGAGGAACGCCACGCGGCGGTACTCGAGTTGTGGGGCAGATACAGGGGCAGGGGTAGTGATGATGCTATTCCTTGGCAGACCAGACATTCCAGGCACAATTCTCGCACAATCAGGCTAGTACCCGCGCATCCCGCGTGCGCTGAAGTAGTCTTCCAGCACCTGCGGCCCGGCACCGACCTGGGCCAGGGCGACGTAGCTGTCCGGCCGCAACAAGTACACGCCGTCGAGTTGCAGGCCTGACCTTGCATGGGCGTCGCACCATTCGAAGACTTCCAGCGGCATGCCGCGTTCGGCACACCAGGCCACCAGGCTGCCGCTGGCCGCGCCGTAGACCTGTACCTGCCAGCACAGGCGCGCCAGCCCCGCGTAGTTGTCGTGGCCGCCGTCGCTGACCCAGGGCATGCGCTCGCCACCGTGCACCTGGCCGGCGCAGCCGACGCTCAAGGGCATGTCGCGGTAGTTCAGGGTGATTTGCGAGACGGTGCGAAACAGTAACTCGCGCGCGGCCTTGAACGCGGCCACCCGCGGGATCAACAGCGGCGCTACCCGTGTGCGCACCAGGGTCGCCAGGCGGCCATCGGCGGTGACGAAGTTGAACACCTGGTCGGTGGTCGACACCAGGCGCCGGGCGAAGGCGCTACGCTCGATTTCATAGGTGTCGAGCAAGGTCTGGGTGGCCGCCCCCTGCAACACCGCCGCCAGTTTCCAGGCCAGGTTGATGGCGTCGCCGATGCCGGTGTTCATGCCCTGGCCACCGGCCGGGCTGTGCACGTGGGCGGCGTCACCCAGCAGCAAGACGCGGCCGCGGCTGAACTGCTCGGCCACGCGGTGGTGGACGCGGTAGGTGGAGAACCAATTGACCCGGGTGACCTCGACCTTCAGGTGCTCCATGGCGCGGCGGCTGACATCCTCGAAACTCAAATGCTCCGGGTGTTCGGCCCGTTCGTCGCGCACGGTTCCGATCAACCGCGCGCGGCCATTGCCCGCCAGCGGGAACACGGCGAGAAAGTCCGCCTCGTCGAGGTCCACATGCAATTCGCCATTGAACGCCGGCCCCGCGCCGTCGACATCGGCGACATAGAACACCTGCTCGTAGGTGCCGCCCGGAAAGCCAATGCCCAGGGCCTTGCGCACCGTCGAACGGGCGCCGTCGCAACCGCCCAGGTAGTCGGCTTCGCACACTTGTTCGACACCATCGGCATCGCGCAGGCGGGCCGTGACACCTTCGGCGTCCTGGCTCAGACCCAGCAGCTCGGTTTGCCGTTCGACCTCAACGCCAAAGCGCTGCAGACGTTCGATCAGCAGTTGCTCGTGCTGGTCCTGCGGGTAGATGTGTAAAAACGGATAGGGCGTAAGGTCGCTGCCAATGGCGCTGAACGGCAGGCGCGCGGCGGCTTCGCCCTTGACCCACAAATTGGCCGCCGGCACTTGGTGGCCCTGCTCGAGAATCGCCTCGGTCAGGTCCAGCTGGCGATACAGCTCCAGGGTTCGCGCCTGCACCGCCAGGGCCCGCGAGGTAGTGCCGGGGGCGGCGGTCTTGTCGACGATACGTACCTTGATGCCCAGCTTGCTCAACCACAGGGCCAGTACCAGCCCGGTGGGGCCGGCGCCGATAATCAGCACGTCACAGCGGTTCATCGCAGGTGCTCCTCAGCCACTCAAGGCAAGTGTAAGAGCACTGGCAGGTTTTGCTAGTCAGTCGTCGGCACGTGGCTGGTGCTCATGGATTATCTGGATTACTATAAATTATAGATATCCGATCTAATCGAAAGGGGGTTGTATGCGCCGTGCTTCCGATCCGCGTCTGGCCCTGGCCGGTTCGCCCAAGGATGTGCGCAAGCGCCAGAGCCGCCAACAGGCCGAGCAGGTGGTGGCGGTTGCCCTGGCCGATGCCAGCCCGGGTGAGGTCGATGCCATTGCCGCAACCTTCGCCAGCGTTGCCGGTTTCGTCAAAAGCCTGATGGGCCGGCAACAGCAGCAAGCCCTTGAGTCCATCGTCGAAGCCCTGGTACCCAAGGCGCCGCCAACACCCAATGCGCTCAAGGAGGCAGCGATGCTGGCCCAGGCGCGTACGGCGGTGCTGCAGAGCGGCGACTGGTTGACCGCCGCACAGATTGCCGGGCTGGCAGGCTTCAGCCCAAGCAACCCCAGCGCCCAACCGAACAAGTGGAAGCGCGAAGGGGCGATCTTCGCCCTGCGTCACCATGGTGTCGATTACTTCCCGGCGTACGGCCTGGATGCCGGTTACCGGCCGCTCAAGGCCATGGCGCCGGTGCTGGCGCGCTTTGCCGAGGCCAAGGACAGCTGGGGCCTGGCTTACTGGTTCATGTCGGCCAATGGTTTGCTGGGCGGCAAGCGCCCGCTCGATCTGCTCGGCAGCGCGCCGGAGCAGGTGCTGGCCGCCGCCGAAGACGAACTGCAGGGCGTCGCCCATGGTTGATACACCGGCGCCTGCCGGTGTGCTGCAGTTATCGACCCTGAGCTGGGCCAGGGCTACGCCGATCCACCGTGTTCACCTGGATCAGTACGGCCCCGGCCAGTTCAACCCCGGGCTCAAGGGCAATGCCCGTTTCAGCCCGATCAGGGATGCCCGCGGCCAGCCGATCCCGACCTTGTACGGTGGCACCAGCTTTGACTGTGCGGCGCTGGAAACAGTGTTCCACGACGTGCCTTTTGCCGCTGGCCTCAAGACCTACGACACGCTCAAATTGCACGGGCAGTTGCACTCGGTGCTGCTCAGTGCACAGGACCTGCTGCTGGTGGACCTGGGCAGCAAGGCGTTGCGCAAGCTCGGGGTGCCGCGCAACCAGTTGATCGATACCGAGAAGGACCAGTACCCGCAGACCCGCCTGTGGGCCGAGGCGATTTACCGGCAGAACCCTGAGGTACAGGGCCTGTGCTGGACGTCACGACAGGATGACAGCGCACGGGCAATGATGCTGTTTGGCGATCGACTGACGGGCACAATGTTCAGGCCCCAGGGCCAGTCGCGCAGCGTGCTGCACGACAGCGGCGCTTATGCCGAGCTGCTGCACCTGGCCGAGCAGATCGGGGTGCTGCTGGTTGCCGGGCGCATGGGCTGATTACTCGGCTTTGCCGCGCACGATGCGCCCGCCCTTGATCTCGTCGGCGTAGGCTTTGAGTTTGTCGGAGTCCTTGTACAGGCGATTCATCAGGTGCAACACGGCGACCACGTCGACGCCGTCGATGCGTTCGGCCAGTTTGCTGATTTCACCGGCGGTGCGTTCCAGGTTGCTGGCGACGCTTTTCAGGTCGCGTTTGAGTTCGGCGGAGGATTTCTTGATGCCCATGGGGGTTCCGTATTGGTATGGGGGCTTTATCGCGGGGCAAGCCCGCTCCTACAGGGATTGTGCAGATCCTGTGGGAGCAGGCTTGCCCCGCGATCAGGTTTATCAGCCAGGAAACAGAAACGGACTGACAGCACTGCGCCCATACCCCTCGCGCTCCACCTCGGCGTCCAGCGCCAGGGAAGCCAGGTCATCGGCCAGTACGTCCTGGTCGCGGTCCTTTTCCGGGTACAACACTTTCAGGTAGCTGTGACAGTCGTTGCAGCTCTCGGCCTTTATCGGCGCATCCTGCCGTTCCAGCGACCAGTAGTCCAGGGCGCCGGTGGCTTCGCAGTTGCTGCATTTTACCCGAACCATGTGCCAGCGGCTTTCGCACAGGCCGCAATGCAGGTAACGCAGCCCGGCCTGGGCGCCGGTCATGATCACGCTGGCCACCGGCGCGCTGGCGCACACCGGGCAATGCTGGCGTTGCTCGCCCAGGCCGGCCCTGGCCGAGGCGGGCAGGGCATTGGCCAGTTGGGTGAAATACAACGCCAGCGCGCTCCAGAGGAATAGCGCCTGGCCGCTGTCGACCTGCTCATAGTCAGCGGCGAGCAGGGCACTGGCCAGTACTTCCAGCTGCGCCGCCGAGTAGCCGCGCAAGGTGTCCAGGGTGCTGCGCACGGTCGGGTTGGCGTTGCTGTAAAGCGCATCGATCAAGGCGCTCAGCAGCTGCTGCCAGTAACCGTCGCGCGGGTACTCGGCGCTCGCCAGCGGTGGCCGGCCTTCGTTCAGGCGCGCGGCCAGTCCGGCTGCCAGTGCCTCAGGCAGCGGCAGCGTGGCCAGCAGTTGCTGCTGGGCATCAGCGATGCTGGCACAAAAGCCCAGGTAATCGCCCATGGCATGCCCATCGGCCAGCTGGCGCAGACGCGTCGCACGTTTGCGGTAGCGGTCCTTGAGCGACGGCAGCAGCACCGCGACGATCTCGTTGACGCCGCCGCTGGGCGTCTGCACCGGGGTCATCTGGATGCTGCTCATTTGTCGCTCCCGGCTTTGCTTTGCTTGCTGTTGAGTTGGCGGTACCAGCGGTCGTGGTGGGTCTTGGCCCAACGGCGGCTGACGTAGCCGGTGACCATGCCGCGAATCGAGCCTTTGACCCAGAACGCCAGGTACGCATGGCCGATGATCAGCAGGATCAGGCTGATGCCGGCCAGCGCGTGTACCAGCAGGCCGATACGGATGGTCGGGATGCTGAACAGCGGGGCGAAGTACGGCCGCCAGATCACCACGCCGCTGAGCAGCAGCAGGCTGATCAGGCCCATGATGCCCCAGAACAGGATCTTCTGACCGGCGTTGTACTTGCCGATGTTCAGCGCCGGTTCATGCTCGCCGGCCAGCACCTGTTTGAGGTTCTTGAACCACTGCAGGTCTTCGCGCTCGGGCAGGTTGTAGCGCACGAAGCGCACGAACAGGAACATCAGCAGCAAAAACACCAGCACACCGAAAAACGGATGAAGGATGCGCGCCAGCTGCGGGGTGCCGAACACCGCGTTAAGGCCGTTGAGCGAGGGGAAGAACCACGACAGCCCCGACAGCGCCACGGCGAAGAAGCAGATCACCATGAACCAGTGGCTGGCGCGTTCGATGAAACGCGTGCGCAGGATCAGTTTGTCCTTGTTCATGCGTGGGTATCCTCTTCGAGCTTCTCATCCTGTTCGTCGACCTCGTTGGGGCCGACGCCGATGTAGTGGAACAGGGTGCCGGCCAGGGTGGCGAAGAACGCCGCCGCGGCCACCGGTTTCATCCAGCCTTTCCAGCCCTGGATGGCGTTGCTGATGCGCGGGTCGGTGGGCAGCTTGTGGTACAGCTGCGGCTTGTCGGCGTGCTGCAGCACGTAGACCACGTGGGTACCGCCCACGCCTTGCGGGTCATAGATGCCGGCACCGGCAAAGCCGCGGCCCTGCAGTTCGCTGACCCGTTCGCCGGCCTGGTGCAGCATGTCCTCTTTGCTGCCGAAGTTGATCGCTCCGGTCGGGCAGGTCTTGACGCAGGCCGGCTCCTGGCCGACCGAAACCCGGTCGACGCACAGCGTGCACTTGTAGGCCTTGTTGTCTTTCTGGCTGATGCGCGGCACATCGAACGGGCAGCCGGCGATGCAGTAGCCGCAACCGATGCAGTGCTCGGACTGAAAGTCGACGATACCGTTGGCGTACTGGATGATCGCCCCCGGTTGCGGGCAGGCTTTCAGGCAGCCGGGGTCGGCGCAGTGCATGCAGCCGTCCTTGCGGATCAGCCATTGGAGCTTGCCGCTTTCGTCTTCGACTTCATCAAAACGCATCAGCGTCCAGGTTTCGGCCGACAGGTCGGCCGGGTTGTCGTACACGCCGACGTTGTGGCCGACTTCATCGCGCAGGTCGTTCCATTCGTTGCAGGCCACCTGGCAGGCCTTGCAGCCGATGCAGATGCTCACGTCGATCAGCTTGGCCACTTCGGCCTGGTGATCGCGGGTGTGTGGCGCCGGGGTCAGCACGTTGGTGGCCGAGCGGCGGACGATGTCTTGGGATTGCATGGACATGGTGTTCGCCCTCAGACCTTTTCAATGTTCACGAGAAACGCCTTGTACTCCGGCGTATGGGTGTTCGACTCGCCGATGCCCGGGGTCAGGGTGTTGGCCAGAAAGCCCTTGCGCGTGCTGCCTTCATAACCCCAGTGGCAGGGGATACCGATGGTGTCGACGTCCTGGCCATCGACCGCCAGGCGACGGATGCGCTTGGTCACCACGGCCTTGGCCTTGATGTAGCCACGCTTGGTGCTGACCTTGACCATATCGCCCTGGACGATGCCCTTGTCGGCCGCCAGCTTCTCGCCGACCTCGACGAACTGCTCGGGCTGGACGATGGCGTTCAGGCGCGCGTGCTTGGTCCAGTGGCGGAATAGTTCGGTGATCGAGTAGGTGGTCGCCACGTAGGGGAACTCTTCGCGTTTACCCATGCGCTGGCGGTCGTTTTCGTACAGCCGTGCGGTCGGGCTGTAGGTCACGTTCGGGTGCAGCGGGTTGCTTGTCAGCGGGCTTTCGGTCGGCTCGTAGTGCTCGGGGAACGGCCCGTCGTTCATCGCGCCCACCGAGAACAGCCGGCCCAGGCCTTCAGGCAGCATGATGAACGGGTTGACCTTGCCGCCGGGGGCGGCGCTGACGGCAAAGTCGGGCACATCGACGCCGCTCCAGCGTTCGCCGTCCCAGCCGATCAGCTTGCGTTTGGGGTCCCACGGCTGGCCCTGCGGGTCGGCTGATGCGCGGTTGTAGAGGATGCGCCGGTTCTGCGGCCAGGCCCAGGCCCAGCCCGGGGTGCAGCCCAGGCCGCTGTCGGCGTTGTCGCGACGGGCCATCTGGTTGCCTTGTTCGGTCCAGGAACCGGCGAAGATCCAGTTGAAGCACTGGGTGCTGCCGTCGTCGCGCAGTTGCGAGAAGTCGTTGAGCAACTGGCCCTTGCGCAGGATCAGTTTGCCTTGTTCGTCGTGCAGGTCGGCGAGGGCGCGGCCGTTGGATTCCTTGGCCACTTCTTCGGGCTTGGGGTCCAGCGGGTCGGCATAGTCCCAGGCCATGTTGAGGATCGGTGCCGGGTTGGCGCCGCCTTCCTTTTCGTACAGCTCGCGGATTTTCAGGAACAGGTGGCCGAGGATCTTGCCGTCGTGCCAGGCCTCGCCGGGCGGCGCGGCACCGGCCCAGTGCCATTGCAGCCAGCGCCCGGAGTTGACGATCGAGCCGTCTTCTTCGGCAAAGCACGAGGAGGGCAGGCGGAACACTTCGGTCTGGATCGCGGCGGTGTCGACATCGTGCTGCTCGCCGTGGTTCTGCCAGAAGCTCGAGGTCTCGGTGGCCAGCGGGTCGATGATCACCAGGAACTTGAGTTTGGCCAGCGCCGCCTGGGCCTTGTTCTTGTCGGGGAAGGCCGCCACCGGGTTGAAGCCCTGGGCGATGTAGCCGTTGACCTTGCCCTCGTACATGCGGTTGCTGTAGTTGAGCACGTCGTAGCTGTCGTCCCACTTGGGCAGCCAGTCGAAGCCCCAGTCGTTGTCCTTGGTGGCCTTGTCGCCCCACAGGCTTTTCATCAGGCTGACGAAGAATTTTGGCGTGTGCTTGTAGTAGTTGACCTGATCTTCGAGCAGCGCTGTCGGCGTGGTCTGCTTGAGGTAGCTGGCCAGGGTGGTCTGCTCGTCGGACGGCAGGTTCATGTAGCCGGGCAGGCGCAGCGACAACAGGCCCAGGTCGGTGTAGCCCTGGATGTTGGAGTGGCCGCGCAGGGCGTTGACCCCGCCACCGGCCATGCCGATGTTGCCCAGCAGCAGCTGGATCATCCCCGAGCCGCGGATCATCTGTGCGCCGTTGGTGTGGTGGGTCCAGCCCAGGGCGTAGAGGAAGGTCGCGGTCTTGTCCGGGGCGCTGGTTTCGCCAAGGATCGCGCAAATATTGAGGAAGTCATCCTTGGGCGTGCCGCAGACGTTGGTGACCATCTCCGGGGTGTAGCGGCTGACGTGGGCCTTGAGCAGGTTCCACACGCAGCGCGGGTGCTGCAACGTCAGGTCGCGTTTGGCGTAGCCCTTGCTGTCGAGCTCGTAGCTCCAGGAGCTGCGGTCGTAGCTGCGTTTTTTCGCGTCGTAGCCGCTGAACAGGCCGTCGTCGAAGTGGTAGTCCTCGCGCACGATCAGGCTGGCGTTGGTGTAGTGGCGCACGTACTCGTGCTGGATCTTGTCGTGGCTGATCAGGTAGTTGACCACGCCCAACAGGAAGGTCACATCGGAGCCGGCGCGGATCGGCGAGTAGATGTCGGCCACCGCGGCGCTGCGGTTGAAGCGCGGGTCGACGACGATGACCTTGGCACCGTTGCGGATCTTCGCCTCGATCACCCACTTGAAGCCCACCGGGTGCGCTTCGGCGGGATTGCCGCCCATGATCAGCACGACGTTGGCGTTCTTGATGTCGACCCAGTTGTTGGTCATGGCGCCACGGCCAAAGGTCGGCGCCAGCGCGGCAACCGTCGGCGCATGGCAGACCCGCGCCTGGCTGTCGGTACCGAGGATGCCCAGGGCGCGGGTGAAGCGCTGGTCGAGCGAGCCGGTTTCGCTGCTGGCCGCCGAGGAGCAGAGCATGCCGGTGCTGAGCCAGCGGTTGACCGTGGTGCCCTTGGCGTTCTTCTCGATGAAGTTGGCGTCGCGGTCATCCTTCATCAAGCGGGCGATGCGCTCGATGGCGTGGTCCCAACTGATGCGCTGCCATGTGTCCGAGCCCGGCGCGCGGTACTCGGGGTAGAGCAGGCGCTGTTCACTGTGCACGTAGTCGACCAGGCCGGCGCCCTTGGGGCACAGCGAGCCGCGGCTGACCGGGTGATCGGGGTCGCCTTCGATATGGAAGATGCGCGCCTTGGCGTTCTTGGCACCGTCGCCCAGGCTGTACATGAGAATCCCGCAACCGACCGAGCAATAGGTGCAGTTGTTGCGGGTTTCCTTGGCGCGCAGCAGCTTGTACTGGCGCGACTGGGTCGCCTGGGCCACGCCGGGGGCAAAGCCCAGGCTTGCACAGGTGGCGGTGGCGACGCCGGCGGTACAGAGCTTGAAGAACTGTCGTCTGCCAAGTCCCATGGGTATCTCCTCATTCTTGTCGGCCGCACAAAGCTGCAGGCATAGGCATGCCCGGCAACAAGGCGTCGCAAGCGCAGTTGGCTGGGTGGGTAAGCACGGTGTGTCGCAGGCTCCTGTCTGAGGCAGGGCTCTAAGCGCACGTTATGCGCGCTAGTGTATTCCCGTACGGAATGTGGGACTAATCGACCTTGTTGATAGGTCTATCGAGCGTATCTATCAGAGGCGGGTGCATGATCAACTGTTTGCCAGGCAACAGCAGTTCCACAGATGCCTGGATTTCGAACAATTGTTTAAACCTCGGCGAGGCGTCAAGCACAGGATATACAGGGGTTTTGCAGGTTGGCACGGAGGCTGCAACAGCTTCCCCCGAGATTGACTATACCAATAGAAACTCGCCTATTTTTCAATCAGGTGGGGAGCAAGACCTTGAATTTCGTGCCTCGGGAAACAGCCGTTTTATCCAATTATTCGACCAAAGTAGTAGGCAGGGACTGGAAGCTGGCCAGCGTCGGCGCAGCCCTGTTGAGCCTGGCACCGCTGGCCCAGGCCGACGATGCCACACAGACTGAACAACGCCTGGAGACGGTTACCGTCCAGGCCGCCAAAACCACCCCGGTAGAAAATGCGCAGGCGCAACTGGACGAAATCCCCGGCGGTACCGGGCTGGTCCAGCAGGCCGAGGTGGAGAAGGGCCGTTCGGCCACCCTGGAAGACACTCTGGCCTATCAGCCGGGGGTGTATGCCCAGGCCGCCGGTGGCAACGATGCCATCAAGATTTCCATCCGAGGTTCGGGCGCCAACACCTCGCCGGGTTACTTTCGCGAAGGCACCAAGTTCCTCTTCGACGGCCTGGCCCTGACCGGCGCTGGCGGCACGCCCTATGAACTGCTCGACACCCAGGGCCTGAACTACACCGAAGTGCTGCGCGGAGCCAACGCCTTCGAGTACGGCGCCTTGTCCCTGGGCGGGGCGATCAATTTCGTGACCAACTCCGGGCTGACTGCGCCGGGCAATCGCATCAAGCTCGAAGGCGGCAGCTTTGGCTGGCAGAAGCAGACCCTGAGCACCGGTGGCGTGGCCGGTAACGCTGATTATTTCGTCAGCGTCGACAACGCCAAGCGCGACGGTTACCAGGATTTTACCTTCACCAAGGCCAAGGGCGTGGTGACCAACTTCGGCTACCGCTTCAACCCCAAGCTGGAAACCCGCCTGTACATCCGCTACCGCGAGGAGTACCACGAGAACTCCGGGGCCCTGACCCTGGCGCAACTGAAGAAGAACTCGTCGCAGACCAACCCCAGCACCCGCGCCACCCGTGGCGACTCGACCAAGGAAGGCTCGACCTGGGTCGGCAGCAAGACCACCTACACCTTTGACGACGACTCGACCCTGGTGGCCGGCCTGGTCTATCACAACTACCCGCAGATCCTCAGCAAGAAGAGCACGGTCAACCCCAACTACTGGGACTGGCGCGACATCAACTACTCGCTCAAGTACACCCGCAGCGACCAACTGTTCGGCCTGCCGAGCACCACCACCCTGGGTTGGAACAGCACCCAGCACATCCGCTCCGGGGTGCGCACCTACAACGGTGACAAGGACCTGGGCCGGTTGCAGAAACAGGTCGAGTACGACGGCTCCTTCGACCACGTGTTGTCGCTGGGCAACGACCTGGGCCTGACCGACAACCTGTACCTGTCCACCGGCCTGTCGGCCATCGAGGTCAAGCGCAACGTCGACGTCAGCTTCAGCGACCGGCCTAACACCAGCGGCATCCCCAGCCACTATCGCTATGACGAGTGGAAGCTGGCGCCACGGGTCGGCCTGCGTTACTACCTGACCCCGGACGTGCAAGTGTTCGGTAACGTCAGCCGCTCCATCGACCCGCCCAGCTCCTGGTCGAGTTCAGGCTCCGGGGTCACCACCAACTTCGCCAAGACCCTGGTGCCGCAAAGCGCCAACACCGTCGAGCTGGGCATTCGCGGGCGCTCGGAGATCTTCGATGGCAGCCTGACCCTGTACAAATCCTGGATCAAGGATGAGCTGCTCAACGTCGAAATCCTCCCGGCCACCGCCACCTCGGCCGCGGTGGTCTCGACCTCCAACGCCAGCCCGACCATTCACCAGGGCATCGAGGCGGGGCTGACCACCAAGCTCTGGCAGCGCGATAACGGCGATGTGCTGAGCTGGCGCCAGGCCTACACCCTCAACGACTTCCATTACCGCAACGACCCGCTGTTCGCCAAGAACGAGCTGCCGGGCCTGCCCAAGCACATCTACCAGGGCGAGCTGTTCTACCAGTACGCGAATGGCTTCTACGCCGGGGTCAACGTGCGCTCGGCGTCGAGCACAGCAGTGGACTACGCCAACAGCTTCTACGCCCCGTCCTACACCTTGTGGGGGGCACGCCTGGGCTACGACGCGCCGAACAAGACCTGGCAGGTGTACCTGGACCTGAAGAACCTCACCGACAAGGACTACGTCACCGCCCTGGCGCCCAGCTACGACGCCAAGGGCCAGGACACCGCGTCGCTGTACCCGGGTGACGGCTTTGGTGCCTACACCGGTATTGCCTACAACTTCTGAGCCAGGGGCGGGTGCCGTTCGCGCGGCACCTGCAGGAGAACTGCATGAGACTAATCGCAAGGCTGGGCCCGCCCGCCATGCTGGGTGCGTTGCTGGTCCTGGGCGCCTGCAAGCCGGTGGAGCCGGCCGCGGGGCAGGGCAGCAGCGGCATCGACGGCACGCTGGCCAACGGCACCTTGAGTTACGCCGCGCAAGATTATTACGAGGCCGTCCCGGGCAAGCCCGGCGGCACCTTGCGGGTGTCCACGGCGTCGGACACCACCACCCTCGACGTGCATTCGATTTCCCACGGCAACGTGCAGTGGCTGGGCCGCATTCTGTTCGACTGCCTGCTGTACCAGGACGAGCAGGGCAATATCTCGCCGTGGCTGGCCAAGTCCTGGGAGATTTCCGAGGACGGCAAGACCTACACCTTTCATCTGCGCGATGACGTGACCTTCAGCGATGGCGAGAAATTCAACGCCCGCGCCGTGCAGGTCAACCTTGAACACATGCGCGACCCGGCGACCAAGTCGCCGTTGGCCGCCGCCTACATCGCCCCCTATGTGGACGGGCGCATCGTTGATGAGTACACCTTCCAAGCGCACCTGCGCGAGCCTTATTCGCCATTCCTCGATGTGCTGGCGCAGTCCTGGTTGAGCATGATCTCGCCACGGCAGATCCTCGAAGCGCCGAAATCCATCGCCGAACACCCGATCGGCTCCGGGCCCTTCGTGCTGGAAAGCTACACCCGCGACCAGGGCGCCAACTTCGTCAAGCGCAAGGGCTACAACTGGGCACCTGCGGTCACCCGGCACCAGGGCGAGGCCTACCTCGACCGCCTGGAACTGAGCATCGTCCCCGAGCCGATGATCCGCTTCAGTACCCTGGAATCCGGCCAGTCGGACTTCACCGTCGATGCGCCGACCCAGAATGCCCGAGCCATCCGCGCCAATCCGGACTTGCAGATGCACAGCCGCATCCGCAAGGCCAACCCGTTTCGCAGCCTGACCTTCAATGTCGAGCGTTTTCCCTTCGATGATGTGCAGGTGCGCCGCGCCGTGGCCAAGGCCGTTGACCGTGACGGCCTAGCCTGGATCACCGGCTTTGGCGAGTACCTGGCCAAGGGCGATTTCCTGGCCGCCAACACCCGCTACTACGACCCGGCGTTCAAGGACGAGCTGGCGTTTGATGTGGCCGAGGCCAACCGCATTCTCGACCAGGCCGGCTGGAGCGAACGCGACGCCCAGGGCTACCGGGTGAAGAACGGCCAGCGCCTGGCCGCGCACCTGCTGACTTACGAAACCGCCGCCTACCCGAGCAGCATTGCCGTGGCCATCCAGGCGGACCTGAAGAAGATCGGTCTGCAGCTCGACATCGACCTGCTGCCCCTGGCCCAGGTCACCCAGCGCCGCTACGCCAGCGATTTTCAGGTGATCGGCGGCGGTTACTGGCACACCAACACCCCCGATGGCCTGTTCATCCTCTACCACAGCCAGGCGATCAGTACCGCCAAGCTGATCGGCCAGAACGCCGGGCGCTTTCGCGATGCCGAGCTCGACCGGGTGCTCAGCGCTGCCCGGCAGACCACCGACCCGCAGGCACTGACCGGCCTCTACCGCATCGCCCAGCAGCGCCTGGCGCAAACCATTCCAGCGGTGCCGGTGTTCGAAAGCCATGTGTTGCTGGCGTACCGCAAGCAGGTCAAGGGGCTGATTTTCGACACCTCGCACAACACCCCGTTCTTCACCAGCGTCTGGCTTGACCCGGAGGGCACATGAGGACTTTGCAGCGATTGGCCTGGCGCCTGCTGGCAGGCATCGGCGTGCTCTGGGGCGCGGCGACCCTGACCTTTCTGGCCATCAACCTCAGTGCCGGCGACCCGGCCCTGGCGATCCTCGGCGGCCCGGATGCCATGCCCAGCGCCGAGCTGATCGCCCAGGTGCGCGCCCAATACGGCCTCGACCAGCCGTTGTGGGTGCAATACGGCCAGTACCTAGCGCGCCTGGCCCAGGGCGATCTGGGCGAGTCGTACCGCTTGCGCATTCCGGTGCTGCAGGTGATCAGCAGCCAACTGGGGGCCACGGTGCAGCTGTCGCTGGCCGCCGCCTTGCTGGCGATCCTGCTGGCGGTTGCCTGCGCCGTGCTCACCGCCAACCGTGCGCGCTGGGTCCGCTCGCTGGTGTCGGGCAGCGAACTGGTGCTGTCGTCGGCGCCGTCGTTCGTGATCGGCATTGTCCTGTTGCTGCTGTTCTCGTTCGGCTGGCACCTGCTGCCGCCGTCCGGTTCCAGCAGCTGGCAGGCGCTGATCTTGCCGAGCCTGGCCCTGGCCCTGCCGATTGCCGCAGTGCTCAGCCAGGTGCTGCGCCAGGCGCTGGAGGAGATTCTCGAACAGCCCTTTATCGCCATGGCCCGGGCCCGCGGCATGTCGGAAACCGGTGTGCGCCTCAAGCATGCCTTGCGTCACGCCCTGGTGCCGCTGGTGACGCTGTCGGGTTTTGTCTTCGCCAGCCTGCTGGGCGGGGCGGTGATCATCGAGATGCTGTTCGCCCGCCAGGGCATTGGCCGCTTGATGCTCGACGCCGCCGTGACCAAGGACATGCCCTTGCTGCTGGGCATCACCCTGCTGGCGGCGGCGATTTATGTGGTCGTCAACTTTCTCGTCGACCTGATCAACCACTGGGTCGACCCACGCAGCACCAGCGTATGAACCCGTTTTTCAAGGACAAGCCATGAGTGCCCATGATCTGCCAACCCCTCTGGCCGCCAGCAGCGCAGGCCAGGACTACGCGCACTTGCAGGCGCGTTTTGCCCCACTCTTTGCCCGCATTGCCGACGGTGCGATCCGCCGTGAGCTACACCGCGAGCTGGCCCATGAGCCGGTGAACTGGCTGCGCGAGGCAGGCTTCGGCGCCTTGCGTGTACCTCAGGCGTTGGATGGTGCCCAGGTCAGCCTGCCGGTGCTGTTTCGCCTGCTGATCGACCTGGCCGAAGCCGACTCCAACCTGCCGCAGATCTTCCGCGCCCACTTCGGTTTTGTCGAAGGGCGCTTGTCCAGTGGCGATGCCGCGTCCCAGCGCCATTGGCTGGGCAAAGTGGTGGCGGGGCAGTTGTGGGGCGCGGCCATGGCCGAACGCACCGACACCACCGGCAACTCGGTACGCCTCAGCCCGGCCGACCCGCAGGCGCCGGAGGCCGGCTGGCTGCTGCAAGGCGAGAAGTACTACTGCACCGGCGCCATCTACGCCGATTGGGTGGCGGCGGTGGCCATGCTCGACGAGGACTTTGTCAGCGTCGTGGTGCCGACCACCGCGCCCGGGGTCAGCCTGGAGGATGACTGGGACGGCTTCGGCCAGCGCCTGAGCGGCAGCGGCACCACCCGTTTTGCCGACGTCGCGGTGCCGCCGGAGCAGGTGCTGCGGCGCTTCAAGCCTGGCGAGCTGCGCGCCGAATCCTACCTGTCGGCGTTCTACCAGCTGTATCACCTGGCAACCCTGGCCGGCATCGCCCGTGCAGTACAGCGCGATGCGGTCGCCTTCGTCCAGGGCCGCACCCGCGCCTTTGGCGTGCCGGGCCAGTCCAGCCCCAAGGACGATGTGCTGGTGCAGCGGGTGATCGGCCGCCTGTCGAGCCTGGCCTATGCCGCCCAGGCCCTGGTGCTCGACGTCGCCCAGGTGCTGCAGAGGGTGCATGAGGCCGAGCTCGATGGCACGGTCGCTGAAGACCACTACGTCGAGGCCGACATCCGCACCTACCAGGCCCAGCAGATCATCCTGGAGCAGGTGCTCCAAGCCACCAGCTTGCTGTTTGAAGTCGGTGGCGCCTCGGCCACCAGCCAGGCCCGGCGCCTTGACCGGCATTGGCGCAATGCCCGCACCCTGGCCTCGCACAACCCGGCGATTTACCGCGAACAGGCGCTGGGCAATTACTACCTCAACGGCGTCAGCCCCGGTGCCGCCTGGCGCCAGCTGCACGCTCAGGACAACAGCGCCCGCGACGAAGCCAGCGCGGTCTGACCCTCACTTCAAGGAGTTGCCATGAGCCAGCCTGCACAACACATGAGCATCGGCATGAACATCCTCGGCTTCGGCGCCCATTCCGGCGCCTGGCGCCAGGCCGAGGTGCCGGCCGATGCCTACCTGGACCCCGCGTACTACAGCAACATCGCGCGCATTGCCGAGCGCGGCAAGCTCGATGCGATCTTCCTCGCCGACGGCCCGGCGCTGTTCGGCGATATCGCCGAGCACCCGGCCGGGCGCCTGGAGCCGACTGTGCTGCTCACCGCCGTGGCCTTGGCGACCCGCCATATCGGCGTGATCGCCACCGCGTCGAGCAGTTACAACGACCCCTACAACCTGGCCCGGCGCTTCAGCTCGCTGGACCATATCAGCGGCGGCCGGGCGGCCTGGAACGTAGTGACCAATGCCGGCGATGCCGCGGCGCAGAACTTCGGTCTGGCCGGGGCGCCACGGCATGTCGACCGGTATGCTCGCGCCGATGAGTTCATCGACGTCACCCTCAAACTCTGGGACAGCTGGGAAGATGACGCGGTGATTGGCGACGCCCAGCGCGGGCGCTTTGCCGACCCGGCCAAGGTTCACGCCATCGACTTTGTCGGCGCGCATTTCTCGGTCAAGGGCCCGCTCAACCTGCCGCGCTCGCCCCAGGGCCGGCCGGTGCTGGTCCAGGCCGGGTCTTCCGAAGGCGGCAAGGCCCTCGGCTCGCGCTATGCCGATGCGATCTTTACCACCCAGACCACCCTGGTCGACGGCCAGGCCTTCTACCAGGAGATGAAGCAGCGTGCTCGCCAGTGGGGGCGCAACCCCGAGCACCTGAAAATCATGCCGGGGCTGTCGACGGTGATCGGCAGCAGCGAGGCCGAGGCCCAGGCGCGCTTTGATCAGCTCAACGCCTATTACGGTGAAGAAGGGTTGATCAACCAGGTCGCAGCGCGGGTGGGCCTGGCGGTCAGCGAACTGGAACTGGATGCACCCTTGCCCTGGGAGCGGATCGGCCCGGTGGCGGAGTTCGAGCGCGGCTCCCACGGCTTTCTCGAAGCCCAGCTGAACCTGGCGCGGCGCGAGAACCTGACCATCCGTGAGCTGTCGCGACGGATCCTGGTCGGCCACCGGCTGATCGTCGGCACCCCGGAGCAGGTCGCCGACACCCTCGAACACTGGTTCCGCGCCGGTGCCGCCGACGGCTTCAACATCATGCCGGACATGTTCCCCTCAGGCGTCGAGGTGTTCGTCGACGAGGTGGTGCCGCTGCTGCAACAGCGCGGGGTGTTCCGCCACGAATACCGGGGCAGCACCCTGCGCGACCACCTCGGCCTGCCATACCCGGCCAGCCAATACCAGCGCGCCGCTGAAGCGGTTTGACGCGTTTCACTTTCCGGAGGGAGCAAGCATGATCAAACGCAACTTGGGCCACAGCGACATCCAGGTCAGCGTGCTGGGATTGGGCAGCATGACCTGGGGCCACCAAAACAGCGAAAGCGATGCCCACCGTCAGCTCGACGCGGCCCTGGCCGCCGGCATCAACCTGATCGACAGCGCCGAGATGTACCCAACGCCCACCCACGCCGAAACCTGGGGCAGCACCGAGCGCTTTATCGGCAGTTGGCTGGCGAAAAGCGGGCGGCGTGCTGAGGTGGTGCTGGCCAGCAAGATCATCGGCCCGGCTCGCCAGCCGGGGGCCGGGGCGCATATTCGCGAGGGCCGCACCCGCCATGACCGGGGCAATATCGTTGCCGCCCTGGACGGCAGCCTCAAGCGTTTGCAGACCGATTACCTGGACCTCTACCAACTGCACTGGCCGGACCGCACCACCAATATATTCGGCCAGCGTGAATACCCTTATGTCGCCGATGACCGCGAGACCGTGAGCATCGCCCAGACCTTGCAGGTGCTGGCCGAACAGGTGGCCGCCGGCAAGATTCGCCATATCGGCGTGTCCAACGAAACCCCGTGGGGCGTGGCCGAGTTCCTGCGTCAGGCGCGCGAGCAGAACCTGCCGCGCATCGTCAGCATCCAGAATCCCTACAGCCTGCTCAACCGCCTGTACGAGGGCGGCCTGTCGGAGTTCAGCCAGCGCGACAACATCGGCTTGCTGGCCTATTCGCCGCTGGCCTTCGGCGCGCTGACCGGCAAGTACCTCAACGGCGCCTTGCCGCAAGGTTCGCGCTTGTCGTCGGTGTACCGCACCTTCAATCGCTACGACAGCCCCGGCGCCCATCAGGCCATCGGCGCTTATGTGGCACTGGCCCGGGAGCTGGGGATCAGCCCGGCGCAACTGGCCCTGGCCTATGTCATCAGCAAGCCGTTTGTCAGCAGCGCACTGACCGGGCAGACCAGCCTTGCGCAACTGGCCGACAACCTCGGCGCCCTTGAGGTGAGGCTCGACAGCGAGGCCCTGGCGCGCATCGAGCAGATCCACCGGCAGATCCCCAACCCTGCACCCTAACGTTCAGTTCATGGAGGTGCCCGATGGCGCCGATCAATTCAACCACCGCCGTGCTGCCTGCCAGTGGCCTGATCCAGGCCCAGGCGCGCTTTGCCAGCCGCCGGCAACTGGCCTTGCGTCCGGGGCTGCTGCTGGCGGCGTTGTTCGTCGTGTTTTTGCTGCTGGCGGCGCTGCAACCGGGCTGGCTGGTGTCTGCCGACCCGCTCGAGGCCAGCGCCCGCCAGGCCTTCCAGGCGCCCAGCAGCCTGCATTGGCTGGGCACTGACGAGAACGGCCGCGACATCCTTGCACGGCTGGTCTACGCGGTACGCCCATCGCTGCTGCTGGGCCTGAGCGCCACCGCCGTGGGGCTGCTGCTGGGCACCGTCCTGGGGCTGGCGGCCGGGCTCGGCCCACGGCTGCTGGACGGCGCAGTGATGCGCCTGGTCGATGTGCTGCTGGCGTTTCCCGACCTGCTGCTGGCGCTGGTGATCATCACCTTCTTCGGCCAGGGCGCCGTCAACACCATCATCGCCGTCGGCGTTGCCAGCGTGCCGCGCTATGCGCGCCTGGTGCGCGCGCAAACCCTGGTGGTGCGCAACGCAGGCTACGTCGAGGCGGCCACCACCCTCGGCCTGGCACGGCGCCAGGTGATCTGGCGGCATGTGCTGCCCAATGCGATCAAGCCGATTTTGATTCTCGCCACCATCGGCATCGGCAGCACCATCGTCGCCGGCGCGGCCCTGAGCTTTCTGGGCTTTGGCGCACCACCGCCAGCGCCGGAGTGGGGCGGCATGCTCGCTATGGGCCGCAACTACCTGGCCAACGCCTGGTGGCTGGTGGCCTGGCCGGCGCTGGCGATCACCCTCACCGTGGTCTCGATCACCGCCATCGGCCGCGAACTGCTGCGCCGCAACGAAGGTAAACGCCTATGAACGCTGTTATCCAACACCCCGCGCCGCTGATCGAGGTCAGCGACCTGCAGGTGCGCTTCGGCCAGGCCGCGCCGGTGCTCAAGGGCATCAGCTTCAGCCTGCGCCAGGGCGAATGCCTGGCGCTGGTGGGCGAGTCCGGGTCGGGCAAGAGTGTCACCTCGCGCACCCTGGCCGGGCTCACCGGTGCCCATGCGCAGGTGCAGGCCAGCCGCCTGGCCTTTGCCGGGCAGGACCTGCGCCAGTTCGACGAGCGCGCCTGGCGCCGGGTGCGCGGCGCGCAGATCGGTTTCGTCATGCAGGACGCCCTCGGCGCGCTCGACCCGCTGCGGCCGGTGGGCAAGGAGATTGCCGAGCCGCTGCAATTGCACACTGAACTGGACGCCGGGCAACGCCAGGCACGTGTGCTGGAACTGCTGCGCGCGGTCGGCGTGCCGGAGCCTGAGCTACGCGCCCGCCAGTATCCCTGGCAGCTCTCCGGTGGCTTGCGCCAGCGCGCCCTGATCGCCTCGGCGATTGCCTGCAACCCGCGTCTGCTGATTGCCGACGAGCCGACCACGGCGCTGGATGCCACGGTGCAGGCCCAGGTGCTGAGCCTGCTCGAGTCGCTGCGCGGCGACAGCACGGCGATGCTGATCGTCAGCCATGACCTGGCGGTGGTCTCGCGTCTGGCCAACCGCGTGGCGGTGATGCACAACGGCGTGATCGTCGAGCAGGGCAGTGTCGAGGCCGTGCTGCAGGACCCGCAGCACCCTTACACCCAGTACCTGCTCAAGGCCGGTGCGGCGGTGCATTTTCGCCGCCCGCAGGCGCCGGCACTGGCGGCGGTTGCTACACCTGTAATGGAAAGCAGTGCACCGCTGTTGCAGGTGCAGCAACTGAGCAAGGCCTTCAAGGGCCCGGACGGCAAGCTGCGCACGGTGGTCGACAAGGTCTCGCTGCAGCTGCACAAGGGCCGCACCTTAGGGATCGTCGGCGAGTCGGGCTCGGGCAAGACCACCTTGACGCGGATGATCCTCGGCCTGGAAACACCCGACAGCGGCGAGATCCAGATCAATGGCCGGCCCTGGTTGCAGCTCAATGACCAGGACAAACGCCAGCTGCGCCGCAGTATCCAGGTAGTGTTCCAGGACCCGCTGAGCTCGTTCGATCCACGCTACACCGTGCAGCGCGTGCTGTTCGAGGCGCTGGAGGTGGCCGGGCATGCGCGCGCGCAGTGGCGCCAGCAGGCGGTCGAGTTGCTGCACCTGGTGCGCCTGGATGAAGCACTGCTGGAGCGGCGCCCGATCGAGCTGTCGGGTGGCCAGCGGCAACGCATCGCCATTGCCCGCGCCCTGGCCGCACAGCCGCAGATCCTGGTGTGCGACGAGCCGGTGTCGGCGCTGGATGTGTCGGTGCAAGCGCAAATCCTCGAGCTGCTCGACGACCTCAAGCAACGCCTGGGCCTGGCCTGCCTGTTCATCTCCCACGACCTGGGGGTGATCA
The DNA here is from genome assembly GCF_004214895.1 of Pseudomonas tructae. Taxonomy (NCBI): domain Bacteria; kingdom Pseudomonadati; phylum Pseudomonadota; class Gammaproteobacteria; order Pseudomonadales; family Pseudomonadaceae; genus Pseudomonas; species Pseudomonas tructae. The sequence continues at coordinate 3,789,430 of NZ_CP035952.1, read as the reverse complement.
ACCATGTCAGTGACCAGGTGCTGGTGATGAAAGACGGCGTGGCGGTGGAAAGCGGCGCCGTGCGCGAGGTCTTCGACCGCCCGCAACACCCCTATACCCGTGCCCTGCTCGACGCCATTCCGCAGCTGGAAAGCGGTCGTCGGGTCAGTTTCGAATTTCTCCGCCTGGCGATCTGATCGCCCGACCCTACAAGGACAGCCCATGCCTGGTTTATCCGCAGTACCGCGCGCTGAACGGCGCAACCTTGACGACCTTAAGGGCAATACCGAGAACCTGTTGCCACTGATCGCCGCCGGCGCCGCGCAGCGCGAGCGCGAGCGCCAGTTACCCTATGAAGCCGTGCGCCAGATTGCCCAGGCCGGGCTCTACACCTGCCGCATCCCCGAGGCCTATGGCGGCCCGGGTGGCAGCGTCAGCGATGTGATCGGCCTGCTGTTGCGTATCGCCTCGGTGGACTCCAATGTCGCCCAGGCGCTGCGCCCCGGCTTTGGTTTTATCGAAGGCTTGTTGTCTTCCACTGCCGACGGCGCCGAGGCCGAGCGCCAGCGCTGGTTCGCCCGTTACCTGCAAGGCGCGGTGCTGGGTAATGCCGGCTGGGAAGTGGGCGGCGCCAATGGCGCGATCAGTGCGCGCATCGTGCGTGACGGCGAGCACTATCGCGCCAGCGGCAGCAAGTACTACAGCACCGGTTCCCTCTATGCCGACTGGGTCAGCGCCGTGGCCCTGGATGAACACGACCAGCCGGTGTCGTTCGTGCTGCCGCGTGATCGCAAGGGCCTGGAACTGCTCGATGATTTCGACGCCATGGGCCAGCGCCTGACTGCCAGTGGCACTACGCGCCTGGACGATGTCGTGGTGTACGCCGACGAGATCCGCACCCGCACGGTGGAGGAGGGCAGGCGCACCATCGTCACGCCGTTCTTGCAGCTGTTCCTGGCCACGGTGCAGGCCGGCATCGCCCGCAATGCCCTGGACGATGCCACGCTGTTTGCCCGTGAGCATGCCCGGCCGATCAAGCACAGCAGCGCCACGCGCTCGGTGGATGACCCCTATGTGCAGCTCAGCGTCGGTGACATCGCCGCCCGCGCCTTCACCGCCGCCGCGGTGGGCGCCTGGCAACTGACCGGCACACCGCCGCCAACCTCGGGGCTGTTCTGACTTGGGTATCCTGCAGGCGCCTAAGCTCTGCGACAGCATCCGCCAATCGCGGCGGGTGCCGATGATCATCGGCTGCGCGCTGTTGATGGAGCTGATCGACGCCACGGTGGTGATGACCGCCTTGCCGCAGATGGCCTTGGAGTTCGGCGCACCGAGCGTGCGCATGAACCTGGTGGTGTCGTTGTACATGCTCGCGGCGGCGTTGGCGGTGCCGGTCAGCGGCTGGGCGGCGGACCGCTACGGGCCACGGCGGTTGTTTGTTCTGGCCATTGTGCTGTTCACTCTGTCGTCGCTGGCCTGCGCCCTGGCCGGCTCCTTGCTGCAGCTGTGCCTGGCGCGCCTGTGCCAGGGTGCGGCGGGGGCGATGATGGTGCCGGTGGGGTTGATGATCCTGCTGCGCTGGTCGCCGCGCGAGCAGCTGCTGCGTAACATGTCCTACCTGACCATCCCGCCGCTGCTGGGGCCGATGCTCGGGCCGCCGCTGGGCGGGTTGCTGGTGACGCTGTTGTCGTGGCAATGGATCTTTCTGGTCAACCTGCCCATCGGCGTACTCGGGGTTTACCTGGTGCTGCGGCACATTCCCGATTATCCCGGCGACAGCCAGCAACGCCTGGACCTGCGCGGCTTGCTGCTGGCCAGTGTGGCCTTGGCATCACTGGTGTTCGGCTTCGAGGCGCTGGGCCATGGTTTGCTGGCGCGACGTTGGGTGTTGCTGTTGCTGCTGCTTGGGTTGCTGGCGGCAGTGCTGTATGTGCGCCATGCCCGCCGCTGCGCCCAGCCGCTGCTGGACTTTGCGCCCTTGCGCGTGCGTAGCTTTGCCTTGAGTTTCTGGGGCGGCAACCTGTTCCGCCTGGGTACGGCGGCGCAGCCGTTCCTGATGGTCCTGCTGTTTCAACTGTGCTTTGGCCTGAGCCCCTTGCATGCAGGGTTACTGACCTTTACCGGTGGCGTTGGCGCTTTTGTGGTCAAGCTGCTGGCGGTGCGTATCCTGCGCCGCTTCGGCTTTCGCCGCACGCTCAGTTGCAATGCGCTGTTTACCGGATTGAGCCTGGGCGCCTGCGCCAGTTTCAACCTCGACACGCCGTACTGGCTGGTGGTGTTGATCCTGTTCGTCAGTGGCCTGATCCGCTCGTTGCAGTTCAGCGCCATGGGCGGCCTGACCTATGCCGACGTGCCTGCGCAGCTGCACAGCCGCGCCAGCAGCCTGTCGGCGGCGACGGTGCAGTTGACCATGAGTTTGTCGGTGGGGGTGGCGGCTTCGTTGCTCAGCCTGCTGATGAGCATCAAGGGTGAGTCGCAGGTGGCGGTGGCGGATATCGCCCTGGTGATTGGCGTGGGTGCGCTGGCGTGCATGGCCTCGGCGCTGGTGTTCCGGCGCCTGGCGCCAGATGCCGGCGCACAGACATACCTGTAGGAGCTACGCCCTCTCGGTGGGAGCGGGCTTGTCCCGCGATGAGCATCGGTATCTACACATCTCTAATCCTGATCTATGAAGATGGCTCAGGGGTGGTCTGCGCATGTGTGCTGATCCAGTTGATGTGGCGAGGCTGCCGGCTCCTTCCGCCCTTACGTGAACTGACCCCCTCCATCGGTGCTCCACTCGGCCTACTGAAGTCGCTGCAGATCAAGATCAAGATCAAGATCAACAGCGCGGTGTGAACACAAATGTGGTGTGCGACCTCAGCCAGCAAGAGCGAAGCGAATTGTGCTGTTGATCTGGCTTTTGATTTTTCGCGATTTCAGGAGGCCGAGTGGAGCACCGATGGAGGGGGTGCAGGCCCATGGATGGGCCGCAAAGTGCCGAGGGACATGGATGTCCCTTCGGCGCGGCCCCCGGAGTCGGTGCGTAAGGAGGGAACCCGGAGCGCAGCGCAGGGCCGGATGATTGAGCGAGCGGTTTTGCTCACTTTTGCCAAGACAAAAGTGAGCCGCCGTAAGGGCGGAAGGGGCCGGCAGCGTCGCCACATCAACTGGATAAGCACGCCTATCACGAGCCAATAGGCTGACTCGCTAGAGATGTGTAGATACCTATGCCGCGATGAGGCCATCCCTGGCTTACTAGATGGACAAATTCAACACCCGCTCCCCCTGGGTACTCCCGGCAGGCTGCCTGCGATTCACCGCCAGCTCGCCCATCTTGATCAACCGGGTGCGGGTGACATTGCGGCTCAAGCCGAGCAAGTTCGCCGTGTGCACCTGGTTGTAGTGGCTGAAGCGATACGCCGCACGCAACAGCGCATCCTCGACCTTTTCGTGCAAGGCACCCGCCGGCTGTTCGAAGAGTTTCTGGAAGGCCCGCTCCAGCAGCCCTTCAGCCGAGTCATCAAGGCCTGGGCTGTCGTCGGCGCGCTCGATGCGCATGTTCGACAAGCGCAGGTCTTCCTGGCGGATCACCCCGTCGCGGCAGATCAGCAAGGTGTGGTGGATGACGTTTTCCAGCTCGCGGATATTGCCCGGCCAGCCGTAACTGCGCAGCTTGGCTTCGGCCTCGCTGCTGAGGCGGACCTCACCATAGCCCAGGCGCTGGCTGTAGGCCTGGATGAAGTGGCGGGTCAACGGCAGGATGTCGCCCGGGCGTTCGCGCAGCGGCACCAGCTCCAGGCTGACCACGTCGAGGCGGTAGTACAGGTCTTCGCGAAAGTGCCCGGCATTGATGGCTTTTTCCAGCTGCACGTTGGTCGCGGCCAGCACCCGCACGTCGATGGCAATGCTCTTGCGCGAGCCCAGGCGCACCACTTCGCGCTCCTGCAACACCCGCAACAGTTTGACCTGGATCGGCATCGGCAAGTCGCCGATCTCGTCGAGGAACAGCGTGCCGCCATTGGCTTCTTCAAACCAGCCGGCCTTGGAACTCAGGGCGCCGGTGAACGCGCCCTTTTCGTGGCCGAACAGCTCGGCCTCGACCAATGATTCGGAAAACGCGCCGCAGTTGACCGCCACGAACGGCTTGTCGCGTCGGCCGCTGAGGTTGTGAATGTGGCGGGCCACCAGCTCCTTGCCGGTGCCGGTTTCGCCGATGATCAGCACGCTGGCTTCACTCGGCGCAACCCGCTGCAGGTGCGCCAGCAGGGCCCGCGACTTGGGGTCTTCGAACACTTGCGCGGTGGCGCGGATCGAGGTGGCCAGGGCCGGGGAGGGGGGCAGGGTCAACAATTGCATGGCGGTCACACTATGAGTAGAAGGTCGGGGTCGGCAATTGCCCGCGCAGGGCCCATTCACCGAGTTCGTGCAGCTTGTAGTCGAGCGGGTCGTGCAGGCTCTGGGTACGCAAATTGCGCCAGTGGCGGTCCAGGCCCACCGAGGCCTGGGTGGCGCGGGCGCCGGTGACTTCAAACACCTTGCTGCAGATTTCCAGGCCATCGCGGCTGGCGGCGACCTTGGCGGTGGCGATGGTCACGGCCAGGCGCCCGCGTTGTTCGGCGCTCAGCGCTGCGCCTTTGGCCCAGGCCTGGTCCAGCTCGACGGCGGCCTGCTCGACCAGCAGGCGCGCACCCTGCAGGCGCACCCAGAAGTCGCCGAAATGGTTGAGCACGTAGGGGTCGGCGCTGCTCTGTTGGGCCGCTGACTTGAACCACGGCCGCGACTCGTGCTGGGCATAGTGGCGGGCTTCTTCAAAGGCGCCTTCGGCAATGCCGAGGAAGATGTTGGCGAAGTGCAGTTGGGCGATCAGCGGGCGCAGACAGGCGAATGGCGTGCTCAAGGGGCCGGGGTCGAGCAGCAGGTCGCTTTCCTCCACCCGTACCCGCTCGAAGGTGACGCTGCCGCTGTCGGTCTGGCGCTGGCCCATGTTGTGCCAGTCGTTATGCAGGGTAATGCCGCTGCGGGCGCTGGGAATGGCGGCGATCAACAGCTTGCCGCCGGCGCTCTCATCCACCGCCGAGGCGATGAGCATTTGCGAATCGCTGGCGCCGGAGCAGAAGCTTTTCTTCCCGGAAAACTCGCGAAAGCCGCCGCGGTCCTTGACCACCGTGCGAGTGTCCAGAGGGTTGAGGGCATTGCCCCAGAACCAGCGCTTGCGCGCGGTCAGTTCGAACCAGGGTTGCCACTGCGCCGGGGTGGCGAACAGGCGCACGGTGGCGAGCATCAGGTGATGAAAGCCGAACACGTGGGCCAGCGAGCTGTCGACCCGGGCAAATTCGCGCACCACTTCAAAGGTTTGCGCCCAACTGCCGCCCAGCCCGCCAAAGTCGCGAGGGATGCTCAAGGCCAGCAGGCCGCTGCTGCGGATGGCATCGCGTTCGGCCTTGGGAGTGCCGCCCTGACGGTCGCGTTCGACCGCCGTGCGGGCAAACTCGGTGGTCAGTTCCCGCGCGATTTGCCAGGGGGTCAAGGGGATGCTGTGCAATGGTGCGCTCACTTGCTCTATGAGGGTGGCACCGATGCTAAATGATCTAAAAAACTGAAAATAAATAACTTATGGGTCTTTCGATATGCCTGACTGTATATTTCTTTTTGTTCTATATTCGTAAATATTTATTCTTTTTAATTTTATTCGAGCCGGCGCACTCTGCACCTCAAGCACTGCGCGGCAGTGCACCACAGGATGAGGACGCACAACATGACCATCAAGGCGATCAACGTACGCAATCAGTTCAAAGGCACGGTCAAGGAGATCATCGAAGGCCCGGTGGTGTCGGAAATCGATGTGCAGACCTCGGCTGGTATCGTCACCTCGGTAATCACCACCCGTTCGGTACACGAGCTGGAACTGCGGATCGGCAGCGAAGTGATTGCCTTCGTCAAATCCACCGAGGTGTCGATCGCCAAGCTATGAAAGGCAGGAGCAAAAAAGGCCGAGCCCCGGCAACAGGGCTCGGCCTTTTTGTTTCAGGAACGACTGGTGTGCGGCAGGATCATGTGCGCCGGCGCATCGGCTGCCTTGCGCCGCGCCACGCAGTAGTACAGCACGCTAGGCACCACCAGGCCGATGATCCACGACACATCGACACCGCCCAGGTGAGCAACCATGGGCCCGGTGTAGAGTTTGGTGGAAATGAACGGCATCTGCACCAGTACGCCAAAGGTGTAGACCAGAATCCCGGGCAGGTTCCAGCGCCCGTAGCGGCCGTTGGGGTCGGCCAGGGCCGGTACGTCGTAGCGCTCCTTGGTGATGAAGTAGTAATCCACCAGGTTGACCGCGCTCCAGGGCACGAAGAAGGTCAGCAGGAACAGGATGAACGACTTGAACGCGGCCAGGAACGAATGCTGGCCGAGCAGGGCGATCAGGGTCGCGGCGCCGACGATGGCGAGGACGAAGACCAGCCGCTGGCGCCGGGTCACTTCGATGTGCCCGCGAAAGCCACTGATGATGGTGGCGATGCACATGAAGCTACCGTAGGAGTTGAGGGTGGAGATGGTCACCTTGCCGAAGGCAATGCTGAAATACAGCAGCGCGGCCGTGGCACCGGTACCGCCCAGGCCGACGATATAGGCTACTTCTCGGCCTGAAAACTGGCCGTTGGCAATCGCTGCGGCAAACACCCCGAGGACCATCGACGCCTGGGCGCCGACCACCGAGCCCAGGCCTGCGGCGAGGAAGGTCTTGAACGATGAGGTATTGCTTGGCAGGTAGCGCGAGTAGTCCGCTACATAGGGGCCGAACGAGATCTGCCAGGACGCCGACAACGACACCGCCAGCAGGAACGAGGCCCAGGTGAAGTGGCGGTTTTCCAGAAGCTGGCCGATGTCGCTGATGACCATGATGCGGCTGAACAGGTAGACGAAGGCGATAATCCCCAGCACGCTGGCAAGCCGGCCGATCCAGTGGATCATGCGGTAGCCGAACACCGTGGCAAGGACAATGACGCCGGCGAAGATCAGAATCCCGGTGCTGTCGCTGACGCTCAGCAACTGGCCGATGGCCTGGCCCGAGAGCACCGTGCCGGTGGCGGTAAAGCCCAGGTACATCAGGCACACCAGGGCAATCGGGATGGCCGCGCCATAGACCCCGAACTGCACCCGGCTGGAGATCATCTGCGGCAGGCCCAGCTTGGGCCCTTGGGCGGCATGCAGGGCCATGACCGCGCCACCGACCAGTTGCCCCAGCAGCAGGCCGATCAGCGACCAGAACACATCGCCGCCGAGCACCACGGCCAGGGCCCCGGTGACGATGGCGGTGATTTGCAGGTTGGCACCCAGCCACAGGGTGAACTGGCTGTAGAGGCGTCCGTGTCGTTCATTTTCCGGAATGTAGTCGATCGAACGGCGCTCGATCAGGGGCTTGCTGCGCGAGGCATTGGCCTGGGTCATTGCTCGGGTTCTCCGCCTATTGTTGTTGTCGCGGTCGGGTCGCTGGCCGAACACAGGCAGGCAGCGACTGAACCGATATGAGCATGTCTATACAAATACAGTCAAGTGAAGGTGTCGGCATTGGCCACTCCATCCGTCGCGATGGATGGGGGCGAGGATTTTGCGCAACTGCGAAATAGCCGATCGGTTGATCAACGTCTTCAGCCCGTGCCTGCGTAGGCTTTTGCCGACTCGCGGGGCCGATAAAGGCAAAGCATGACCGTCGACAATGTTTGCGCGGTGCAGGGTGGTTAGCGTCTTGTGGGTTGTGCATTGGAAGGCACAGCTCTAATATCCAAGTGTTTTCTTGTGTTATTGCGCTCAACCATCACGGACGTTCAAATGGATTTGCAGACCTCCCTCTGGCTGTTCCAGGCAGTCCAGGCCATTGGCCTGAGCCTCTGGCTATGCATCGCGGTACTCAACAACCTCCAGGCCTTTCGCGCCTCCCTCGGCGCGGTCGGCGCGACCATGGCCATGGCGCCGCTGCGCCAGGCGCCGGCAATCGACATCCCGCTGCTGTCCCGGGCCCTGCATGCCCCGGCGCTGCACCGCCTGGCCCTGGTGCTGGTGCTGGTGTTGCAGGTGGCGGCCGCCGTCACCGCGCTGATCGGCAGCTACCTGCTGCTCACTGACAGCACCGAGCTGGCCAGGCCCTGGCTGAACCTGGCCTTGAGCGCGTTCCTGGGCTTTACCTTCGCCATGCTCCTGGGCGGGTTGTGGTTTGGTTACTGGATTCGTCAGGAAGGCTTGCAACTGACCCATCTGGTGCTGGTGCTCTGGGCCCTGTTGGCCTTCGTGGTGTTCAACGTGCAGTGGGCCTGAGGCCACGTTCACAGGGAGTGGTGAATGAACAGGAAGAATCTTGCGCTCGGTACCGTATTGGTCGGCGCAGCAATCGCGTTGCTGGTGCTCTGGCAACAACCGCACTCGGCACAGGCTTCGGCGCCACCGGCGCGCACGCTGCTCAAGGTGGCGCTGGGCACGGTACAGCGTGGCCCGGCCAACGGCTTTTTCGCCGGCGTCGGCGAGCTTGAGGCGGCGCGCCAGGTGCTGGTTTCGGCCGAGATCGGCGGGCGGGTGACACGGATCAACTTCGTCTCCGGGCAGCAAGTGCGCCGCGGCGATGTGCTGATTACCCTCAACGATGCCCCGGAACAGGCTGAGCGCATCCGCCTGCAGGCGCAATTGCACAACGCCCGGATCAACCATCGCCGGGTTCGCGAGCTGCTGGCGGAAAACGCCGCGACCCAGGAGCAACTCGACAACGCCCTGGCCGCCCGCGACATGGCCAGCGGTGAGCTGGCGCACACCGAGGCGGTGATTGCGCAGAAAACCATCCGTGCACCCTTCGACGGCGTGCTGGGCATTCGCAAGGTCAACGAGGGCCAGTACCTGAAGGTTGGCGATGCGCTGGTCAGCCTGATCGATCCCCGCACCCTGTATGTGAACTTCTCCCTGGATGAGCAACTGAGCATTCACCTCAAGCCCGGCCAAGCGGTCGAAGTGCTGCTCGATGCCTACCCCGAGCGGACCTTCCAGGCGCGCATCAGCGCCATCGATCCGCTGATCGAGCGTTCGCGCACGGTGCAGGTGCAAGCCACCCTGGACAACGCCGATGCGCAGCTCAAGGCCGGCATGTACGCCAGCGTCAAGGTCGCCGACCCGCAGGTGAACGAGATCCTCAGCGTGCCGGAAACCGCCGTGACCTACACCGCCTATGGCGACACGGTGTTCCTCGCCCGCCATGACGAGCAACAGCAGGCCCTGGTGGTGCAGCGGGTGCCGGTGAAGATCGGCGAGCGCCAGGACGGCCGGGTGATCATCCTCGAAGGCCTGCAGCAGGACGATCAGGTGGTGACTTCCGGGCAACTCAAGCTCAGTGACGGGGTGGCGGTCGAAGCGACCGAAGACACCCTGCAACGCCCGGTACTGTCCGGCTTCTGACTGCTTGCCTGGAGATTCCCAGATGAAATTCACCGATCTGTTCGTGCGCCGGCCCGTGCTGGCGCTGGTGGTCAGCATTCTCATTCTGCTGCTGGGCATTCTGTCCCTGCGCCAGTTGCCGATCCGCCAGTACCCGATGCTGGAAAGCTCGACCATCAGCGTCACCACCGACTACCCCGGCGCCTCGGCGGAACTGATGCAGGGCTTTGTGACCCAGCCGATCGCCCAGGCGGTGTCTTCGGTGGAAGGCATCGATTACCTGTCGTCGTCTTCGGTCCAGGGCCGCAGCCTGGTCACCGTGCGCATGGAACTCAACCGCGACTCGACCCAGGCATTGACCGAGGTGATGGCCAAGGTCAACCAGGTGCGCTTTCGTCTGCCCGAGCAGGCCTACGACCCGGTGATCGAACGCTCCTCCGGCGAGTCGACGGCAGTGGCCTACATCGGCTTTGCCAGTGACAGCCTGTCGACCCCGGCGATGACCGATTACCTGGCGCGGGTGGTGGAGCCGATCCTGACCACCATCGAGGGTGTGGCCAAGGTCCAGGTGTTCGGCGGCCAGACCCTGTCGATGCGCTTGTGGATCGACCCGGCGCGCCTGGCCGCACGTGGCCTGACGGCGGCCGATGTGGCCGAGGCGGTGCGGCGCAACAACTACCAGGCGGCGCCCGGCAAGATCAAAGGGCAGTTTGTGGTCTCCAACATCCGGGTCAACACCGACCTTACCAGCGTCGGCGAATTTCGCGAGTTGGTGATCCGCAACGATGGCAATGGCCTGGTGCGTATCAAGGACATCGGCACCGTCGAGCTGGGCGCAGCGTCGGTTGAAACCAGCGCCTCCATGGACGGCGTGCGCGCCGTGCACCTGGGCCTGTTCCCGACCCCGGGCGGCAACCCGCTGGTGATCGTCGACGGCATCCGCAAGGTGCTGCCCGATATCCGCAAGACCCTGCCGCCGGACGTCAAGGCCGAGCTTGCCTTCGAGACCGCGCGCTTTATCCAGGCGTCGATCGACGAGGTGAGCAAGACCCTGCTCGAAGCCCTGCTGATCGTGGTGATCGTCATCTACCTGTGCCTGGGTTCGCTGCGCACCGTGTTGATTCCGGTGGTGACCATTCCGCTGTCGATGCTTGGGGCGGCGGCGCTGATGCTGATGTTCGGCTTCAGCCTCAACCTGCTGACCTTGCTGGCCATGGTCCTGGCCGTTGGCCTGGTGGTGGACGATGCGATTGTGGTGGTGGAGAACGTCCACCGCCACATCGAGGAGGGCAAGAGCCCGGTGGCCGCCGCCTTGGTGGGGGCGCGGGAAGTGGCCGGGCCGGTGATCGCCATGACCATCACCCTGGCTGCGGTGTACGCGCCGATCGGCATGATGGGCGGGCTCACCGGGGCGCTGTTTCGCGAGTTCGCCCTGACCCTGGCCGGGGCGGTAGTGGTCTCTGGCGTGGTGGCCCTGACCCTGTCGCCGGTGATGAGCTCGTTCCTGTTGCAGTCCAAACAGTCCGAAGGGCGCATGGCCCATGCTGCCAACCGCTTCTTCGATGCCCTGGCTGCGCGTTACAGCCGAGCGCTGGAGTTCTCCCTGGCGCGGCGCTGGCTGAGCGCAGGTTTTGCCTTGCTGGTGTTGCTCAGCCTGCCCTGGCTGTATGGCTTGCCCCAGCGTGAACTGGCGCCGACCGAAGACCAGGCCGGCTTGCTCACCGCAATCAAGGCGCCGCAGCATGCCAACCTTGACTACGTCGAGCGCTTTGCCGACAAGCTCGATCAGGTCTACAACCGCCTGCCGGAAACCGTCAGCACCTGGATCATCAACGGCAGCGACGGCCTGGCCTCGGGTATCGGCGGTATCAACCTGTCGCTGTGGGACGAGCGCAAGCGCAGCGCCTCGCAGATCCAGGTCGACCTGCAGGCGGCGGTCAACGATGTCGAAGGCACCAGCATCTTCGCCTTCCAGTTGCCGGCCTTGCCAGGCTCCACCGGCGGCTTGCCGGTGCAACTGGTGCTGCGCAGTTCCCAGGATTATCAAGTGCTGTACCAGACCATGGAAGAGATCAAGCGCAAGGCCCGAGAGAGTGGCCTGTTTGCTGTGGTCGACAGTGACCTGGACTACAACAACCCGGTGCTCCAGGTGCGAGTCGATCGGGCCAAGGCCAACAGCATGGGCATCCGCATGCAGGACATCGGCGAGTCGCTGGCGGTGCTGGTGGGCGAGAACTACCTGAACCGCTTCGGCCTGCAAGGGCGCTCTTATGACGTGATCGCCCAGAGCCCGCGCAGCCAGCGCCTGACCGCGCAGACCCTGACCCGCCAGTACGTGCGCAGCGAAGACGGCACGCTGGTGCCGCTGTCGACGGTGGTGCAGGTGTCCGAGCAGGTCGAGCCGAACAAGCTGACCCAGTTCAACCAGCAGAACGCCGCGACCTTCCAGGGCATTCCGGCGGCTGGCGTTACGCTGGGCGATGCAGTGGCGTTTCTCGATGAAGTGGCCGCTTCGTTGCCGGCTGGTTTCAGCTACGACTGGCAGTCCGATGCGCGCCAGTACACCCAGGAAGGCAGTGCGCTGATGCTGGCCTTCCTGGCGGCGGTGATCGTCATCTACCTGGTACTGGCGGCGCAGTACGAAAGCCTGGTCGACCCGCTGATCATCCTCATCACTGTGCCGCTGTCGATCAGTGGTGCACTGATTCCGTTGGCGCTGGGCTATGCGACGGTGAACATCTACACCCAGATCGGCCTGGTGACCCTGATCGGCCTGATCAGCAAGCACGGCATTCTCATGGTCGAGTTTGCCAACACCCTGCAGGAGCAAGAGCAGCTCGACCGCGCTGCGGCGATCAGCAAAGCGGCGCAGATCCGTTTGCGGCCGATCCTGATGACCACCGCAGCCATGGTGGTCGGCCTGATCCCCTTACTGTTCGCCTCGGGCGCCGGCGCCAACAGCCGCTTCGGCCTGGGCCTGGTGATCGTCTGTGGCATGCTCATCGGCACCTTGTTCACCCTGTTCGTGTTGCCCACGGTGTACAGCCTGCTGGCGCGTAAACACTCGGTGGCCGCGAGCACGCCACGGGCGGTTTCCCTGGCCGATGCGTTGAGGAACGAAGCATGAACGGACACCCTCTGAGCCTGATCGCCGTGCTGCTGGGCCTGGCCCTGGCGGGCTGCAAGGTCGGCCCCGACTACCAGAAGGCGACTCCGGCGCCGCTGGCGCTGAGCACGCCGCAACAGCAGCAGTTCGCCCAGCAAGGGCAATTGCCCGCGCAGTGGTGGTCGTTCTTCGATGACCCGCAGTTGAACCGTTTGGTCGACACCGCGCTTGAGCACAACCACGACATCCGCGAGGCCCAGGCCAACCTGCTGGCGGCGCGGGCGCTGTTCGACGACCGGCGCCTGGACCAGTACCCGGGCGTCACTGCCCGCACCGGTTTCAGCCAGAGCCTTGAACAACAGCAACTGGCCGATGGCAGCGATCCGCAGCGCATGTTCTCGCGCAGCTACCGCGCAGGCTTTGACGTGCAGTGGGAGATCGACCTGTTTGGCCGCTTGCAACGCCTGACGGCGGCGGCCCAGGCCAGGACCGAAGCGGCGCAGGCCGACCTTGAGCAGATGCGCCTGAGCATTGCCGCCGAAGTCGCCCGCGCCTACTACCAGCAACAGGGCGGACGCCGCAGCCTGGAGGTGGCCCAGTCCGAGGTTGAGGCCTGGCGTGAAACCTTGAAGCTCACCCGCGCCCAGGTACGCGCCGGCAGTGGCCAGTACGAGGATGAGCAGAACGCCCAGGCCAACCTGCTGCTCAGTGAGGCGGCGGTGCCGCCGTTGCAGGCGGCGGTGGAGGAGGCCGGTTACCGCTTGGACGTGCTGACCGGGCGGGCTCCGAGCCTGGCTGGAACCTCGGCGCCCGTGCACTTTTTGCCGCCCTTGGCGCGGCAGTTGCCCTTGGGTGACGTCAACGCGCTGATCAACAACCGCCCGGATGTCGCCAGTGCCGAGCGGTTACTGGCGGCCAGCAGCGAAGACGTTGGCGTGGCCACCGCCGAGCTGTATCCGCGTCTGGACCTGGGTGGTTTTATCGGCTTCTTTGCCCTGCGCAGTGGCGACCTGGGCAGTGCTGCCCGTGCTTATGAACTGGCGCCGACGGTGACCTGGCCGGCATTTCGCCTGGGCAATGCCAAGGCCCGTTTGCGTGCTGCCAAGGCGCAAAACCAAGGAGCGCAGGCGCGCTATGAGCAGTCCTTGCTGTTGGCCCGCGAAGAAGTGGAAAACGCCGTGACTCGCCTGGCCCGCAACCAGACCCGCCTCGGTGCGCTGATGCAGTCGGCGGCCCATGGCGCCGATGCCGTCGACATCGCCTCCAAGCGTTATCGGCGCGGCGCCGGGAGCTACCTGGCAGTGCTGGAGAACCAGCGGGCGTTGTTCTTGATCAAGCGTGAAGTGGCGCAAGCGGAAACCGCTTCGTTCCTCAATGCGATTGCCTTGTACAAGGCGCTGGGGTGGGGTAGCGGCTGATCGCGGGGCAAGCCCGCTCCCCACACAGTGTGGGAGCGGGCTTGCCCCGCGATGAGGCCCGTCAGTCCGCCGCCAAACCATTGGCCAGCAACTGCGCCTTGAGCTGCGGCCGATAGTTGCGTGCATAGCAACGACCGATACTGCTCGACCAGCTTTGCCCCTCAACCCGTCCGGCAATCTGCCAGTGTTCCATCAGTGCGGCATCGTAGGCTTCGATCGCCGCCGGCAACACCTGGGCGTCATAGCGCTCATCATGACGAAAGGACACCAGGGGCAAGCGTGGCTTTTGCAGCGCCGGCTGCTGTACATAGCCCAGGGCCACCCCGCACAGGGCAAAGGATTTTTCCGGCAAGCCGAGCAACTCGATCATGCCGCTGGCATTGGCCCGAATACCGCCCACCGGCACCACACCCAACCCTAGCGAGCGCGCCGCGGTCATCAGCGTCGCGAGCATGATGCCGCCATCGGTGCAGGCGGCAATCATGCCTTCCAGGTGCTGGTGAATACAGTGCTGCTCGCCCGTGCGTTGTGCGGCCAGTGCGGTTTTGTGGAAGTCCACCACCAGGGTGATGAACACGGGTGCCGCGCTGATCCAGGGCTGCCCGCCCGCCAGCTCGGCAATCTGCCGGCGGCGCTCGGCGTCGCGCACCACCACGGCGGAAATATGCTGGGCGTTGAACGAGGTGGGCGCCTGGTGGGCGGCGCCCAGGATGGCATCGAGTAGCTGATCGCTGATCGGCCGGTCGTGAAAACTGCGCTCGCTGCGGTGGCTGGCGAGCAGCTCGAGGGTCGGGTTCATGTGCGCCTCATTCCTTAAGGACTTATGGGTTTACTGCGCGGGCGCCGTCCTCGGCAAGACCCGGTACACGCAGCGTCGATCACCTGATATCAGATGTTCGCAGCGCTCGACAAGCGCCTGCTCACCGAACACCGACTGGAAAATCTGCAACTCCGAACGGCAGAAGCCCTGGCAGCGGCTGGCCGCCACGCAGATCGGGCAGTGGTTTTCGATGATCAGCCAGCCGTTGTCGCTTTCGACCATTTCTGCCATGTAGCCGGCCCGCTCACGCAGTTGCACCAGTATGCGCACCTTGTCTTCCACCGATTCGGCCTGGCTGCAGGCCTGCTGGTATTCGCTGCGGTTGGCGATTTCCATGCGGGTGATGAGTTGGTCGACCCCGGCATTGCCGAACACCTGCTCGACCGTCTCGATCAGTTGCAGGGTCAGAACGCTGTGGGCGTCGGGGAAGCGGCGCTGAGCCGCCTCGGTCAGGGTCCACTTTTGCGAGGGGCGGCCGGCGCCTTTGCCCGGGGCGCTGATGCCGGTGATCAGCTCGCTGGCCTGCAGTTTCTGGATCTGCTGGCGGGCGGCTTCGAAGGTGATGTCGAGCAAGCTGGCAAGGTCAGTGGTTTTCAGCGCGCCACGGGTCTTGAGCAAAAACAGGATGCGGTCGGCGGTGGAGCTGGCGTCGGCGGCAGGTGCAATCATCGTGTGAGCATTACCATGGAATAGGCGTTATCGGTCGACCTTGGGCGCCATCCTTTGCGCAGGTAACGAGCGTGAGCATAAGCAGTTTTAGCACCGCCATGATTATTTGTAAAAGGCATCAACTACAAAGTTTAAAGCTCAAAAAAATATAAAAGATCAAATTTGTGTTTTTCCCGGTTGCGACTACGATCATTTCTTAGTTTTGCCTGTGGCTGCCGTGAGCGCCATCGGCCAAACGCGTGCAGGGCAGGCCAGGGGCCTGAAGCGTTTTATGGAATGCAACTCAACAGGGAAGTGAGTGTATGAATGCGCAAAAACCGGTGACCATCTATGAGCATGCCGAAGAGGCCAACACCCTCAACGGTGTGTTCGACCTGGTGAAGCTCTCCGACCAGTATCGCCAGTCGGCCATCCTTCATTCGGCAGTCGCCCACAAGGTCTTCGATCACACCCGCGCGCCGGTCAAGGCCGAAGTCGTCAGCCTGGCACTGGGCTGGGTGGCCAACAAGGGCAAGATTTTCCTTAATGCCCTGGTTGCCATGGGCCTGCTGCAAAAGACCGCGCAAGGCTTCGTCAACTCGCCGTTGAGCGAGCGCTTTCTGGTCAGCAGCAGCGCCGAATTCATCGGCCCGATCATTGCTCACCAGCGTCTGCAGTGGCAGAACTGGCCGCGCTTGGGCGAGATTCTCAGCACCACCGCGTCGCTGAATTTCCAGCAGGAAAACCGCTTCAAGCACGATGTCGCAGCCCGTGATGCCTTTAACGATGCCATGGTTCGTTTCAGTCAGCCAATGGTCGATGTTCTGCGTGAACTGTCAGTGTTTGACCATGCGCACAAGGTCATCGACCTGGCCGGCGGCCATGGCACCTACATCGCCGAGATCGCCCGCCGGCATCCACAGGTCAAAGGCGAAATCTGGGACCTGGACGCTACCCGCCAGGCCGCCCAGAGCACTATCGGCAACTACCAGCTCGAGCAGCGCTTGAGCTTCAAGGAGCGCAACCTGCTGGACCTGGCCCGTTACCAGGATGAACGCGCCGATGTGGTGATGCTCAATGACTGCCTGCACTACTTCACCCGCGAGCAGACCACTGCGCTGGTCAAGGGCGCCAGTCAGTTGCTGGAGGCTGGGGGGGCGTTGCTGATCCTCAGCATGACCCTGGACGAGGACGAGATTCACCCGGCGTTGTCGGCTGATTTCTCCCTGCACATGATGGTCAACACGGTGAACGGCGAGCTGCACCCGACCCGCTGGCTGGCCCAGCAGATGCAGGACCTGGGCCTGAGTGTCGAGCAAGAGCCGATTGGCCGCTACACCTTGCTGGTTGGGCGGAGGGTCAACTGATGCTCAAGTTCATTGTGTTGCATGCGGCCAACCCGGATGCCCATGCCCTGACCCTGATCGGTGAACTGGGCCAGGTGGCCAGCGCTGCCGGCTTCGAGCTGCACGCCACCGCGCAACTGGCCCGTCAAGGCGAGGCGGATGGCCTGATCGTGCTGTTATCCGGCGATCAACAAGCGGCCCTGGCGGCCCAGCTCAAAGGCGCCGAACGCCTGTATCGCAACACGGCGGTGACTCTGGTGCGCCTGGCCGATGGCCAGGGCAGGGAAGCCCCCGTACAGGACATCACCCAGCAATTGCTGCAGGCTGCGGCCTGCTTTATCTACCCCTATGGCCTGAGCCAGCTGGACAAGGCGCAGCCGAGCGCCTCGCTCAAAGCCTGGTTGGCGGGGTACTCGAAATTCACCGCCGCAGTGAAAATGTGGCGTGCCCTGGAAGGGGTGTCGATCGACGCCGCCGCGCTGGCCCACCAGCAACCGCAGCTCAATCACATCAACATCCTGGCCCGCGACCTGGAGCTGTCCCAAGCCTTCTACCGTGACATCTTTGGTGCGCGCTACTGCTACAACCTCGGCCCGCGCAAGGTGGTGATGGAGCTCAATGGCTTTGACTTTTTCATCGAGCAGAGCGCCGAGTTCAGCTACCCGCCGGGTTATCACATCGGCATTCGCGCGTTGCCCGAAGACGTCAAGCGCATTGCCGAGCGGGTCGTCGCCACTGGCACGATCAAGCTGGTGAAGGGTAATGGCCCCGCGCCAGGCTATCACCATGGCCCGGACAACGTGCGCAGCGCTGTGTACTTCGAAGACCCCGATGGCCTGGTGGTGGAAGTCTACAGTGCGGAAATCGAGATGATCGAAACCAACCGCCGACTGCTGCTCGACCAGCTCTGAGGCCAGCCCTGGGTACTACGTCGTGGGCCGAACCGGGTTCGGCCACGCCGTGGGTGTCGTTACTCAAAACAAGGTGCAAGGATGAACAGTCTCAAGGATCGGCATTGGCCGCGGCTACCCAGCCCGCTGCCAAAAGACGTAACGGACCGGGTGCTGATGGGTTACCCGGAACATTACTTGGAATACCCGCTGGTGGAGCAGGTCGGGCTGGCAATCCGCTCGCTGCTCGATACCCCTGTCGAGCAACTGCTGACGCTGCTGCAAAGCGCTGGCGTGCCACTGTACCGGCGCATCGCCGCAGGCGAGGTACTGGGGCTGCGCGGTGACCCGCGCATCGATGTGTTCAACCCGCAAATGATCGACATCGCCGCAGCCACGGTGCAGATCGGCCTGAGCCCCGAACGGGTCAGCCAGGTGCTGGACGAGTTCGACGGCCTGGGCCTGGACCGCAGCTGGATCGACAAGGAAACCCCGCTGCACAGCGTGCACCTGGACAGCTACCGCATCGCCCGCTTTGCCGTGACCAACAGTGAATACCGCGAATTTCTGCTCGACAGCGGCCATCCCTCGCTGCCCAGCAGCTGGGCTTTTGGCCGCTATCCGCAGCAGCGCGCCAACCACCCGGTGTACAGCGTCAGCGACAGCGATGCCGATGCCTACGCGCAGTGGCTGAGCCGCCGCACCGGCCGGCGTTTTGCCTTGCCTAGCGAAGCCCAGTGGGAGCATGCCGCCGCCGGGCCCCAGCGCCTGCAATTTCCCTGGGGCGAAAGCTTCATTGCCGAGTACGCCAACACCATCGAGCTGGGTTACCTGGACAGCACCCCGGTGGGGGTGTTTCCCCAGGGTGCTTCGCCGTTCGGTGTGCTGGACATGGCCGGCAATGTCGAGGAATACGTCGCCGATGACTACCAAGCGTACCCCGGCGGCCCGCAGATCAATGACGACCTGGTACAGGATGTCGGTCGTCACCGTATCGCCCGTGGTGGCAGCTTCACGCGTTTTCGCGACCTGGCGCGCAACCCTCGGCGACATGGGCGTTACCCGCGACCGATCTATGTCATGGGTTTTCGCCTGGTAGAAAACAACAACGCAAGTACCTGTCAATCGTGCGAGGTTTGATCATGAACAACGACGTTTCGCTGCATACCAAGGTGCCGATCTCGATCCTCGGTGGTTCGGTGGATGCCCATTTTTTCGGCTTCAAGGGCTTTGACAAACACAACGAGCACTTTGCCGTCGGTATCAACCTGGACAAGGCCGAGGTGCCCCTGGTGCGGGTGCATTCGGAATGCATCACCGGCGATGTGTTCGGCTCCCAGCGCTGCGATTGCGGCCCGCAGTTGCAGGAGGCGCTGAACACCCTGAACGTGCAGGGTGGCTACCTGATCTACCTGCGTCAGGAAGGCCGCGGTATCGGGCTGTACTCCAAGTTCGAAACCTACCTGCTGCAAGACCGTGGCCTGGACACCTACGAGGCCAACCTTGAGCTCAACCACCCGGCCGATTCGCGCAGCTTCAGCCCCGCCGCGCAGATGCTCAAGGCCCTGAACGTGCACCGCTGCCGCCTGCTGACCAACAACCCCGACAAGGTCAGCCAGCTTCGCGATGGCGGCATCGAGGTGCTCGACCAGGTGCCGACGGGTGTGTTCCTGACCCAGCACAACCGCAACTACCTGCTGTCGAAGGTGGCCAAGTCCAGCCACTCGATCAAACTCTGATTGTTCTCTGAAGAAAAAAGGATTTTTCGATGAAACACATAGGCCCCATCAGCGGCATTGCCGCCCATGCTGCAGAGTTCGTCGCCACCGCCGGCTACGATAACCAGGTCATTCTGTGGAATGCCCGCACCGGTCTGCCGATTCACCGCGTACACCATGATCACCTGGCCAATCAGTGTGCGTTCAGTGCCGATGGCAAGCACCTGGTCAGCGCCAGCAGCGACTACACCGCGCGGATCTGGGAAGTGCCGAGCATGCGCCTGAAGGCGGTGCTGTCCGGCCACCAGGACGACGTTGAAATGGCCGTGTTCTCACCCGACGGTACCCAGGTTGCCACCTGCTCGCGTGACCACGTGCTGCGCATTTTCGATTTGAACGGCAACCTCAAGGGCAGCTTTCATGGCCACCAGGCCGACGTGATCTCGGTGGTCTGGTCGCCAGACGGCAAGCGCCTGATCTCCAGCAGCGACGACGGCACCGTGCGCCAGTGGGACACCGCCAGCCTGGCCCAGTGCGACGAGGTGGATATTGGCGGGGTCGAGACCGACACCATCGCCATTACCCGCAACGGCGTGGTCTTTGCCGGTGATGACGAAGGACGCATCTCGATCATCGGCCAGGGCCAGGTGCGCAGCATTGCCGCCCACGACGCCGGGATCAAGCGCATTGTCTGGAACGACGACAAGCAACTGCTGGTGACCCTGAGCTACGATCGCTCGGCGATCCTCTGGCGCCTGGATGAGCAGCACAACCTGAGCAAGCTGCGCAGCACGGCGTTGCCGAGCATCATCTGGCCACGCAGTTGCGCCTTTGTCGGTGAACAGGAGCTGGTGTTCGCCACCTTCGGTTCGCGCTATGCCACCTGGAATTACGAGCTTGACCAGTGGAGCGTCGACGGTATTCAGCCGGCGGTCAGCATCAATGCCGTGGTCAGTGCCCAGGGCCAGCAGTACAGCATCGGCGATGCCGGCTTGCTGTTTCGCGACAACCAGCCGCTGACCGGGGTCGGCAGCCTGTGCAACTTCCTCTTGCCGTTCGGGCCGCTGCTGCTGACTGGCGGGCAGATGGGCCAGGTGTTCGATGCCCTGAGCGGGGAGCTGTTGTATCAGCACCGCTCGCCACTCAACTGCGGCGCCACCTTTGAGAAAAACGGCGTGCCCCACGCATTGATCGGCACCTACACCGGTGAAGGCCTGGTGTTTATCCTGGACGGTCGCGCCGGCCTGAAGCTGGTGGCCTCGATCGCCATGCACGATAACGCCATCAAGGGCGTCGCCGCCAACGACCGCTACCTGTTCAGCGTCTGCGCCTCGGCCGATGCTGCCTTGCATCGTATCGACGACTTCAGTTGCGCGCGGCACATCGACAATGCCCATTCGCGTATCTCCAACGGCTGCTGCCAGATCGACGGCGGCTTTGCCAGCATCGGTCGCGACCTCAAGCTGCGCCTGTGGCTGGACGGCGGTGATGAGGTTTACGACTCGCCGCACCAGCACTCGATCAAGTGCATCGGCGCTTCAGCCGATGGTGCGATCATCGCCACCGCCGCCTACAACGGCACCGTGGCGCTGTTCGACCTGGCCACACGCAGCTGGCAGCCGCTGCAACGGCCTACTGCCGCCGGTATTTCCTGCATCACCCACAGCGGTCAGCAGCACGATTTCCTGGCCAGTTCCTACGACGGCAACATCTATGGCATCGCCGCCCGGCGTGCCTCCTGAAGGCGAGGAAATCGGTCAATGAGCAAACAGTCAGAAGATTTCATGGAGCCGTCGGCCTACCGCAAGGCCCTCGATACCTCGTTCGTGCACCGTTACAGCCACGGCGAAGACGAGTGGTCGTGGGACATCGGCATGGCCCGGGCGGCGCGGATTTTTCTCGAAGCCCTGGGCACCAGGCCCGATCAGCGCATTCTCGATGTTGGCGTCGGGCGTGGCCGCGATGCCTCGGAGTTTATCCAGGCCGGGCACCGGGTTACCGGCCTGGACATCGTCGAGAACTCCAGCTGGCCGCTGTTGCGCAAGCGCTGGGGCGATCGCCTGGAGCTGGTCAACAGTGCATTGCAGGACTGGCAAGGCGAGGGTGGCCGGCAGTTCGATGCGGTGCTCGATAACGGCTGTTTCCACCATCAGCACCCCGATGAGTGGGATGCCTACCTTGCGCACATGCGCAGCCATGTACGCCAGGACGGCCTGATTGCCCTGAACGTCTTCGGTGTGGACAGCAGTAACTGGGTGCCGGGCTGGCGCGAAATGGACAACCGGCGCCAGGGCTACTTCTTCACCGAGCAGGGCATCCGCGACACCCTCGAAGGCTATGGCTTTACCTGGCAGGAACTGGTGGTGATCGAGCGCCAGCATGGCGACGCCATGTACCTGCTGGCGCTGGTGCGCAACTAGGCTAGCGTGCGGCCGGGCCCTGAGTCATCGGGGCCCGGCCGAGGCCTTTACTTCCTGCAGATCAGGCCGATCTGCAGGCTGTTGCTTTCAAACCCATCCCAATAGCCCGGCTCTCGGGCTTCCTTGCGTTGCTTGCTGATCAACGGGGCGATCCAGCGCCAGTCACTGAAACCCGCCGCCTTGATCGCGTCTTCGTACACATCCTGACGCCAGCGGTAGTAGGTGAAGTCGGCCGGTGGCGTGGACATGAACTGCGCCTTGCAGCGATAGCCGCCGTTCACCACGTTTTCATTCAGCACGCTGATGCCATAGCGGGTGAAATTACCCTTGCTCAGGTCGAACGCCGGGTTGGCAGTGTAGGCCACCAGTTGGCCCCCAGGCTTGAGGTTCTGCGCGACCGTGCTGAACATGCGCTGCAACTCCTCGACACTGCCGGCATAGTTGAACAGCCAAGCGGCGGTCACCTTGTCATAGCTGCCGATACGGCCCATCTGCACCACGTCGCGTACTTCGTAGGCGATGCCGTCATTGGCCTGGCGGGCGTGGTAGATCATGCTCGGCGAAATGTCCACGCCGCGTACATGGGCGGCGCCCCAATCCTTGAGCTGGCGGCTGAAAAAGCCGTGGCCGCAGGCCAGGTCGAGAATGTCCAGGCCCTGCACGTTGCCGACCATATAGCGAAACGTGTCGACTTCGACACCGCGCTGGCTGGCGTGGCTGGTGAAGTCTTCGAACTGTTCGCTGATGCGCTCGTACACCTGCTTCGCTTCTTTCATCGGCTGCTCCTTGCTGCGGATGGGGGATCAACTCATCAGGCCAGGGCCTGGGCCGGGCTGCGGGTAATGCGCCACGTCAACAGCATAGCCAGCAGCGGCGCAACGGCGAACACCGCGAACAACCAGCTCGCTGCCTGCTGGGCGCCTGCGATGCCACCGGGTTCGACCAGCCCGGCACTGTTGCTGACCAGCCCAGCCAGTGCTGCGGCTAATGCGGTGGCATACAACTGCACGGTGGTGATCGATGCCGAGGCGAGGTTCTCTTCGCCCGGGCGCGCGGCACTGAGCACCCGGGTCAGCAGGTGCGGCCAGCCCAGGCCAATGCCCAGGCCAACCCCGGCCAGGGCCAGGCAGTACAGCGCAAGACCCGGGGCTTGGGCCAGCCAGGGCTGTTGCGCGGTCATCACCGCCAGCGCCAGTAGGGCAATGAAGATCACTGCGGGGCCAAAGCGGATCATGCGCTCGGCCGCAGCGCCGGTGCGGCTGGCACTGAACAGCGCGGCGACGGTCCAGCCGGCGGCCATGGACGCGGTCATGTAGCCGGCGGCAAGGGGGCTCAGGCCGTGAATCTCCTGAAGGAAGTAGGGCACGAAAATTTCCGTGGTAATCGCTGCAATCAGCAGGCACATCACTGCGTACAACGCGCCCAGCGGCGTGCCCAAGGCGTAGGCGCCGGTGGGCAGCAGACGCCGCCCAGGGGTATGGTCGAGGCGGGCGATCAGCACGGCGATGGCCAGCCCGGCGCCGATGCCGAGCAGATTCAAGGACAGTTGCGTCGACAGGCTGGCGGCGGAAATCGCCAGGACCGAGGCCACCAGGCAAGCGATCAGGCCGTAGGGTGGGCGAGACTCGGCGCGTGCAGCGGGCTTGTTGTTCAACTGGGTGATGACGATCAACGCCAACAGCGCCGCCACCGGCAGTAGCGACCAGAATGCCCAGCGCCAATGGCCACCCTGGGCAAAGATGCCACCCACTGCGGGCCCGCACAGGGTGGCCACGCCCCACATGCCGGACACCAGGGCCATGGCCCGCGGCCACAAGCGTTCGTCGAACACCAGGCGGATCAGGGCATAGCTCAGGGCAAACAGGATACCGCCGCCCAGGCCCTGGACACTGCGGCCGATCAGCAGCACCGGCATGCTCGGCGCCGCTGCGCAGATCACCGAACCCAGGGTGAAAATCGCCAGCGCCAACAGGAAGGCTGCGCGCGCACCCAGTCGTTCGATCAGTTGTGCCGACAGGGTCGAACCGACGATCGAGGTGGCCACGAACAGGGTTGTGCTCCAGGCATAGAACGCCAGGCCGCCGATGTCGGCGATCACCGTGGGCAAAATGGTGGTGACGATATAGACATTGATTGCGTGCAAGGCCACGCCCCCAGCCAAGGCGATCGAGCGCAGGGCGTTGCGCCCTTGGAGCAATTGGGCCCAGGACGCGGGGTCAGGGGTGTGGGCAGTGTTCATGCGCGGCTCCTTCGCAGACAGGCTTTGAATGGCGCAAAGTCTAGGTGCTGCCGTGCCAATACACAATTAATTGCTTGGATAAATAGCCGGCGCGTTCGTCACCCGTTTTGCTACCATCGCGTCTTTTTCCGCCTGCTCATTGATGTAGCGGGCGGCTGACAGGCAAGGCCGAAGGAGAGCAACATGATCATTACCACTACCGGGACCATCGAAGGGCGGGAAATCGCCGCCTATCTGGATGTGGTCAGCGCCGAGTCGGTCCAGGGCATCAACGTGGTTCGCGATATCTTTGCCAGCTTCCGCGACTTTTTCGGTGGCCGTTCGCAAACCCTGGAAAGCGCCTTGAAAGAAGCGCGCATCCAGGCCACCGACGAAATTCGCGCCCGCGCGCGCAGCCTGCAGGCCGACGCGGTGGTGGGGCTGGACTATGAAATCAGCATGCCGTCGGCCCGTGGCGGCATGGTGGTGGTGTTCGTCACTGGTACCGCGGTCAAGCTCAAGTAAACCCCGGGGTGCGACAAAATAGCCCGGCCATTGGTCGGGCTTTTTTGTGTGCGGCCGTGCGGTCCACAAATGACCGGCTAGTCTCAGAATCACTGGGACCAGTACTTTTCTGGGCAACTATCTGTTTGCCGGTACGGGTCCGCCGTCTGAGGGAGACTGGGGCATGTTTGAATCCTATATCGAGGACCACGGCGACGAATTTCCAATCAACAGTCAGGTGCGCTGTGGCCAGAGCGGTGTCCGCCTGGGCTTTGCCAACATGACCCTGGATGACGCGCAGGTTCGTCTGAATGCGCGGCAGCCCAGCAAGAAGGGCAAGTTCACGCCAC
The DNA here is from genome assembly GCF_004214895.1 of Pseudomonas tructae. Classification (NCBI taxonomy): domain Bacteria; kingdom Pseudomonadati; phylum Pseudomonadota; class Gammaproteobacteria; order Pseudomonadales; family Pseudomonadaceae; genus Pseudomonas; species Pseudomonas tructae. The sequence goes on along the minus strand of NZ_CP035952.1, from coordinate 3,764,620 downwards.
GCTTGCCGGCGAAGAAGTAAACCAATCGTCCAACACCCCGCCCAACGGCGGGGTTTTTTTTGCATTGCTTGACCTTGGGCAAAGATTGCGTGGCTCGCACTCGCCGGATGCCAGGTTGTATGCCTTACTAGTGCCGCCATTCATACAGGAGCCATTCGATGCGTATCAGGGAAGAGACTTACTGGGCCTGGGCCGACGCGCAATTGCATAGCCGCAGCCATGATGAACAGCTCAGTGACGGCACCAGCATCGACGTGCAGGTGAGGTTATCGCGCACCGGTGCCACGCAGTTGTTCCTTGGCGTGTATGCATGCCAGGGCAAGGCCATGGTCGAGGAGTATTACGCCAATCGCCCCGGCGAAACCATGACCCGCGCCATGGTCTGGGGTGTCGACCGTGCCAGGGCCCTGGCCACTGGCGCGCTGCCGTTGACCCAGTTGCCGCTGCGCCGTCAGGCCTGAGGGTGGCGGGCGCGGCTGGCCTGGACAATGCGCTGGGCCGGCACGCGGAGCTGGCGCAGCAGGTAGTCGGCGAATGCGTCGGAGTAATCCTGCAGCGCGATAGCCTGCTCCATGCAGCTTAACCAGATAGCGCTGTGGTGTTCATCGATTGGCCATTGGCTATGGAAGGCCGGGATGGCGATCGAGCCGTAGCGTTCACTGAACAACCGCGGGCCGCCGAGCCAGCCACTGAGAAAGCAGGCCAGTTTGTCCTGCGAATCTGCCAGGTTTTGCGGGTGCATCTGGCGCACGGCCGAGGCCTCGCGGTTCTCGTCCATCAAACGGTAGAAGTCAGCGGCCAGGCGGCGCAGGCCGTCGATGCCTCCGGCGGCCTGGTAGGACGCATCAGCGGTTCCGAAAGCAGGCTGGGTCATATGCGGGCTCTTCAGGTAAAAGCGTCATTCTAGCCAGCTCGCGAGGCAAATAAAAAAGCCCAATCCGCAGGGATTGGGCTCAAGCGTGGCTGGGGCCGTGCAGCACCCCAGCGACTCTTAGCAGAGGCGGTCGATGACCGCGACGCCTGGCGTGTGCTGCAGCGCAGCCCATTCGCTTTGCAGGGTCTGCAGGACCCGCCCGACGTACTGCTTGTCGGCGGCGGCTTTCTTGCCAACGTAGCCCTGGCCGCGCCGGTACATCTTCAGGCGGGCACGCATGTTCGGGTTGCGCTCCTCGAACTGGGCTTCGTCGGTCATGGTTTCCAGGCTGTCCAGGCGAACTTCGCCCGATGCGCAAACCCAGAGAATGTGGCTGTCGAGTGTGTCCTTGCGCGCGGCGAACAGCCGGGCCAGTTCATCAACAGTCGGTTGATTGTTCAGATTCATCATAAAGCCCCCTTGACCATTCGTTGTTTGTTCGCACTTGGCGCATAACATGTAGCGTTAAATGAAAGCTGCTACAGCAGCGTCACAACTGGGGGCTTCTACACGCTGCCTTTTGGGCAGTACCCATCCGCACACAGCTCATGGATCTGTCGAGCTGCCTGGAACACCCTTGCCAGTACCCCCGATCGGGGAGACGACCTCATCATGCAAGGGGCGACGAACGGCGTCAACAGGTTTTGTAGTGATTTTTTTATTGCACTACATATTGTCCGGCAATGCCCGGAATCCGCCCCATTGATACGCATCAGTCCAGCCCGGGGCGATCTGCACGATCATGGCAAAACATGTTCTGCAGGGAGTTACCCATGAATTCGCCGGCCAATGTGCCTACCTCTCAAACCGCCGGAACCCTCGTGCCCATTGGCTTGCTGATCGCTATCGCGGCCCTGGCCGGGGTGTTGCTGCTGCCGATGCCCGCAGACTTGCCGGTGGCGGGCCACCGGGTGCTGGCCATCCTCGCCTTTGCCGTGGTGGTATGGATTAGCGAAGCGGTGTCGTACGAAGCCAGTGCGATCATGATCACTTCGCTGATGGCTTTTTTGCTCGGCACCTCACCCACTGTGGCCGACCCGTCACTGACCTATGGCTCGTCGGCCGCCATCACCCTGGCCCTGACCGGCTTCTCCAACAGTGCCCTGGCCCTGGTGGTAGGCGCATTGTTCATTGCTGCGGCCATGACCCATACCGGCCTTGACCGGCGTATCGCCCTGGTGACGCTGGCGAGTGTCGGCGTCAGCACCCGGCGCATACTCATCGGGGCAGTGGCGGTGACCGTGCTGCTCAGCCTGGTGGTGCCCAGCGCCACGGCCCGCAGTGCTTGCGTGGTGCCGATCATGATGGGCGTGATCGCCGCCTTTGGCGTCGACAAGCGCTCGAACATCGCCGCCGGGATCATGATCATCGTGGCCCAAGGCACCAGTATCTGGAACATCGGCATCCAGACTGCCGCGGCGCAAAACCTGCTGACTGTCGGCTTCATGGACAAGATGCTCGGCGCGCGGGTGTCGTGGATCGACTGGCTGATCGCCGGCGCGCCCTGGGCGCTGATCATGTCGGTGGTGCTGATCGTACTGGTGCTGAAAATGCTGCCGCCAGAAAGCGATGCGATCCCCGGCGGCAAGGCGGCGGTGAGCAAGACCCTGGCCGAGCTCGGGCCGATGACCTGCGCGCAGAAACGCCTGCTCGGTGTGTCGCTGATGTTGCTGCTGGCCTGGGCCAGCGAGGGCAAGTTGCACCACTTCGACACCACCACGACCACCTATGCCGGGCTGGTATTGTTGTTGTTGCCAGGCTTCGGGGTGATGACCTGGAAAGACGTGCAGGCGCGCATTCCATGGGGCACGGTGATTGTCTTCGGGGTCGGTATCAGCCTGGGTACCAGCTTGCTCACCACCCAGGCCGGGCAATGGCTGGGCGCGCAAGTGGTGGCGCATACCGGGCTGGATCAACTGGGCACTTTGGGGGTGTTTGCGATCCTGGCGGCGTTCCTGATTCTGATCCACCTGGGGTTTGCCAGCGCCACCGCACTGACCTCGGCGCTGCTGCCGATACTGATCGCCGTGCTGCAGACCTTGCCGGGCGACTTCAGCCGCCTGGGCATGACCATGGCCTTGGGCTTTGTCGTCAGTTACGGATTTATCCTGCCGATCAATGCGCCGCAGAACATGGTGTGCCTGGGCACCGAAACCTTCAGCGCTAAACAGTTTGCCCGGGTGGGGATTGTGGTGACCTTGATCGGCTATGGGCTGATGCTGGTGTTTGCCGCTACCTGGTGGCAGTGGCTGGGGTGGATGTAGCAGCAAGACTCATCGCGGGGCTTGCCCCGCGATCAGGTTCAGAAGTTCGCCGGGGTGTTGGCGCTGATGATCTCGGCCTCATCCTGGCCGATATTCTTGAAGCTGTGGGGCAGGGTGGTGGGGAAGTAGTAGCCGTCACCGGAGTTGAGGATGCTGACCTGGCCATCGACGCGCAGTTCGATGGTGCCACGGGTCACCAGGCCGCACTCTTCGCCCTCGGCATGCACGATCGGCTCACCGGAATCGGCGCCCGGGGCATACAGCTCGCGCAGCATGCGCATCTGCCGGCCTTCGACACTGGCACCCACCAGCAGCATGCGCAGGCCGCTGTTACCCAGGTCCGGCTGCTCGGTGGAGCGGAACACGAAGCGCTCTTCGCGGATCGGTTCGTCGAAGCTGAAGAACTCCGCCAATGACATCGGAATGCCTTCAAGCAGCTTTTTCAGGGAACTGACCGAAGGGCTGACGCGATTCTGTTCGATCTGCGAGATCGTCGAGTTGGTCAGGCCACTGCGCCGCGCCAGCTCCCGCTGGGAGAGTTTGTTGCGTTCACGCACCAGTTTGAGTCGTGTCCCCGTGTCCATAGCCGCCTTAAGTGTCGAAAATTTTGGGCGAGGCATTAAAACACATTCGACCAGGCTTTAGCGGCCCACCTGTTAGGCGGACTTTTTCAGCTGCGGCCATAGTCCCACCAACAGCAGTAGCGCAGCGACAATCAGATACGGCAGGCGCGGATCGACAGCGTAGATCAGGGTCCCGGCCAGGGGCCCGATTACCACGCCCAAGCCCTGCACGGCGCCGATGGAGCCGGCCGTGGCGCCTTGTTCGGAGGCATCCATGGCATTGGCCGCCAGGGCCGAGAACGCCGGGAACACCCAGCCCATGCCGGCTGCCGAGACAAAGAAGCACGCCCACAAGCCCACGGCGCTGCTGGCCAGGGCGCTGGCAGCAAAGCCGACAGCGGCGATGCTGGCGCCGACGCGGATCATCCGCAGCGCTGGCCACTCAAGCTTGCGCACCAGGACCTGCGAGAGGATCAGCGCCACACCGACCAGGGTCAGGGCTACGCCTGCGGTTTGCGCAGCGTCGGCCGGGTTCATGCCGAGGCGGTCGAGGGCGAAGAAACCGACGGTGATTTGCGCCACCGAGACACTGAGCATCGCCACGAAGGCCACCAGCAACGGCCGGCGCAGGCGGGGGTCGGCCAGGCGTACCGGGCGCGGCGGCTGCTTGAGGTGCAGCTCCTGACGCTTGAGCTTGAGCCGCAGCACCACGAAAGCCAGCATCGGTGGCACTGCCATCACATAGAACGGCAGGCTCAGGCTGTAGCGGGCCAGTACCGCCGCCAGCGCCGGGCCGAGCACCAGGCCCAAGGCATTGGCCGCCCCCAGCGAAGCCATGGCCCGGGCGCGGTGCTGGGGTTCGATATTGTCGGCAATCAGCGCTGCACTGCCGACCGGCAGGGCAGCATAGAACGCACCGATCAAGCCGCGGCCAATCACCAGCCCGGCAAAGGCCAGGGCGGCGCTGGGCAACAGTTGCAGGGCGCTGTCGATGAACAGGCACAGCGCCCAGTAGGCGGCGGTGAAGCCTGCGGTACCGAGCAGCAGGACCTTGCGCCGCCCCAGGCGGTCGCTCGCCTGGCCCCAGGGCCGCGCCAGGAGCATCCAGATCACCCCGGCCACGGTCACCGCAGCGCCAGCCTGCCAGGTGGCCAGGTTCAGCGTACGGGCAATCGGGCCGATCAGCGAGACGAAGGCCATCATCGCCATGGTGCAGGCCATGTTGGCCGCCAGCAGCGGGCGCAGGTCGAACGTTGCGTGTGTGGGGGGAGCGAGGCTGGCAGGGTCCGTTGCAGGGGTCATGGGCTATCCGGGGCAGGGAGGGCAAGGCGGTCGATGATCGATCAGATGATAACGATTATCATCTGTCGCTGTCGACCGCCAATTACCTGCCTTAGAAATCGCCTTTGAGGGTCACCGTGAAGTTGCGCGGCTCACCATAGAAGTTACCCCAGGCCAGGGCGCCGACACTGGAGTAGTAATGCTTGTCGAACAGGTTGTTGCCATTGACGGCAATGCTCCAGTGGTCGTCCAGGCGATAACCCAGGCGCGCGTTCCAGATCGCGTAACCAGGTTGCACGGTTTTCGCCGCACGGTCCTGATAGTGGTTGTCGCTTTGCGCGTTGACGCCACCGCCCAGGCTCCAGCGTTGCAGCGGACCGTCGAGCTGGTAGTCGGCCCAGACCCGCAGCAGGTGGCGTGGCACGTAGCTTGCGGTAAAGGTCGCATCCTGGCTGTTGGTGTTGGTCTTGAGGTATTCAAGCTCGGTGTAGGTGTAGCCGGCCAGCACCTGCAGGCGCTCGGCCAGCTCGCCGCTGAGCTCGGCCTCGAAGCCCTGGGCGCGGACCTTGCCGTCGTCGCTGTAGCAGTAACCGTCGGAGGAGCCGGCACAGACCGAGTCATAGTCGGCCTCGGCGCGGTGTGCTTCGATAGTGCGGAACAGGTTGAAGGCCGCGTTGAGGCCGCCGTCGAACCATTCACCTTTGATCCCCAGCTCGTAGTTGGCGCCGGTCTTGGGTTGCAGGGGGCTGCCCTGGGCGTCGGTGTAGGTGCCCTGGGGCTGGAAGATGTCGGCGTAGCTGCCGTACACCGACCAGGTGTCGTCCAGGTCGTAGATCAGCGCGGCGAAAGGGGTGACCTGGCCGTTCTCCTGGCTGCGGTCATGCTGCCAGTAGTCCCAGGCCTGGGTGTAGGAATCGCGCTGGCTGCGGTACCAGCTGACCCGGCTGCCGAGCACCAGGGTCAGCGGCTCGGCCAGTTTCAGGCGCAAGGTGGCGTAGGTGCCGATCTGCCGGGTATCGCTTTCCACCGGCAACGGGCCGCCGCGGTAGGAGGCGGTCTGGTACAGGCTGTCGGGCGGCTTGGGAATGTCGCGGTCGGGGGCGAAGGGGTTCATGGTCACGCCGAGCAACTGGGTCATGTTGATCAGCGCGTAGCTGTCGCTGCCCTTGGCGCGGCTGGCGTTGGCACCGACGATCAGCTCGTGCTCCAGGCCCCAGGCGGTGAATTTGCCGTCCAGGTAGGCGTCCATGCCGTAGTCGTGCTGGTCATAGTCGAACACGCCGGAATACAGCTGGCTGTTGGCCGAACTGGCGCCGACCGGGACGCTGCCCAGGGTCATGGCGTACTGCATGTCCTGGGTGTTGTGGCTGTGCATGGCGGCGACTTTGAGCAGCCATTGGTCGTTGAAGTGGTGAGTGAGGTCGGCGAACAGATTGACCCGCTGGCTTTCCCAGCTGTTCCAGGTCGCGCCCAGGCAGGTGGCGCGCGACAGCTTCAGGTCCGAGCCATCGCTGTAGCGCGGCAGGCCTTGCCAGCAGGGGGTTGCATTGAGCTTCTCGTAGGCGGCGCCGACGCCGAGGGTGGTGGCGTCATTGAAGTCGTAATCCAGGGCGCCGTAGACCACCTGGTCGTCGCGCTTGCCCATGTCGTAGAAATACTGGCGATCCTGCCCGGCGACCACCAACCGGCCGCGCAGGCTACCGGACTCGTTGAGGGGGCCGCCGGTGTCGACCTGGGCGCGGTAGTTGTCCCAGGAGCCTGCCGAAAGGCTGACACTGGTAGCAGCCTTTTCCTGCCCGCGCTTGCGGATGAAGTTGACGCCGCCAGCGGAACTGCCCGAGCCCTTGAGCATGCCCGCGGCGCCGCGCAACACTTCGACCCGGTCGTAGTAGGCCATGTCGCTGGCAAAACTGTTGGCTTGCACATAGTTGCCACCCAGGTCCAGGGGCACGCCGTCGTACTGGTACTGGCCGGCAAGCATGAAGCCGCGCGAGTAGAAGTACTTTCCGCCCATGGGTGAATCGTGCACGGTGATCCCCGGGGTTTTCTCCATCACCTGTTCCAGGGTATTGAGGTTCTGCTCATCCATCATCTTGCGGGTGATCACCGTCACCGACTGCGGCGTCTCGCGCAGCGAGTGTTCGCCTTTGGCAATGCTGACCTGGCGCACGGTGAAGCTGTCGGTGGTGTCGGCGCTGCTGCTCAGGGTGCTGGCACCAATGGTGGTGGCGCCCAGTTCCAGGGCGCCGTTGCTGGCCGGCAGCGGGCGGATCGAGTAGCTGCCGTCGGCCTGGCGATAGGCCTGCAGGCCACTGCCGGCAAGGATCCGGCTCAAGCCTTCGAGTACCCCGAAGCGCCCCTGCAGGCCAGGGCTCTGCAGGCTGGCGGTCAGCTGTGCGTCATACGACAGGTTGACCCCGGCCGCTGCGGCAAAGCTGCCCAGCACCCGGCTCAGAGAGCCCGCTTCGATGGCGAATACCTGGCCGTAACTGGCGTTGTCGGTCTCTGCCGCCTGGGCGATGGCGACGGGCAGCAGGGGCAGGCCGAGGGCGGCGACCAGCAGGTGGCGGCCAATCAGATGGGGCTGGAGGGCACGGGGGAAGCGGGGTTGCATGGAGATCCTCTTCGTTCGCAAATGAGATTATTTCCTACAGAGGCGGACGAACGAAAAAAAACAGGCACCCCGGGCTGAAGAAAATTTCAACTCAGGTCAATGCGGACCCAATAGCGGTTGTAGTGGCGCACCTGGAGCTTGAACGAGGTGGCCAGAGCTGACAGCGCTGCATCACTGTCGGTGAGCGAGAAGGTTCCCGAAACCCGTAGTCCGTTAAGCTCGCTTGCATAGGACAACAATCCGGGTCGGTAGCGGCCAAGCTCGTCGAGCACATCACCCAGGCGCCAGTCCTCGACGATCAGGTGCCCGCCGGTCCAGGCCGACTCGCTGGCCATCACGGGCTGTGGGGCATGCACCCCATGGCTATCGAACTGACAGCGCTGGCCCGCCTCGAGTCGCCGAGCCGGGGCCTGGTACGGGTTGATGCGCACCGCGTGTTCGAACACCTCGACCTGGCTGCCGGCAGCGCGCTGATCGACGCTGAAGCGGGTGCCCAATGCTTCGATCACGCCTTGGCTGGTTTCGACCCGCAGCGGGCGTTGCTGGCTGTCCTTGGCGCTGGTCAGGAACAGCCGCCCGTGGCGCAGGCGAATCAGCCGTTGTTGCCGATCAAAGCAGATGTCGGCGGCGCTGGCGGTATCGAGCACCAGCAGGCTGCCATCGGCGAGGCTCAGGTGGCGGATTTCGCCGGTGGCGCTGCGGACATCGGCCAGCCAGTGCTGCGCCGGCTGGCTGCGGTAACCGGCCCAGCCACCGAGGCCAAGGCCGGTGGCCAGCAGCAGGCCTTTGAGCACGCTGCGCCGAGGCAGGCCGTCGCTGTCGCTGCGCTGCAAGGTGTCGAAGGCCAGGGCGCCGGGCACGCTGGCCAGGCGCCCTTGCAGTTGCTCGACCCGTTCCCAGGCCCAACGGTGTTCGGCGGCGCTGGCCAGCCAGGCGTGCCAGGCCTGCTGCAGCTCGGCCGGGGCATCGCCAGCGGCCAGTTGCACATGCCAACGGGCAGCGGCTTTCAAGGCCTGGCGCTGGCGTTCGCGGTCAGTCATGGCTGGGCATCGTAGGCGAGCAGCAGGCAGCGCTCGGTGGTCTTGATCAGGTATTTTTTCACCGTGGTCAGCGACACACCCAGGGCTGCGGCAATTTCCACGTAGGTCATGCCCAGCCAGTTGGCCATCAGGAACGCCTTGCGCGCCTTGGCGCCGCAGCCGGCCAGCAACTGGTCAATTTCACGCAGGGTTTCAAGAATCACTATTTGCGCTTCGGTGGAGATCTGTTCGGCCTCCGGTTGTGCTGCCAGGGCTTCGAGGTATGCACGTTCCAGTTGCTGACGGCGGAAATGATCGATCATCACCCGCCGCGCCACGGTCGCCAGGTAGTTGCGCGGCTCACGCAGCAGGCGCACCAGCTCCAGCGCCTCGGAGGAGGCGAGGATGCGCACGAAGGTGTCCTGCATCAGGTCCGCCGCCCGCTGCGGGCAGCTCAGGCGGCGGCGCAGCCAGTGTTGCAGCCACAGGTGATGGTGCTGGTAGAGCTGGCCGAGTTCGGCATTGGGCGGTGACGGCGGTGCGCTCATCCTGGCGGCATCCCGAAAAAATGATGCAGATGATAAGCATTCCCAAAAAACTAATAAAGGACTGATTTCACCGCGTCGCACAACGGCTTACCAGAGTGCCAGGGTGTAGCCGACAATCAGCCGGTTTTCATCGATATCACTGGTCAGGCCATTGCTGGAGCGGAAGGTGGCATTGCGCAGGCGCACGCTGACATTCTTCAGTGGCCCGCTTTGCACCACGTAGGCAATGTCGGTGTCGCGCTCCCACTCCTTGCCGTCGCTGACGTTGGCGGTTTCGATATGGCTGCCATTGACGTAACGGGTCATGAAGCTCAGGCCGGGTAAGCCGAGGGCGGCGAAGTTGTAATCGTAGCGTGCCTGCCAGGCATCGGTTTGCGCCTTGGTGAAGACGTTTACAGTCACCAGGTTGACCGAATAGGGGTCCAGGCCTGGGTAGGCAAAGTCGCCATCACCGGAAAGGTTCTGGTAACCGAGGCCGAACTTGTGCCCGCCCACGCCCAGGGTCAGCATGCCGTTGAAGAAGCGGTTGTCGATCTTGCCGCCGTCGACCCGCGAGGCACTGCGCAGGTCATGGCTGCCCTGTTCGCGGGTGTCGAAGTAGCGCAGGTCGCTGCGCAGGTTGATGCCTTCGGCCAGGGGCAGGTCGTGGACCAGCCCGGCGTAGTGCTGGCGGTAGATGTCCTGCATCTGCGCGTAGTAATAGCTGACGGCCAGGCGCGGATTGATTGCGTAGGTGCCGCCGGCCAGGTCCAGGTGATTGCTCTGGACCCCGGCGTAGCTCATGTCGTCGTTGCTGGAGGAGTCGCGCAGGTTCTGTTTTTCCAGGCGGCCGAGGTTCAGGGTCAGGCCGTCGATGTCTTGCGACGTCAGCAGGCCACCGCTGTAGGTCGAGGGCAGCAGGCGCACGTCGTTGATGGCCGCCACCGGCAGCGTCGGTTGTAGGGTGCCGAGCTTGAGGGTGGTTTTGCTGACCCGCAGCTTGGCGGTCAGGCCCAGTTCGCTGTAGTCGTCCACCGGCTCCTGGCTTGCGCCAAACGGCAGCAGGCCGGTGCCGCGGCGGTCGCGGCTGGAGTCGAGCTTGACCCCCAGTTCACCGAGGGCATCGAGGCCCAAGCCTACAGTGCCTTCGGTAAAACCCGACTCCATTTTCAGGATGAAGCCCTGGGCCCATTCCCGCGCCTGGCTTTGTGGCGCGCCGCTCTGGCGAAAGTCGCGGCTGAAGTAGAAGTTGCGCGTTTCCAGGCTGGCCTTGCTGTCCTTGATGAACTCGGCCTGAGCAATGTACGGGGTGAGCGCGGCGCACAGGCCGGCACTCACCGTCAGGGAACGGGGCAGAAGCATGGGGCTACCTTTTTTTGTTGTTGTGGGCGGCGGGTGCCAGGTGTCTCTGCCTATATTGTTAACATATTATCTTTATTTGTGGATAGCCCTGTTGCTGAAGGAAATGCCTTTGCTCAAGGAATAATGAATATATTAATTCTTGCGCAATGGCCCCGGCCACATGCTGCGCAGCACCCCGTCACGGCGCACCAGGCCATGCATCAGCGCCGCCCCCAGGTGCACCAGCACACTGGCGAACAGGACATAGGCCAGCCAGCCATGGGCCTGGCGCAGCAGGGCATACAGCTGCAAGTCATGGGGCAGCAGCGCTGGCAACTGCAGCGGCAACGGGTAACCCCCGGCCGAAAGCATGCCCCAGCCCAGCAGTGGCATGGCCAGCATCAGGCCGTACAGCAAAAGGTGCGAAGCCTTCGCGGCCCGGTGCTGCAGCGTCGGCAGGTCGTCGGGCAACGGTGGTTGCGGTAGCAGCAGGCGCAGGCCGATGCGCACCAGGACCAGCAGCAACAGGGCCAGGCCAATGGCCTTGTGCAGGCTGACCAGCCAGGTATGGCGCGGCGACAGGTCGTTGACCATGCTCACGCCGATGAACAGCATGGCCAGGATCAGCACCGCCATCAGCCAGTGCAGCAGGCGGGCCAGGGGGTGAAAGGCAACAGGTTTCATGGGTGGGCTCCCAGCTGCGCGGCTTCACGGCTGCGGCGATTGAAGGATTCTGAATAGGCCGCCGAACGTGCGGCGAGGATCGGGTCGGCCGACGGCTTGATACCGGTCGGCAGGATCAGCGGATCGAAGTTGAGGTCGCGGCAGGCGCCTTGTTGCGCGGCATCGACCTGGTCGAGTACCAGGGTGCCGGCATTGACTGTGGGGCGTTGAGCGGGCCAGGGTTGGCTGGGGTCATCGACGGCATCACCGGCTGCGGCCAGGGTCAATTGCAAGGTCCAGCGCAGCGGCCCCAGGCTCAGGCGCTGGCGCAGGTCGTGCTGCAGGTAGTCGTTGTCCTCGACCTGGGCGGGCAGGGCGGCGAAGGGCGTTTGTGGCAGCAGGCTCCAGCGCACATAACGGGCCTTGCCTTCGGCATCGATCAGGGCGAAGGCGTTGATGCTGTTGTAGCTGGAGTTGGCGAAACTGTCCGAGGCTTTGTAGTCCTTGGCCCATTGGCGAAAGGCTGCGCTTTCCGGGTGTGCGGCGAAAAACGCCTGCAGGCGCGAGGGGTCCGGCTTGCCGGTGGCCGGGTCCGGGGTCATGGCCAGGACCTGCTGGTAGAAGGCTTCAGGGGTGCCGACCGCCAGCACCGGAGGGGTGTTCATGCCGGTGCGCCACTGCTGGCCATCGTCGCTGCTCAGTTGCAGCGCCAGGCTGCGGGTCGGCACACTGGCGTCCGGGCTGTGCGGGTTGGCGCCACCGAGGGCGAAACGGCCGATCACCGGCACCCTGGCCTGGCTGAATACCCGTGCACTGGAAAGCTTGGCCGCCTCGCCGCTGCTCTGGAAATAACCGCTGACACACAGGCCCTTGGCGTGATTCTTACGGTAGCCGGGGTAGTGTCCGGCTTGAGCTTCGAAGGTGTCGATGAAGCGCTTTGGCGTCAGCCTTTCGCTGCCGATCCAGCCGGCGGTGTAGGCAAAGCCTGCGGCCAGGGCGGTCAGCCCAAGGCCGATGGCAGCCAGGCGCAAGGCGCGGGGACGACCGTGTAACGGAGTGCTCATGGCGCTGATCCGGGTCAGTGAATGAGCCGGTACGACGCCTGGACCAAAGGTTTATTCCAGCGTGCTGGAATAATTCTTCACCTCGAGCGTCTGCCTCGTACACTGATCGCCTACAGGCCAAGACTGCGCCAATGAACGAGCTAGATGACGAGCAATTGCGAGAGATACTGCAGCGCTTGCGCCGCTTCGCCCTGTGGCTGACGCGCGAAGCCAGCAGCGCGGACGACCTGGTCCAGGCCACGGTCGAGCGGGCCTTGAGCCGTCGCGGCCAGCAGCGCGAAGACGGCAGCCTGCGCGCCTGGCTGTTCTCGATCCTGTACCGGCAGTTTATCGACGGCAAACGTCGCGAGCGCCGTCAGGCACGCTGGCTGGCCTGGTTTGGCCGAGTTGAGGAGGCGGGTAGCAACACTGAAGCTATCGTGCTTGCCCAGTCGGGCTTGGCGGCGTTTGCGCAACTGCCTAGCGAGCAGCGCGCCTTGCTGTTGCTGGTCAGCGTGGAAGGCCTGAGCTACAAAGAGGCCGCCCAGGCCCTGGATGTGCCGATCGGTACGGTAATGTCACGTTTGTCGCGCGCTCGCGCGGCCATGCGCGAACTGGCCGAGGGCAATACGCCGCCCCCGGCGTTGCGGAGGTTGAAATGAGTTTGATCCCGTCTGAACACGAACTGCACGCCTATGTCGACGAGCGCCTGGACCCCGAACGGCGCCGGGCGGTTGAGCTGTACCTGGCGGCCAATCCCGAGCAGGCGGCGCGGGTCGAGGCCTGGCGCAACGATGCTCGACAATTGCGTGCGGCGTTGTCCGGCTTTGCCGGGCTTGCGCCCAACCCGCGGCTGGACCCGCTCAATGTGCGCCGTGCGCTGCGCCGTCGGCGGCAACGGCGTTGGGCCAGTGCCGCCGTACTGCTGGTGACCCTGGGCATTGGCGGCCTGGGCGGCTGGCAGGTGCGCGAGGCAAGCCTGTTGGCCAGTAACCCGCCAATGGCCGATGCCGTGCAGGCCCATCGGTTGTTTGCCGACAGCAAGGCCCTGGACCTCAGCGCCCAGGACCCGGCGCGCCTGCAAGCCTGGCTGGGCCAGCACTTCGCCCATGTCGGCAACCTGCCAGACCTCTCGGCGTACGGCTTCACCCCGGTGGGTGCGCGGCTGCTGAGCAACGAGCAGGGGCCGGCGGCGCTGGTGCTGTTCGAGGATGCCCAAGGCCTGCGGGTCAGCCTGTTCTTGCGCTCGCCGGGTGAGCACTATGCGCGCATGCCCAGCGGCGAGCGAACCGACGGCCAACTGCAGGCACGCTACTGGTCGCACGGTGACTACAACTACGCCCTGGTCAGCGCTGCGTCCGACAGCCGGGGTGAGCAACTGCGTCGGGCGCTCGACGTCACTTTGTAGCTGAAATGCCATTAGGGGCGTAAGCTCGAAACCGTTGTCCCCGTTGTTAATTCACTTCATTTGAGGTACCCGCCAATGAAGCGCATGCAAGGTTTGGTAATGGCAGCAGTGGTTCTGCTGGCCGGCCAAAGCGCGCAGGCTTCGGCACCAGAGGTAAAGGATGCGCGTCTGGTTGCCCATGAGCAGGCAGTGCAGGCCTATGCAACAAGAACCGGCAAGACTGTCCCCGCAATCCAGGATTTTGCCTACGGCAAATCCATGGATGTCGCCCGTCTGATCGAACAGACCCCCCTGGCCCGCGGCTGTGACGCCGCGCCAATGTTGATGACCTTCGAGGATTCCAGCGGCCAGCTGGTGACGATGCGTTATCGGCTCGAAGGCCAGTGTTCGCGTTTTCAGTCAACGCGATAACACGCCCTGGCAGCGGCGAGGGAGCGTCGCTGCGCCAGGCTGGATACAGGCCGCAATCACGGGCTTGCTTCTGCTTGATGGCACTTTGCACTCCATCTAGTATCTGCGGATTTGCCTGAGCCAAAGGACAGTCCATGAACGCAACAGGGAGGTCGCGTAGCGATTTCACGCCGCTAACGGCGGCGGAAAGTAGTTTGCAGGCGCATTGCAGGCAAGGAACGACTGCTCGATTCGGTTCATCACGGCCGACCCAGGCGACGTATGAAAACAGCATCCGGGCCGATTTTTTGCGGTTCATGCTGCTCGGTGGTGACCGCTCTGCCCCCGTTCATGAGCGTGGGGTTGAGCTTGCAGGGGCTTACATCATCGGTACCCTGGATTTGTGCAGTTCGGTGGTACCACGGTCGATGACCTTGAACGACTGTACCTTCAGTGATCCACCCAATTTCACCGATTCCCAGGTTTGCGGTTCACTCAATATGCCTGGCTGCTCTAGCCCTGGCTTCGAGGCTGAGCGGCTGGAAGTTTGCGGAGAGGTGGACTTCAACGGATACCGCTGTTCTGGCCCGATGAACTTATGCGATGCCCGGGTGGGCGGAAGCCTGTTTCTGATCAAGGCTCTGTTGAATGGGCGCAAACAGGCTGCGCTGGTCGCTACACGCATCGAGATTACAGGCTCGCTGGTGATGCCAGGCTTGCTTGCCAGGGGCATGGTGACATTCCAGGAAGCCCGTGTATCCGGTGAAGTGAATGGCCGAGGAGGGCGTTTCAATGGCCGAGGCGTTATCGCGTTACTGTTTGCCCATGCGCAGGTCAAATCGTCTGTCCGTTTTTCAGATGAGTTCAAGGCGAAGGGGATGGTTGTCTGCCAGGGCATGAGCGTCGAGGGGGTACTGGACTGCAGTAATGCGTCGTTCGATGGCGCAGGGGATATGTCGCTGTTCTTTAACGAAGCCTGGGTTAAAGGCAATGTCCGCTTGAACAGCGGATTCAGGGCACAGGGAGGGGTTTACTGCCAGAACGCCCGGATAGACGGCCAACTTAATCTTGAAGATGCCAGCCTCAATGGCATGGGTGACTCAGCGCTGAATGCGGAGGGTCTAAAGGTCAGACAGGATCTTGGCATGAGTGGCGATTTTACTGCCGTGGGCGAGGTCCGTCTGTTAGGTGCCCGCATTGGTGGGCAACTGGTTTGTGAGGGGTGTATTGACGGACAACACAGCCCCGCGTTGTTCGCCGATGGGGTCGTTGTCGCGGGCGGCGTATTTTTCAGCAACGATTTTCAAGCGCAGGGGGAGGTGCGGCTGATCCGGTCCAGGATCGACGGTCAGTTGAATTTTAATGGTGGTGCCATAGATGGACAGGGTGGGGATGCGTTATCGGCTGACGGCATGATTCTCCAGGGGGACCTGTACCTTAGCCAGGGATTCAGGGCCATTGGTAAATTTCGTCTTGTGGGGGCCCAGATCGAGGGTGGCCTGATGTGCGGGCACGCTGAACTGTGGGGCGACGACAATTACTCGCTGGCCGCGGCGAGGGTAGAAGTCAAGGGGACGGTCAGACTGGGTGAAGGATTCCATGCGCGCAAAACGGTGAGTTTTGACGGCGCCAAGTTAGCCGGCAGTTTCGATTGCAGCAGAGCCCGGTTTGCCGATGATGATGAGGTCTCGCTGGACCTGGAAGGACTGCATCTTGAGGGGCCATTGATACTCAGGGCGCTGCATCATCCATTGAAAAATGCCTCGCTCGCCGGGGCAAAAGTGGGTGAGCTGGACGACGATCAAAACACCTGGGGCGACAATATCGTGCTCAACGGCCTGGACTATAAGTCTCTGGCCGCAAGCGCACCGGTGAACGCAGCGTTCAGGGTAGCGTGGCTGGGTAAGCAAGTTCCCGCACTGTCAGGCAGTCGGACAAACTCTGGTGAAGACTTCCGCCCGCAACCCTGGCGCCATCTGCAACGGGTCTTCGAGAACATGGGGCATACCGCCGAAGCCCGTGAAGTAGGGATCGCATTCGAGCGCAAACTGCGCGATATCGGCCATATCGGTCAGCCGCCACAGTCCTGGTGGTCTTGGACGCACCCGATTTACACCTACACAGCCAGAAGCTTGCACTGGCTCTATGGCAGGCTCACCGGTTTTGGCTATCGCCCGATGCAACTACTCATCTGGTTCCTGGCGTTCTGGTTGATCTGCGCGTTTATCTACTGGTACGCAGCATCGCAACAACGTGTGTTCGGCCCCAGCAACCCGCTGGTGTTCCAGAATGACGCCTATTTCGATTGCCGACCGGACCGGGGCGTTGCCTGGCGCGGTGCGAATCCCGGGCAGGAGACGCCGCCGGGTTACTACCGCGAGGGCAACTGGTACCTGTGCGACAACCTGCGTGAGGAATACACAGGCTTTAGTCCCCTGGCCTATTCTCTGGACCTGTTGATGCCCCTGGTCGACCTGCAGCAGGAGTCGGATTGGGCCCCGCTGGTACCAACACCCAAGCAAGGCTATTGGGACGAGTTCACGTCGTTTGGCTGGAAGCATTTCGTGCGCCTGGTGATCTGGCTCGAGATTCTGGTCGGGTGGGGTATCAGCCTGCTGATGGTGGCCATCGTCTCTGGTCTGGCGCGTCGTAGCGAGTAATCCTGCTCATGAGCCCATTGCGAGCCGCATTGGCAGTTGAAAAAAGCCCTGCAATAGCACTTGGTTTGCACCAGGGTATTAATTAGAATCAATCTCATTTGATTCCGGTTAACCCAGGTGCGTTGATATGAGCGAAGCGGCGGGCCCCACCGAGCAGACCTTGCATGGCCTCTATCGGCAGCATCGCAGCTGGCTCGAAGGTTGGTTGTACCAGCGCCTGGGCAACCGCTGGGATGCCGCCGACCTCAGCCAGGATACGTTTTTGCGGGTGCTGGCCAGCCCCCAGGTGCTCAGCGAGTTGCGCGAGCCGCGGGCCTATCTGCTGACCGTGGGCAAGCGTTTGCTGGTCAATTTCCACAAGCGCCGCAGCCTGGAGCGTGCCTACCTCGAGGCCCTGGCCAATCTGCCTGAAGCATTGGTGCCTTCGCCAGAGCAGCGCTGGTTGCTGCTGGAAACCCTGCAGGCTCTGGACGAACTGCTCGATGGATTGCCAACGGCAGTGCGTCGGGCATTTCTCTGGGCGCAGCTCGAGGGTTTGAACTACGCGCAGATCGCCGAGCGCCTGGCGGTCAGCGAGCGCACGGTCAAACGCTACATGGCCCAGGCCTATGAGCATTGCCTGCTGGTTGCGGCATGAACACCTTTACCCGCGAGTCCCGGCAACTGGCGCGCACGGCGGCGCGCTGGCTGGCCTTGCTCGAGTCGGGCCGTGCCAGCGCCGAAGACCTTGTGCAATTGCAAAAGTGGCGCGCCGCCAACCCGCAGCATGAGCAAATCTGGCAGCGCGCCGAAGGCTTGCGCCAGCGCTTTCAGGAGGTGCCAGCGGCCTTGGCCATGGCCAGCCTGGATCGCCCCGACGGCCAGCGGCGCACCTTGCTCAAGCGTGGCCTGGCACTGGCATTGGTAGTGCCAGCAGGCTGGCTGCTGAGCCAGCAGACGCCGCTGCTGGCCTTGCGCGCCGACTTGCGCACTGCGGTGGGCGAGCGCCGTGGCCTGCGCCTGGCCGATGGCAGCCTGTTGCAACTGAACACTGCAAGCGCCGTCGACCTCGACCTGGCGCGACAGCGCCTGACCCTGGTTACCGGCGAGATCGCCCTGAGCGTCAGCCGCGCGCAAGCCTTGCACGTCGACCTGGGCATGGCGCAGGTGAGCGTCGGTCAGGCCCAGGTCTGCTTGCGTCGTGACGCCGAGCAGTGCCGAATCGCCGTGCTCCAGGGGACCGTGCAGGTGCAACCGTTGCATGGCGCGCAGCTGGCCTTGCACGTTGGCGATCAATTGACCGTCAACGTCGACGGCAGTGGCGCCATGGACCGTTTCGACCCGCGCCAGCCAGATTGGCGCGATGGCGTGCTGAGCGTCGACAACCAGCCACTGGGGCAGTTTTTGCGTGAACTGTCGCGCTACCGTCCGGGCTGGCTGCGCTGGGAGCCGGCGCTTGAATCATTGAAAGTCACCGGTACCTTTCGCCTGGATGACACTGACCGGGTCCTGGCGTTGCTGGCCGCCAGCCTGCCATTGGCGGTGCAGGCGCGCAGCCGTTACTGGATCACCCTGGTGGCGCAACAAAAAGCCGTGTGAAGGGATCTTCGCTGCGCTTGACCTGACATTTTTGCCAGTAGCGCAGCGGCTCCTGTGTTGGTGATGATGCCGACTCAAAGGCCGGAGCCATGCCGTCATGGATGAAAACAACAAAGCGCGCCTTCGCCTGTACCAACCTGGAGACAGCGTCGTGCTCTACGGCTGCTTTGCCGCCGAGTACGGGGTGATGGAAAGCCAATCGGGCATCGTGCGCAGCATCGATTGGTGCAGTTGCCAATTGCAACTGTACTTCGCCTGTGACGACGAATGCCGCTACATTCCCTTCGCCAGCATCACCGCGGTGCAGTCACCCGCCCGCTGCAGGGCTGGCACAGCGGATCAAGGCTGAGCCGGCCTTCAAGGCAGTTCGATCTGCGCGCACAGGCCGCCACCGTCGCGGTTGCTCAAGGTCAGGCGGCCACCGATGGCCTGGGTCAGTTGCGCGGCGATGGCCAGGCCCAGGCCGGTGCCGCCGGTGGTGCGGTTGCGCGAGTTTTCGACGCGATAGAAGGGCTGCAACACCGCAGCCAGTTCTGCGCTGGGGATCCCCGGGCCCTGGTCCAGCACACTGATCAGCGTGCTGCCCTTGGGCCCGCGGCGCACTACCAGTTGCGCAGCACCCGCGAACTTCAGGGCATTGTCGATCAGGTTCACCAGCACCCGGCGCAAGGCTTGCGGGCGGGTCTGGATCAATGCCCCGTTGTTGCCTTGCAGCTCGACCTGCTGGCCGCTGTCCTGGTAGTCGCAGACCAGGCTGTCGAGAAAAGCATCGAGGTTGACCCGGCAGGGCGCCTCGCTGTTGCCATCGATGCTACGGGCATAGGCGACGCCTTCGCGCACCAGGTGCTCCATGGCTTCCAGGTCGTGCCAGAGCTTGTCCTTGTCACTGCTGCTGTCCATGGCTTCGAGCCGCAGTTTCATGCGTGTGATGGGCGTTTGCAGGTCATGGGAGATCGCTGCCAGCAACTGCATGCGCTCTTTGAGGTAAGCGCCGATGCGCGCCTGCAGGGTGTTGAAGGCCGCCGCGGCGTACACCACTTCACGCGGCCCGCTTTCATCCAGTTGTGGCCCCGGCGCGTTGGGGTCCAGTTTATCGACTGCTTCAGCCAGGCGGGTCAGCGGGCGGATCGCGGTTTTCACCGCAAGCCAGGTGCATAACAGCAGCAGCGCCAATTGCACCAGCAGCACCACGGGCAGCCAGCTGGACATCGGCACCGGCGCCGGGGTTACGTCGAGGGTCAGCGGTTGGCCATCGGCCAGGTGCAAGTGCACTTGAAAGTGCGCGTTGGGCCCGGGAATATTCTGGTAGTTCAGGGCGTAGTGAGTGCCCAGGGCCTTACCGATCGACAGCGCCGCCATGGGCGCTTCATCCATGTTCAGGCGCAGCCCCGAGGCGCCGTCATCCAGCCGATAGCGGTAGGTGCGCCGCGCAAGGCGTGGCAGCCAGGCGGCGCGCTCGGCGGCGGGCAGGCGGTCGAGGATGGCTACGGAGGTGGCGACATCCAGCTCCAGGTTGTTGAGCATCATCGAGCGTGAGCTTTGGTAACGCTCGTAGAACTGGAAGCTGAACGACAGCCCGTAGGCCAGTACCAGGCCCGTGAAGAAAATCAGCGCCAGGCGCGAGGCGAGGGTGCGCGGCCAGCGCAGCAGCGTGCCCATGTTCAGGTCTCGACCAGTTGCACGGGCAGGGAGAACACATAGCCCTCACTGCGTACGGTCTTGATACAGGCCGGCTCACGGGCATCGTCCTGCAGGCGCTGGCGCAGGCGGCTGACCAGCAGGTCGATGGAACGGTCGAAGATATCCGCCTCGCGACCCTGGGTGAGGTTGAGCAGTTGCTCGCGGCTGAGCACCTGTTGTGGGTGATCGAGGAATACCCGCAGCAGGCGGTATTCGGCGCCGCTCAGGGCCACCAGGGTGCCGTCGGCATCGAGCAGGTGGCGCGCGGTGGTGTCCAGCCGCCAGTGGCCAAAGCCGATCAGGCGGCTGCTTTCGCTGATGGTCAGGTTCGGCGGCAGCATGCGCGTGCGGCGCAGCACGGCGTTGATCCGCGCCAGCAGTTCGCGGGCCGAGAAGGGTTTGGTCAGGTAGTCGTCGGCGCCCATTTCCAGACCGATGATGCGGTCGGTTTCGTCGTTGCGGGCGGTCAGCATCAGCACCGGCGTGGCCTTGTGCTTGCCGGCGCGCAGCTCGCGGCACAGCAGCAGGCCATCGTCACCGGGCATCATGATATCGAGCACGATCAGGTCGACCACATCGGCGTCGAGAAAGGCGCGCATCTGCCGACCATCGGCGACGAGGGTCGTGCGCAGGCCGTTCTTCTTCAGGTAGTTGCCTACCAGCTCCCTGATCTCGCGATCATCGTCGACGACCAGGATGTGATCGACATGCTCCATCATACGGCTCCCATTGTGGTGGTGGCGCGAGTGTACCCAGCCCGCTCGTGCTTGCCTGCCGGGCTTTGTATTGCAGTGTATCTGCTGTGGCCGCAGATACCTGGAGAAGCAAAGCGGGCTGATCCGGACACATCGACGATACCTGGCGGGTCTGAAATAGCCGGCAGCGGGGTGGAGGTCTCCACCTCCTTGCACACGGCTTCAGGAGTACCGCCATGAACATCAAGACCCTTGCCACTGCCAGTCTGTTAACCCTGCTCAGCCTCGGCGCCGTGGCTGCCCCGGCCAACGACGAAGTGCCGGTGCAGGAGTATCGCTATGGCCAGCACCTGGACGTGCACAAGGTCCTCGCCCTGCGCGAGGACAGCCGCATTGGCTGCGGCGTGGTCAATGCGCAAATGGACTACCTTGATTCCCAGGGCAAGGAACACCGCCTGCAGTACCAGAAATTCGCCAGCGACTGCCATGACGGCAGTTGAGTCATCGATCAGGGAGATTCGTCCATGAGCATCAGTTTCAACTCAAACCGCCGCTGGGGCCTGGGTATCGCCGCATTGCTTGCCGTGCTGCTGGCGGCGGCAGGCCTGGGCAATCGCCTGCTCGCCGGCACGCCTTCAACTCTTGAAACACTGGGGCCGATGCCGGAACTGGGCGGCGCCGTGCAGTGGCTGAACTCGCCGCCGCTCGACCGTCAGGCACTCAAGGGCAAGGTGGTGCTGGTGGACTTCTGGACCTACGAGTGCATCAACTGCCGCCGCAGCCTGCCGCACGTCAACACCTGGGCCAAGCGTTACGCGGACCAGGGCCTGGTGGTGATCGGCGTGCACACCCCGGAGTACCCCGAAGAGCGGGTGGTGGCCAATGTCCGTGAGCAAGTGCAGCGTCTGGATATCGGTTATCCGGTGGCCATCGACAACGACTATGCGATCTGGAACGCCTTCGGCAACCAGTTCTGGCCGGCGCACTACATCGTCGATGGCAACGGCCAGGTGCGTTATGTGCACTTTGGCGAAGGGGCCTACGACACCCAGGAGCAGGTGATCCAGCAACTGCTCAAGGAGCGTGACGGGCAGGCGGGGTGAAGGCGCTCACTGGGAGCGGTGGTGCGATGCTTCGACTTGCCCCGCGAGAGCATTCTGTCAGTTGCATCGTATCGCGGGGCAAGCCCGCTCCCACCGAAACACTTTGTTAGGCCTGTTTCAAGGCCTTGGCCAGTTTGCGGATCGCCGTTTCGATTTCACTGGTCGTCAACGAGGAATAACCCAGCAACCAACCTTGTTGCTTGTGCTCCCCCGCATACAGGCGGCTGAGTCCGGGTAGCTGTATACCGGCGCGGGCGGCCAGGCGCTGGGTCTGTTGTTCTGACCAGCCAGGCTCGAGCACGCAGGGAATCTGCAGGCCGCCTGGCGGGCGCAGGGCGGTAACGATGCCCGCCAGGTGCTTGCCAATAGCCTCGAGCAGGCACGCCCGGCGGCCGGCGTAGAGTTTGCGCATGGCCCGCACATGGGCGTTGTAGTGACCGTCGTCCATGAAGCGCGCCAGGGTCAGTTGCAGGGTTTGCGGGGTGTGCCCGTCGATGATGCTGCGCGCTGCAGCGAAGGGCGCCACCAGCTCGGGTGGCAGCACCATGTAGCCGATGCGCAGGCCAGGGAACAGGGTCTTGCTGAAGGTGCCGATGTAGAGGGTGCGCCGGTTTGGGTCCAGGCCTTGCACGCAGGCGGTGGGCAGGCCGTCGTAGTGGAACTCGCTGTCGTAGTCGTCCTCGATGATCCACTTGCCGTTTTCTGCCGCCCAATGGATCAGTTCCAGGCGCCGCTCAAGGCTCAAGGTCGCACCGGTCGGGTATTGATGGGAAGGGGTCAGGTACAGGCAACTGGCGCCGCTGCGGTCGGCGCGCAGCAGGTCGGTGCGGATGCCGTGGGCATCGACATCGATCGGCACGATCCGCGCCTGCGCCGCTTCAAAGGCCTTCTTCGCGCCAAAGTAGCCGGGGTTCTCCAGCAGGATCGGCTTGCCGGCATCCACCAGCATCTGCGCGCACAGGAACAAGGCCTGGCGGGTACTGCTGAGCACCAGCACCTGCTCGGGCGCCACCTTGGCTCCACGCTCAAGGTTCAGGTAGGTGGCGATCGCCTTGCGCAGGGCCTCGCTGCCTTGCGGGTCGCCGTGCAACAGGACGTTGCCGCGGTGCTCCTTCAGCGCCTGGCGCTGCAGGCGTTCCCAGACTTGCAGCGGGAACGAGCGGGTTTCCGGCAGGCCGGTGGCGAAGGCCTTGATCGCCTGTTGATCGCTGACCCCGCCGTTGTCGAACAGCGCTCGCCCGCGCAGGCTCAGCCCTTGGCCGGGCTCCGGGTTGCCGCGCTTTTGTGCCTGGGCCTTGTTCCGCCGTTGGGCAGTGCCGCGCAATTCTGCGCCGAGGCGGTCCGCCACATAGCTGCCCGAACCCTTGCGGCGCAGGATGTAGCCATCGCGCTGCAACTGCACATAGGCATTCTCGACGGTGTCGCGGGCAACCCCCAGCGAGGTGGCCAGCGCGCGGCTGGCGGGCAGCTTGACGCCGCCGGCCAGCGCGCCTTCCAGAATCAGCCCGCGCAGGGCCCGCTGGATGCGCTGGTGCAGGTCCAAGGCTGAGAACTCGCTGTCGTTGACGCGTATCTTCAGGGTTTCGAGCTCGAAGCGGGTTGTCATGTGGTTTGCCATAAGTGAAGAAGTTCGCCTGAACGGTATTTTGCACCGGCCAAGCAGGCTACGATCAACAGTCCTGCACTGACAACGAGGTCACCTGTGAAATACGCCATTGCCCTGCTAATGAGCCTGATGCCGCTGCTTGCCGGCGCCGCCGAAGTCGGCGAACGCCTGGCGCCGTTTACCTTGCTTGACCAGCACGACCAGGCCTACAGCCTCAACGAGCAGACCCGTGTGCTGCTGGTGGCGCGCAACATGGACGGCGCCAAGCTGGTCAGCGCCGCGGTGGGCGAGCAGCCCAAGGGTTACCTGGAGGCGCGCGATGCGGTGTTCGTCGCTGATATCCAGCGCATGCCGGCGCTGATCAGCAAACTGTTCGCGATTCCGGCCATGCGCGATTACAGCTACCGGGTGGTGCTGGACCGTGATGGCAAGGTGGTTGCG
Organism: Pseudomonas tructae; assembly: GCF_004214895.1. NCBI lineage: Bacteria > Pseudomonadati > Pseudomonadota > Gammaproteobacteria > Pseudomonadales > Pseudomonadaceae > Pseudomonas > Pseudomonas tructae. Next base: position 3,740,831 of record NZ_CP035952.1, on the reverse strand, counting down.
CGGTATCCGGGGGCTGAGGACAAGGTGCTGTGGATCGAGCTGGAACAGGGCAAGGTAATGGCGCAGAAGGAGTATGCCAGCGCCGAGGAACTGGCAGGCGCGCTGAACGCATTGGCTCTGCGCTGAAGGCAACTGCTGTATGTGGGAGCAACTGTCTTGATGAAAATCTAAAATGCTTGCGCGATCTCTGTGGGAGCGGGCTTGCCCCGCGATGCTCTGCCGATCCCGCCACAGGCAAGCGCACACCTCAAAGTGGCACCTGCAGCGTCGTTTTGACCCGATCCAGCACCACGATGGTCCGGAACCATTTCACGTTAGGGTTATCGTGAAACAGCCGCTGAGCGATGTCCTGGAACACGGTCATGCTCGCTACCGTCAACACCAGCAGAAAGTCGGCATCGCCCGTGACGTAGTAGCACTGCTGAATTTCCGGCCCGGAAAAGGCGCGCTTCATCACCTCCAGGTCCGCCGACTGGGTGCGGTCGGCATGCACCTCGACCATCAGGGTAATCACCTGGCCGACTTTGTCCGGGTTGATCACCGCCGCATTGGCCTGAATCACCCCGGTCTTTTTCAAGCGCTGAATCCGCCGCTGCACCGAGGCGGTGGATAAATGCACCTGTTCGGCCAGCTCGCGCAGGGGCTGGCTGTTGTCTCGCTGCAAGGCGGCGAGCAGGGCAAGGTCGAATTCGTCCAGGTCCATATGCAAAAATTTCTCATCGTGAGCGGTAAAAACGAGGGCACTTATCGGCGGCTGCGGAATAAATTATCACCCTCTGCTGACCCTGATTAAGGTATTTACCATGACCGCGCATAATTCCACGTTGGGCGTAGTGCTCAATGTTCTTGCCTCGGTGCTGTTCGCGGTGATGTACGCCTACACCAGTCTGCTCGCGCCACTGGATGGCGCCGAGATTTATGGCTGGCGGATCCTGCTGACCGTGCCCTGCCTGACCCTGATGGTGATTGCCAGCGGGCACTGGCCGCAGGTGCGGCGGATCTTCCAGCGCGTGTTCGAGGAGCGCGGGTTCTGGGCGATTCGCCTGGTGTCGGCGGTGTTGCTCGGCGTGCAGTTATGGCTGTTCATGTGGGCACCGATCAACGGCTATGGCCTGGATGTGTCGCTGGGTTACTTCCTGATGCCGCTGGTCATGGTGATTGTCGGCCGCCTGGCCTTCAAGGATTCGATCAGCCGCCTGCAACTGCTGGCTTGCGCGCTGGCGGCGCTGGGCATCATCAACCAGATCGCCATCGCCAAGGCGATCTCCTGGCCGGTGCTGGTGGTGTCCCTGGGCTACCCGCTGTACTTCTGGCTGCGCCGGGTCACCGACACCAACAATATGGGTGGGCTGTGGTTTGACATGAGCCTGAGCCTGCCGGTGAGCCTGTACTTCGTGTTCAAGGGCGGGGTGGTGCTGGGGCTTGGCGGGCTGGCCTCGAGCTTGCCCTGGCTGGTGCTGGGTCTGGGCGCGATCAGTGCTGCAGCCCTGGGACTGCAGGCGTTGTCGGCGCCGCGGCTGAACCTGACCCTGTTCGGCTTGCTGATCTATGTCGAGCCAGTACTGCTGGTGGTCGCTGCGGTGCTGCTGGGCGACAGCATCGCCCCGGCGCAGTGGCCGACCTACCTGGCGATCTGGCTGGCAGTGCTGGTGCTGGTGGTGGAGGGCGGTCTGAGCCTCAATGGCAACCGCCGCAGTTACTCGCCTAGCCGCTGCTCGCGCGAAGGCGGATAGCCAAAGTAGGCGCAATAGCATTTGCTGAAGTGCGAGACCGAGACGAAACCGCAGGCAATCGCCACATCCATCAAGGGCAGGTCGGAGTACTGCAACAGGCGCCGGCTCTTGGTGATGCGCAATTCCATGTAATAGCGGCTCGGCGAGGTGCCGAGCTGGGCCTGGAACAGGCGGTCGATCTGCCGCCGCGAACGGCCACTGTAGGCGGCCAACTGATCGAGGCTGAGGGTTTCTTCCAGGTTGCTTTCCATCAGCTCGACGATGGTGCGCAGCGGTGCACTCATGGTCTTTTTCTGGCTGCTGTCGGCCCGACGAAAACGTGCACTGGAAAATGCCAGGATCTCTTCCACGCCCTCGGCCAGCGCTTCGCCGTGCTGCAACTTGAGCAATGCCAGCATCAACTCCAGGGCGCCATTGGGGCTGGCGGCCGTCAGGCGCTCACGGTCGAGCACAAAGCTTGCCGGAGTGATGGTGCACTGCGGGCTGCGCTCGGCCAGGCTGGCCCGTTGCTCGGGGTGAATGGTGCAGTTGTAGCCCTCCAGTACCCCGGCGCGCCCGAGGAACCAGGCGCCATTCCACAGCCCGCCCAGGGCCATCTCGAGCGCGGCGGCGTCAAGCAGCAGCTTGTCCAGTTGCGGGTACTTGAGCGGGGTGCGCAAGCCGCCGCAAACGATCAGGATGTCGAGCTTGCCCAGGGTTGCGCGGTCGATGGGGGCGGCATAAATCTCCAGGCCCAGGTCACTGACCACGCGCTCGCCGCCCAGGGAGAACGGCGTGCTTGCATACCGCTGGCTCTGGAGCAGATTGGCCGTTACCAGCACGTCCATGGCCACGGTGAAACTGGCCATGGAGAAGTTCTCCAGCAACAGGAAGCCCACCTGGCACACCGGGGTCGAGGCGGCGTCGGGGTGTTTGAGGCTGAGCATGTTGCTGGTGCTGGATTTCTTGCTGAACTGGCGTGGGGTGGGCAAGGTCGACTCCGCGTGGCGTGGCGCATCGCCGCCGAGTGTGCGTTCACAGGTGGCGAAACACAATACGGCCTCTGCAGGTCACCATTCGGGTGGCGGTAGCGGTATCTGGGAGAACGGCTCGGGTATCAGGGGAGGATAGCCGGTCAGTTGATCCAGCAAACCCTGGTAGCCCTGCAGAGGGATGGTCCGCGCAGGTTCGTACGGATTGCTGGCAAAGAAGTTTTCCCAATGCCCCAGTACCAGGGTGCGTGGCCGGGTGATTCGCAACAAGGCAGCCGGGTAGTTGCGTACCTGGTCCCAGCTGGCGGCGCAAAGGATCTCCACATCGATGCTTTTGCCGTCGGCGATCAGCGGCGGGAAGCCTAACGGGGGCTTGGCGGCGCTGTCCTGGTAATGGATGCGGTAGACCGGCTTGCCGTTTTCGTCGAGCAGGTCGATCAGCCAGGCCAGGGTGACTTCGCCAAGCCGCCAGCCGAACAGGCCTTTGGGCAGGGTGTCGAGGTCGTCATCGTATTGCCCCTGAATGAAGTTGATGCCCAAGGCGTGACCGGCATGTTCACTGCGGATCGGCATGGCGCGGATCATTCCGGGCGTCGGCTTGGAGGGCCGGGTACCGTCCTTGACGGTTTGGCCGTTGGAGTAGAACCAGGTGCCTCGCTGGCTTGGCTGGTAGGGGTCGGCAATTTCCTCTGTCGTCGGTGACGTGATGCGCGAGGCGTCCACCTTGGCTGCATGGAGGATATGGCCCATGGTTTGCGAGCCGTAGACCCTCGCCTTGGGGGTATGGATGTGCATGATCCTGGGGACATCGAGCAAATGATCGTAATGGGCATGCCCGACCAGGAGCATTGTCACGTCACGGGCGGGGGGCATCAAGGCATCGATGCGTTGCGGGTTGGCCCTGACCCGTAACGGCGGCACACCGCGGATGCCCAGGCTGCCGGGATTGGAAAACGACGGCGCCAGCAGCAGGCCTTCACCTCGCCAGTGGATCAGCCAGCCGCCGACCCCCAGGTACTGCAGTTTGGGCTCGGGCAGCGATTGCTGATTGCTTACCGTCAACTGCCGAGCGCTTGGCAGGTAGGTGCAGGCCGAAAGCAACAGGGCCAGGATGAGCAGCAGCCTGCGCATGGCGTTACCTCGCAGGGGGGAGGAAGGTGCACACCCAACAGTTCAGTCGAACGCTTGGCTATTTGCCATCATTTTGTGCTGTGGCGGATGAGCGGTGTTTGACTGAATCGGGCATGCTTGACCCGCCCAGGCTTGAGAAACCCTCTGGGAGCTATCATTCGCATAAGGAAAGTGCCATGCCGCTGTTCGAAACCCCGCGTCTGCTGGTCCGTGAACTCTCGCGCCAGGACCTGCCTGCCCTGACCGCCATCCTCAGCGATCCCGAGGTCATGAAGTACTCGTTGCGGGGTGTTTGCGATGAGCAGGTCACGGGCGATTTCATCGACTGGTGCGTGCAGTGCTACGCAAGCTACGGCATGGGGCAGTGGGCCCTGGAAGAGAAGGCCAGCGGCGCGCTGGTCGGGTTCTGCGGGGTCAGCCCCGAGCAGGTCGCAGGCGTTGAGGAACCCGGCCTGGGCTATCGTCTGGCTACAAGCTACTGGCATTGTGGGCTCGCCAGCGAAGCGGTGAACGGCGTGCTGGAGTATGTGTTCAGTCGGCAACTGCAGCCTGCCGTCATCGCGATCATCGAGCCTGCCAATGTCGCCTCCTTGCGCGTGGCGCAAAAAGCCGGTTTCAATCGCTTTGATACCGTACAGTTCCACGACCGGCCCGTGCGTGTGTACCGGCTGACGCAGCAGCACTGGAAGGCGCCATGACCAGCAGACACCTCGACCCCTTGCGCCAGGCCATTGGCCAACAATCGGTCACGCCTGCGCCTGCGCCATGGAAGCTGGCGGGGCATTTCACCATCGCCGGCCTGCTGGAAATCGGCTTTGACCGCGATACAGAGCGCTTGCTGGTAGCCTCAAGCTCGGGCCGCAGTGTGATTGACTGCCGCAATGGCGAGAAAATCGCCCGCGACCGTACCGACAACCTGGGCAGCGACCATTACCTGGAAACCCGCGGTATCGGCCCGCTGCACGACCGGGTGATCCGCATGGCCGGCATTCAGGGCGGTAGTCTGCCGATCAGCACCAGTGATGGCTGGGTGGTCGAGAACATCACCCTGGCCTGGCCCGAGCAGCACCTGCTGCTGGTCGAGCCGGGCTCGTGGCTGCACGGCGCCCGCTACAACCGGCCCTGGCAGTTTCATACCCTGGCGATCGAGACCGAGGTGCGCGCGTTCGGTTTTTCCTATACCGGCTTGAGCCTGGTGATCGCCACCGCTGGCGAACTGGTGGTTTACGCCCGAGGGTAGCGGCTGAGCCAGTTCAGTATTTCGTCCCATAGCGGCTGTGCCTGAGCCTTGAAATAGCCCATGTGGCCGATGGCTGTATTGCCCGGTTGCAGGTCACGGCGAACCAGTGGCGCGTTGCAGTAGGCCTTGACGAAGGCATCGCGCGACTGCGGTGGCGCCCAGGGGTCATCCACTGAGGTGGCGAACACGCAAGGCATGCGCACCTGGGCGTACTGCCCGGCCAGGTGCGCCATGCGGGGGTCATCGAAGTAGTAATGCGGGTAGCTGCACCAGCGCTTGCAGTCGCGGTAAACCCCGTGCGGCAGATCATCGCCCATGCCCAGCAGGCTCCAGGCCATGTAACCCTTGAAGGCCACCAACGGCGGCAGTATCCAGCCCCACAGCAGGCGCATTTTCAGGGCCTCCAGCCAGGGCATCCAGCCGGCCCAGCCAGCCCCGCTGCCCAGGCTGTAACAGGCGCTGATGCCGGTGTGGTTGGGCAGCAGGCCGATGGCATGGCCGCCGAAGGAGTGGCCAACCCAGTACAAGGGCAGTGGCTCTGCGCCGAGCAGGTCGACGGCCGCGCTCAGGTCCAGGTGGGCCCAGTCCAGGTAGGCCATCTCAAAGCCCTTGAGTGACGCTGGACGCGATTCACCGACACCGCGGTAATCCAGGGTCAGCACGTTGAAGCCACGGGCTGCGGCATGCTCGGCAAAACGCCGGTAGAAACGCTGCTGCACGCCAGCGGCGCCGGCCATGATCAGGTTGCCCCGGGCCTCACCCTGAGCCGGGTAGCGGTAAGCCGTCAACGGATAACCGTCGCGGGCAGGCAGGGTAAAGGCCGCTATTGGCTTCGCTCATCGACTTGCACTCCTGCAAAGAAGGTTACTGACCATTTATTCGGTTATGGAATCTAACCAAACGTTCAGTAACTATCAAGTGGAGCGGGCCGGGCTTATGGCATAGAATCAGCGTCATTGATACCGAGCAGGGTTGGCCGTGCGACCGCTGAAAATCCCCCGAAACGAACTGCTGCAGCGCTGCGCCAACACCTTCAAGCGTTTTGGCTATCACGGCACCACCATGGACATGCTCTCGGCGGCCTGCGGCCTGACCAAGGCATCGTTCTATCATCACTACCCGAACAAGGAAGCACTGTTGCGTGACGTGCTGGCCCGGACCCATGAGGAGCTTGCCGAGCACCTGTTCAGCATTGCCGACGATCTGAGCCTGAGCCCCGTTCAACGCCTGGAGGCCATGGGGCGCAAGGCAGGTCGGGTGTTCGAGGCCGATGCCATTGGCTGCCTGATGGCGGTGGTGGCCATTGATGCCAGTTATGGCAAGAACGAGCTGATGGAGCCCATTCGTGAATTCTTTGCCGCCTGGGCCAAGGCATTTGCCCGGCTGTACCAGGGCCTGCTGGATGATGAACAGGCGCAGGCCCGTGGGCGGCAATTGGTGGCGGACTACGAGGGGGCGATCCTGTTGGCGCGGATCCATGACGACATGAGCTATTTCAAGGCGGTGACCAAACGGGCCTTGAGTGAACTGCAGGGCGCTGCCGGGCAACCCACTGTCGGCAACGCCCGCCACAATGGCTCTGTATAGACGTGACGGGTAGTGTTTGCAGCGGTCGCAATCCGAACAACGCTGGCGTATTTTTGATAACCCGTCCTCAAGATGCCATTGCTAATGCCCGCCCAACTTTTCCAGCCCTGCCAAGACCTCGCCGACGTTCTGTTGCCGCACTTGCCTGCGGATAATGGCGATGGCTCCCACGATCTGGCCCATATTCATCGGGTCTGGAGCAATGCCCGGCGGATTCAGGCCCAGGAGGGCGGCGATCTGCACATCCTCTTGGCCGCCACGCTGCTGCACGATTGCGTCGCGGTCGAAAAGAGCTCGCCGTTACGCGCAAAGGCGTCGACCCTGTCTGCGCAAAGGGCCGAGCGGATACTGGCCGAACTGGGCTGGGCGGGTGAACGCATCAGCGCCGTCGCCCATGCCGTCGCTACCCACAGTTTTTCTGCCGGCTTGCAGCCTGAAACCCTGGAAGCAAAAATCCTCCAGGACAGCGATCGCCTGGATGCCATCGGTATGGTCGGCGTGGCTCGCTGCTTTTATGTCGGTGGGCGCATGGGCTCTGCCCTGTACGATTTCAGCAACCCCACCGCAGCAGGGCGCGAGTACCAGGACCGGCAGTTCAGCCTCGAGCACTTCCATACCAAGTTGCTGAAGCTGGCCTCGGGCTTTCAGACCGAGGAGGGCGCACGCCTGGCGGCCGAGCGCCATCGACGCCTGGAGCTGTTCGTTGAAGGCTTCATGGACGAAATCAGCGGCCCTCAAGACTGATGCGGGCAGTGCAGGAATCGTGCATGCTCGGGGGCCTAGCAACCTGAGCGAGAGCCGCCGATGATCACCTGCTACCTGCGCTACGTCCTCGACCCCTGCAAGCTCGCCGAGTTCGAGTACTACGGCAAACTGTGGATTCCGCTGGTGGAGCGCTTCGGCGGCCAGCACCACGGTTACTTCCTGCCGTCCGAAGGCGCCAACAATATCGCCCTGGCGATGTTCAGCTTCCCCAGCCTTGCCGAGTACGAACGCTACCGCCAGGATTCGATGAACGACGCCGAATGCCTGGCTGCCTTCCAGTACGCCCAGGACACCCGCTGCATTCTCAGTTACGAGCGTTCGTTCTTTCGCCCGGTGTTTGCCCAGGACTGCGCGACTAACCCGGCAAAACCGGCTGGTCTGACGGCAAAGTGACCACTGACTGAGGGAAAAGCGCTTTTCGCTCTTTCGACTTGGGGCAAGGGAGGGCACAATGCGTGTCCTTTTTTTGGCCGGCCTGGCCGGGGGCCTCGAAATGATCAAAACGCCGTACTACCTCATCGACAAAACCAAGCTGCTGCACAACATGCAGAAGATCGCCTACGTGCGCGAGCAGTCCGGGGCCAAGGCCCTGCTGGCACTCAAGTGCTTCGCCACCTGGTCGGTGTTCGACCTGATGCAGCAGTACATGGACGGCACCACTTCGTCCTCGTTGTACGAGCTCAAGCTCGGCCGCCAGAAGTTCGCCGGCGAAGCCCACGCCTACAGCGTGGCCTGGGCCGACGATGAAGTCGAAGAGATGCTTGAAAACTGTGACAAGATCATCTTCAACTCCATCGGCCAGTTGCAGCGCTTCGCCGATGCCTCTGAAGGCAAGGTCCGCGGTCTGCGCGTCAACCCGCAGGTGAGCAGCTCCGACTACCTGCTGGCCGACCCGGCGCGCCCGTTCAGCCGCCTGGGCGAGTGGGACCCGGTGAAAGTCGAAGAAGTCATCGAGATGATCTCCGGCTTCATGTTCCACAACAACTGCGAGAACGGCGACTTCGGCCTGTTCGACCAGATGCTGTGCACCATCGAAGAGCGCTTCGGTCACCTGTTGCACAAGGTCGAGTGGGTCAGCCTCGGTGGCGGCATCCATTTCACCGGTGAAGGCTACGACGTGGACGCGTTCTGCGCGCGCCTCAAGGCATTCTCCGAGAAGTATGGCGTGCAGGTTTACCTGGAGCCGGGCGAAGCGGCCATCACCCAGAGCGCGTCGCTGGAAGTGACCGTGCTCGACACCCTCTACAACGGCAAGCACCTGGCCGTGGTCGACAGCTCGATCGAAGCGCACATGCTCGACTTGCTGATCTACCGCCTCAACGCCAAGCTTGCGCCAAGCGAGGGCGAACACACCTACATGATCTGCGGAAAATCTTGCCTGGCCGGCGATATTTTCGGCGAATACCCATTCGATCGTCCGCTGGCGATCGGCGATCGGCTGTCGTTTGTTGACGCAGCGGGTTACACCATGGTCAAGAAAAACTGGTTCAACGGCCTGAAAATGCCGTCCATCGTAGTGAAACAACTCGACGGTAGTGTCGAGGTGGTTCGCGAGTTCGGGTTCGAAGACTACGTGTCCAGCCTGTCGTAAGCTGGCAGTAAAGGAGAGAAAGAGAAATTGAAGAAGAACGTTCTTATCATTGGTGCAGGAGGTGTCGCCAAGGTGGTGGCCCACAAGTGCGCGCAGCACAACGACGAACTCGGTCGTATTGCTATCGCGTCGCGCAACATCTCCAAATGCCAGGCCATCATCGACAGCGTCAAGGCCAAGGGTAGCCTCAAGCAACCCGCAGAAATCAAGGCCTTCTCGCTCAATGCGCTGGACGTTGAAGCGACCAAGGCGCTGATCCGCGAAACCGAATCGCAAATCGTCATCAACGTCGGTTCTGCGTTCCTCAACATGTCGGTGCTGCGTGCCTGCATCGATACTGGCGTGGCCTACCTGGACACCGCCATTCACGAAGAACCGGGCAAGATCTGCGAGACGCCGCCCTGGTATGGCAACTACGAGTGGAATCACCTCGAGGAATGCCAGCAAAAGAACGTTACCGCCATTCTTGGCGTGGGCTTCGATCCGGGCGTGGTCAACGCCTATGCGGCCCTGGCCAAGCAACAGTATTTCGACAGCATTGAGTCGATCGATATTCTCGACGTCAATGCTGGCTCCCATGGCAAGTACTTTGCCACCAACTTCGACCCGGAAATCAACTTCCGCGAGTTCACCGGGCAGGTGTGGAGCTGGCAGAACAGCCAGTGGACCAGCAACACCATGTTCGAAGTCAAGCGTACTGACGACCTGCCGGTAGTCGGTTCGCAGAACCTGTACCTGACCGGTCACGATGAAGTGCACTCGCTGTCGAAGAACCTCGACGTGCCGAACGTGCGCTTCTGGATGAGCTTCGGCGAGCACTACATCAATGTGTTCACCGTGCTGAAGAACCTTGGCCTGCTGTCCGAGCAACCGGTCAAGACCGCCGAAGGCCTGGAAGTGGTACCGCTCAAAGTGGTCAAGGCCGTGTTGCCTGATCCGTCTTCGCTGGCACCGGGTTACACCGGCAAGACCTGCATCGGCGACCTGGTCAAAGGCACCAAGGACGGCCAGCCGCGCGAAGTGTTCATCTACAACGTAGCGGATCACGAAGAGGCTTACGCCGAAACCGACAGCCAGGGCATCTCCTACACCGCAGGCGTGCCGCCTGTAGCGGCGGCGCTGCTGGTTGCCCGTGGCGAGTGGGATGTGCAGCGCATGGTCAACGTCGAGGAGCTGCCGGCCGAGCCGTTCCTCAAGGCGCTGGACGTGATGGGCCTGCCGACGCGGGTCAAGGACGAGAACGGCGACCGTCCGTGGAACTGAGTTTCACCCTGCGGTAAAGGGTCGAGGCGCCTTGCTGGCGCCTCGATTCAAAGTAAGTAGCTGTTTTAACAACAATTTGTGCAGTAGGGGGCTTCCCAGACGCATCGATGTTTGTTAAATTAGCGCCCACTTCGCAAGTGAGTGCCAGGCACTCATCGCTACAGTTACAGGGGCGTCGCCAAGCGGTAAGGCAGCAGGTTTTGATCCTGCCATGCGTTGGTTCGAATCCAGCCGCCCCTGCCATTTTCTCGTTGTATCCTCCCCACTGGTTTTAGCTTCGTGGGAGCGGGCTTGCCCCGCAATAACCTCAACTCGAAATGCCCATTGGCTTCCTGCCAATTTACTGTCATCGTTGCCACTTCTTCTCCCTGGCAAGGACTGCCGTCCATGGCATTGCACCTCTGGCTCACCTTTTCCTTCGCATACCTGCTGACTTCCCTGACGCCTGGCCCCAACGTATTGCTCACCGTGCGCAACGCCTTGCGCCATGGCCCGGCAGGCATGGGCGTGACCTTGTTCGGCAACCTGCTGGCGCAATTGCTGGTGATCAGTGCCGTGGCCTGGGGTGTGGGGGCGATGTTGCTGGCGCTGCCAACGGCATTCCTGGCCTTGAAGGTGATCGGCGCGGGCTACCTGATCTACCTCGGTGCACGTCAACTGTTCGCCCGTAAAGCCTCAGCGGTGGCCGCAACCCAGGCCCCCGAGCACCTGGCTCAATCGAAGTGGCGCATTGGCAGCGAGGCTTTCCTGGTCTCGGCCAGCAACCCCAAGACCCTGATCTTCTTCTGCGCCTTCCTGCCGCAGTTCCTCGACCATGGCCGGCCGATCGCCGAGCAGTTCACGGTCATGTACCTGACCAGCGCCGCCATCGTCTGCGGTGTGCACTCGTTCTACAGTTTCAGTGCCATGCGCTTTAGCAAACACGTGAAGGCTTCGCGCCTGGTGGCGGCGCTCAAGCGTGCCACTGGCGCGCTGTTCATCGGCCTGGGTGTGCGCTTGTTGAGTGCTCGGGCGGTATAAAACGCCCGTTCACAGATGCCGCACGGCGCCCATGCCGACCATGGCCGCCAGCCCCAGCAGGCAGAGGATGCCCACGGCGTAGGCAAGGGTGCGCCAGGGTTGCCAGCGCGCCAGATAGGTCAGGGTGTGCACCAGGCGGGCAGCGGTGAACAGCACCATCAGCCCGGCCGTCAGCATGAACGGCGGGTTGAACACCAGGCACAGCGCGCCCAGTACAAAAAACAGCGGAATGTTCTCCAGATCGTTGGCCCAGGCCTGGGCTGCGCGGCGTACTTGCGGCAACTCCTGGGCACTGGCTTCGCGGCCGACCAGGCTTGCGTCTTCAGGGTTCTTGAAGGTCAGCCGGCTGATGCGATAAAAGCCCTGATAGCAGGAGATCGCCAACATCTTCACAAACAGCGCGACCACGCACAGGGCGTAGACGGAGAGTAGCGTGTGCATCTTCATTCCTTTGAAATGGGGAGCGCGATCATCGCCTGAATCACCCTGGCGCGTATAGGCCAACTGTCGTGGGGCAGAGGGCAGGTATCTGACTCAGGTATCGGTCAGGTCGCGGTCTTTGGTTTCCGGCAGGAAGAAGGTGCCGAGAATTGCCGTCATCACCGCGATTACGATCGGATACCACAGCCCGTAGTAGATATCCCCGGTGGCGGCGACCATGGCAAAGGCCACGGTCGGCAGGAAGCCGCCGAACCAGCCATTGCCGATGTGATAGGGCAGCGACATCGAGGTATAGCGGATGCGCGTCGGGAACAGCTCCACCAGCCAGGCGGCAATCGGGCCGTAGACCATGGTTACGTAGATCACCAAAATGGTCAGCAACAGCAAGACCATCGGGTAATGGGTCTTGGCCGGGTCGGCTTTTTCCGGATAGCCGGCGTCCTTCAGCGCGGTGCCCATAGTGGCGATGAACGTATCGTTCTGCGTCTTGAAGTCAGCGGCCGGCATGCCGGTGCCCTCGAAGCTCTGGATCACCTTGTCGCCGATACGAATCTGCGCGACGCTGCCCGGCTCGGCCTTGACGTTGGCGTAGGGGATGGCCTTTTTCGCCAGCACGCTTTTGGCCAGGTCGCAGGAACTGGTGAATTTGGCCTTGCCCACCGGGTCGAACTGGAACGAGCACTGCGCAGGGTCGGCGACCACGGTCACCGGGTTCTTCTCCTGGGCGATGAACACATCGGGGTTACCGTACTCGGTCAGCGCCTTGAAGATCGGGAAGTAGGTCAGCGCGGCAATGATGCAGCCGGCCATGATGATGCCCTTGCGGCCGATGCGGTCCGACAGGCTGCCGAACAGAATGAAAAACGGCGTACCGATCAGCAGTGAGCCGGCAATCAGCAGGTTGGCGGTTTGCGGGTCGATCTTGAGCATCTGCAGCAGGAAGAACAGCGCATAGAACTGCCCGGTGTACCACACCACTGCCTGGCCGGCGGTGCCGCCGAGCAGGGCCATGATGACGATCTTGAGGTTGTCCCAGCGGGCGAACGATTCGGTCAGCGGTGCTTTAGAAGCCTTGCCCTCGGCCTTCATCCGCTGGAACACCGGTGACTCGCTCAGTTGCAGGCGGATGTACACCGAGATGATCAGCAGCAGGATCGACAACAGGAACGGAATCCGCCAGCCCCAGGCCTCAAAGGCCTCGGTGCCCAGCAGGGTGCGGCAGGCGAGGATCACCAGCAGCGACAGGAACAGCCCCAGGGTTGCGGTGGTCTGAATCCATGAGGTGAAGTATCCGCGCTTGCCCTTGGGCGCATGCTCGGCCACATAGGTCGCCGCGCCGCCGTACTCACCGCCCAGGGCCAGACCCTGCAGCAGGCGCAGGGTAATCAGGATGACCGGCGCGGCCACGCCGATGGTGGCGTAGTCTGGCAGCAAGCCGACCACGGCAGTGGACAGCCCCATGATCACGATGGTGATCAGGAAGGTGTACTTGCGCCCGATCATGTCACCCAGGCGGCCGAAGACTATCGCGCCGAATGGCCGCACGGCAAAACCTGCGGCAAAGGCCAGGAGAGCGAAGATGAAGGCGGTGGTCTCGTTGACCCCGGTGAAGAAGTGCTTGGCAATGATCGCGGCGAGCGAGCCGTAGAGGTAGAAGTCGTACCACTCGAACACAGTGCCCAGGGACGAGGCAAAAATGACCTTGCGCTCTTCCCGGGTGATTCCGCGTTTGGGCGCGCTGCCCGTGGGGGTACTGTCGATTGCGGCCATGAGTCTTCTCCGTTTTGTCATCGGATCGCCAACAGCGTGAACACAGACAGCCCCGCACCGCTGCACGGTTTCTTGAAGCATAATCATCTTTGCTTGGATATCCACTCGTGGCGCAGGGCAGCTCAATGTGGTGTGGGAGCGGGCTTGCCCCGCGATCGGGCATCACATCTTGCGATTGGGTGATGGCGCAAAGGCGCAGGACGTGAGGTCGGGTATACCTTGCCAGGTGTTCGCCGCAAGGCTTGTGGTGCCCTTGAGATCGAGCGCCGCCCGCGCGGCGCATCGCGGGTCAAGCCCGCTCCCACATTTTTTGCAACGTGCCATGGCCTGCGAGAACGGTGTTGTCAGCTTTGGTGCAAGGCGAGCGCGCGTGTCGAGGCACCCCCTAAGGTCTCGCCCGCTTTGAAACCAGTGGCAAAGTCATGGACAGGATCCTTGGGCGAAAAGGCCCGGAACCTAGCACCGATAATCTTGACCTGGGGTACCGCTGGGCGGAGCCAGAAACGTCCTACGGCAAGCACGGATTAATTGAAGTGCCCAAGGTAGGTGAGTGTGGCCGTGCTTTGCGGCTGTCGTAAAGGCGTGTGATCCGGCGCACGGCGATCTGCGCCGAGCGCGTTGTCGCCGATGATGATGAAGTGACTGAAAGCCTCCAGCGACGGGGAGGACAACAGCGCTTTCTGCGCCTCGCTGGCCACCAGGCTGTGCACGTAGGTCAGCGACTCATCCAGCTCGACAAAGTCTGAATCCATAAAGAACTCAAGCTCCTCGGCGAGGGGCCAACTCGGGTTGTTATCTTCCCATGCAGCGTATTGAGCCGGGCTCGCATCGGCGGGCGGCTCGGGCTGCCACTGCTCGAATGCAAACTGCCGAGCCTGGTCTTCGCTCTGGAAGGTGGCGGCGAAGAGGTGGAAGGGGTAGTAGCGTGGATCGTCCATAATCTGCCGTGCCGGGTGTTTTGAATGGCGCGCAGGTTATCAGTGTTGAGTGATTAATTGGTTGCCTGGTTTGTGATCGCGGGCAAGGTGTTTCACAGGGTCGCTGCTATGTTTCTTGAAGCATAATCCACTCATGGCGCAGCGCGGAGACGGCGGGGGATGGCATCCTTGTCATGGGCAGGTTCCTTGGGCAATGAGGCCCGGAACCTAGCACCGATAATCTTGACCTGGGGTACCGCTGGGCGGAGCCAGAAACGTCCTACGGCAAGCACGGATTAAAGAGGTGCCCGAGGTAGGTGAGAGTGGCCGTGCTTTGCGGCTGTCGTGGAAGGGCGTGATCCGGCGCACGGTGATCCCCATCGAGCGCGTTGTCGCCGACGATGATGAAGTGACTGAAAGCCTCAACCGTCCGTCGCCCATACTGCACTTTCGCCACCATCCCCTGGCCACCCCGGCTTTCCCTGCTTAACTGCAAGGGGCTGCCAGGCAGGCAGCTATGCGCCCAGGGAGGGTTCAATACCGTCGCACCTCGGCAGGCCTTGCCCATCGTCGGCAAGGTTGTACCGGACCGCAGCGTCTTCGCCGCAGGCAATCTGCGCGTGACGTCATCACGGAGGTCGCAACGCCATTCGCCCATCTCCAACTGTGCGCCAAGGAAGTCGCCGGCCAGAAACAGCCTACGCGCTTGTTTCCACTCATTGATTGCAATGGAGGCACCATGACTGACTCATTACAAGCACCTGTGATCGGACTGTTCCCACTGTCTTACGTTATTGGCACCGAGGCATCCGGCGCCCAGCGCCTGGTACTCGACCTGCTGGTTCATCCAGCCGACCGCACCCTGCGCGGCGTTGCCCAGCTCACCCAGGCCACCAACCCACCGCTGGACCTGCATCTGGATGTCTGGGGCACTTTCAGCTATCAGCTGTCCCTGCCACCGAGCCCGAGCCATATCCTCATTACCCTGCAAGGCAACCATGGCGGCAAGACGGCCAATTCGCCGATCATCTTCCACCTCAATCTTGCGGTCGGCAGCGACTGGCAAAAAGGCCTGGCGGGTTATCGCTACCTGAACAGCCAGGGGCAATGGATCGTGGTCGAAGCACCCGCGCACCGGGAAGAAACCCGTATCCAGACTTTCGGCAACCTCGACATCCAGGCGCTGTTGCACGCCACTACCCTGGAGGCAGCCATTGCCACGGGCGATGTCGAGCACCTCAAGGCCGTGGCCGCCGGTGACGCCGGCCAGGCGCTGAATACCGCGATCGATTCGACCAAAAGCACTTCCGGTAAAGCCGGCAAGTCCAGCCGCGCCTGACCAGACAAGGAGTCGTACCATGCCTGTAATCGGATTGTTCCACACTCGCCTCAACGTGCGCACCGGCCTGCTCGGCGCGCCGGTCCTGACCCTCGATCTGCTGGTCAATACCGTGCAGAAGAGAATCAGCGGCGTGGCCAGCATCTTCGCTGCTACGTACCCGCCGCTGAACTTCCACGCCGATGTGTGGGGAGACTACTCAGACCTCAAGCTGGGCCTCAAAGGCGAGGGTCATATCGTCCTGAACCTCACCGGCAGCCCGAGCGGCCCGTTCAGTACCCTTGAGCAGACCTTCCACTTGCACGGGATCCTCGACGCCGACTGGGCGAGGGGGACCGCCAGCTACCGTTACCTGCGCCTGGATGGCGGAGATTGGCACGTGGTGCCCCACGCCAAAGTGCGTCAGGCACCGACCGAGACTCACCAGAGCCACAAGGATCTCGGCGAGCATAGCCGTCACCGGCTGCAGACGGCGATTGCTGAGCTGGAAAGCGTGTAAACCGGCGCAACAAGAGGGCAGCCTGGGGTGACCGGGTTGCCTTTCTCCTAGGTGTAAAAGCTTTGCGCCCTTCAAAGCTCGATCTCAACGACAACCGGGCAATGGTCCGATACCGCCAACACTGGGGTAGGGTATTGGGGTGGGTTGGCGCGAAACGAGGCGCCCATCTTGCCGATCGAAATCTTGGACACCGACTTGATGCCATTGGCCAGAGTCTGTGATACCAGTACATGGTCCAGGCCCACGGGATTTCGACAGCCCAGTCCATTGGTAGCCGTCAGTGTTTTGCGTTGCTCTTGAGTCAGTGTCGCGGTTTTCGCTGACTCGCACGCTGCCGTCACTTCAGGCGATCCGGGGCAGGCCGCGGAAAGGAGCCTGGCCTGCGAGCCTGCGGGCGCTCCGTCATTGATTTCCAGCAGCAGGTTTCGCGTCGTTACTGTGGCGGCCCGGCTTTTCGTCAAGTCGACTTCTCCGTCGCTTCGCCGTGGCTCCGCGCCTGCTACTTTGTTGGCTTCGTGCCAAAGATTGCGGTTGAAGTCGCCCAGTACAATAAAACCATCCACGTTCATCGGCTGCTTTTCAAATGCGGTTTCAAGTGGACCTACCTGTTGCTGCAGAACAGGGCACGGATCGTTGGTGCCTTTGTTGCCGTCGAGTCGATCGCCTTCCAGCGGTGACACACAGCCGGACTTCAGATGCAGCGTCAGAAAACGAACCCGCTTGCCTGCCAGGTTCAACGTGACGCTATAGCCGGGCCGTACCTGCTTGCCCTGCGGTTGATCCGGCAGGGAAAAATCCACCAGGTCGGTACAGGCTTCGACCGCGTCGCCCCATGATTTTTTCCAGGCAAACGCCAGGCGCTGGATCTTGTAGGCGCCGTCGAAGGAGCAGACGTTGTAGTCTGCGGCAAGGTCGCCGAGTGCTTCACGCACACTCTGGGTTCCGGAGACTTCCTGGAATGCAATGACATCCGGCTTGATCTGGGTAGCCAACAGGCTGGCGATTTGCGTCAGGCGTTTGGCATAGGCTTGAGGGGTAACTTCCACCCCTTGATGGGCAGCCGTGGTGTAGGCCGCGCAGGGCGGCATTGTGGAAAGATCCACCCCTTCGAGTGACGCACGTGACTCGCTGATGTCCCAGCCACGCTTGGCTTGCGGTGTGCCGGCAGGTACCAGCATCCAGTCACCTTGGGCGTTCTTGGCATAGGTTTTCGAGCACTGGGCAATCCAGCCTGGCAGCTCTTGTGCAGCGACGTGCCAGCCCAGGTTCCAGGTGGTGATGCGAATCACCTCGCCCTGTGCGAAAGAACATCCGAACAGCATGGCGGTGCCTATGATGAGCTTCCAGGTCGGGTACATGCGATGCTCCTTCTGCAAGAGATGAGTCCCGGCGGATGATGTCCGGTAATCAGAACTTGATCGGTATGGATAACGATACGGAGGGGAGCACGCTGCCAATGGCTTTGCCCGCTTTGACCAGGTCATTGTTTTCACCCATGCCATTGCGCACATCCCCCAGGGCAGTATTGAATGCCTTGACCACTTCATGATTGGGCCCAGGAAGCAAAACATTGTCCTTGTACAGTTTGTAGGCTTTGTACACTTCGCTGTTTTCACCCAGCGCCGTCCGCATGCTTCCATCGATTTGATCAACGAACTTGCGGATGTCATTGTTGGGGCCAAAACAACCGTCATTCGTCGCTACGCCATGCTCCCAGCACTTGTCGAGCTCCCTGGCCAGTAATTGACCGCCGGTGCATGCCAGGAAAAGCTTGGGATTGCCGCCGGTCTTGACCGCACAGGACACTGCGATCTGCTGCTCGGGTGTCAGGTCCTTGGCCAGGCCGCATGCGGCTGCAGCGCCATAATCGGTTTTGTTCTGCTTCAGGCACTTTGCATAATACAGCTCGTTTTCACCCAGGAACTCTCGACCGGCGCAGAGCGCTATATCCTCTTGCGTGTTGTGATTTTTACTGCACTCCTGGACCCTGCGCATTTTCCGGTAGGACTTTTCAAGGTTCTCATCACCGATGCTGCACACTGCGGCAGCGCCTGCATCGTCCGGATGTTCATCCATGCACGTCACTGTCGTACGGTAGGCTTTGGGCAACGCCCGATTGACCAGGCACTGGTACATCTGTTCTTCATCTTGCGCCTCGTCGTAACACTTCTCGGCGACCTCCAGATTCGGAATCGGTGGCCTGGCCATGGAAATCGTCGTACCAAACTGCCCGTCACCCTGTGCTGGCGCTGGCACCACAATCTGGACCCTGGGCTTCCAGCCGAATCCACCGATCTGTTCGCGAGGCACTCTTACGAATATCGGTGGCGCAGGTATGGGGGCCTGAACAATCTGAGGATGTGGACAGGCAAACGTGGTGGGTGCACCGCAGGGTTGCGCGAGTGCACAAGGGGGGAGCCCCGCCACGCCACAACCCGGCGCTACGATGAACGGCGGGAACGGATATCCAGGTGGTGGTGGGCAGGCGATGGTATTGGGAAATCCGCACGGGCTTGGCGCCGGGCAGTATGCATAGCCCATTGCGCCACAAAACGGCGCACCAGGCGGCAGTGGCGGCGGTAGGGGTTGCGAGATTCCCAGAGGCGGCTCATCGAAACAGGCACCACCGGTCATGCAGGACTGAAACACCGGTGTTGGCACGTTCAGCCCACTGCATTGGTACATCATTTGTTGATTGAAAGCCCCGGCGCTCCAGCAGGCGGCAATCGCCTGGCGCTTCTGGGCTGCAGCGTCATTGGCCATCACAGCTAACAGGCCAACGAGGATGATGCTGAACAGTGATCGCTTCATGGTGGGGCCACAGCTGGCAGAGAGCCATAATTCTCATCGGTATAGACTGCATCCCGATACTCGGCAAACACCGCTCAACCTGATGGCCTTACCGAGGGCAGGTTTTTGCGCGTTTGGCCAAGCCAACCTTGATCGCCACCAGCACAGGCGCCGCCAGCACAAACAGCAGCGCCACGGCCATGAACGCACTGTCGAAGGCCAGCACCTGGGCCTGCCCGGACAGCGTGCGCCCCAGCAGGTTTGTCGCCGCCCGGCCAGCTGCTACTGCATCCAGGCCCTTACCCATCAGCATCACCGTGCTGCTGCTCAAGCGCTCCACCACCGCTGCGCTGCCAGGCGTGACATGGGAGCCGAGCACTACAACATTGCTCACGGCATTGTGCTCGATCAGGGTCTGCAACCCGGCCACGCCCATCAAGCCACCCAGTTGCCGCCCGGTATTGAACAGGCCGATGCCGGCCGCCAGGTTGCGGCTGTTGAGGTGAGTGAAGGCAATCAGGGTGATCGACAGAAACAGAAACCCCAGGCCCAGGCCGCGCAAGACGATCGCTGTCAGCATGTCCGCGCTGCCGCTGTCGTGGGTCGAGCCAGACAACATCCACATGGCCAGCATGATCAATGCAATGCCAACCGGCACCGTGGCAAACGGTGGCAGCCCGCGTACCTGCACGAGGTAGGCGCAAGCCAGCAGCGCGGCGATGAACACCGCGCCACTGGGCAACAGCAGCAGGCCTGCATCCGTCGGGGTGAAACCAAGCACTGACAAGACAAATGCCGGGATCAGGTAGGCACTGCCAAACAAGGCGGCACCAGCGACGAAACTGACGATGAAGGCAAAGGCAAAATCGCTCGACCTGAACAGGCTGAAGTCCAGCAGGCCTTGACCTTTGGCCAACACTTGCTGAGCGAGAAACGCCAGCAATGCCGCGGCGCCCATCAGCGTCAACCAGCGGATGCGCAGCGCCTCGAACCAGTCCCAGCGGCTACCTTGGCTGAGCACGTAGGTTGCGCACAGCAGGGCAGTGGCGAGCAGCCCCAGGCCAAGCCAGTCGTACGGCAGCATTCGCGCCTTGGCCGGCCGCGGCACGGCGGCGATCAGCAACAGTCCACTGGCGAGCAGCGCCAGCGGTGCAACGCTGAAGAAGATCCAGGTCCACGACTGGCTGTCGAGCAACCAACCCTGCAGGGCCGGGGCGAGTGCTGCGGGGGCAACCACGGCGCCCATGGCGAACAACGCTTGCACGAGCGGTTGCCACGCACGCGGGTAAGCCCGAAACAGGAGCATCTGAGCGCTAACCAGCAGGGTGCCGCCGGCATACCCCTGGGCCACCCGCAGGGCAACCAGCAGTTCCAGTGGCGGGGTGAAAGCCGCGATGGCACACGCCAGACCCATACCCAGGGTTGCAGCGATGACCACCTGCCGGGGAGCGAAGCGTTGCAGCAGCCAGGCTGCGCTGATGAAGCCGATCAGTTTGCAGCCGGTGTAGCCGATATCCAGCCAGGCGAACTCATCGGGGGTGGCATAGGTGTCGCCGATGATGTCGCTGCGGCCCAGTCCCAGCACGGTACTGGCGATGGCCTCGGTCAAGGTGGCGAGCAGTATGCCGAGCACCAGCAGGTTAGCGCCGCTGCGGTTCACGAGCCACCGCCATGAGCCACCTCGACCCGTGCCGACAGGCCCGGGACGATGCGCCCGGGCAAAGGGTTATGGGCCAGGCGGATCTTCACCGGTACCCGCTGGACCACGCGGACAAAATTGCCGGTGGCGTTGTCGGCCGGCAGCAGGCTGAACGCCGAACCGCTGCCGGGGGCAAAGCTGTCAACCACGCCTTCGAGCACGTCGTCGGGGTAGCCGTCGACTTCGATGCGCGCGCGTTGGCCGGGGCGGATCGCCGCAAGTTGGGTTTCCTTGAAGTTGGCCACCACCCACACATCGTTGATCGGCACGATATCGAGCAAGGCCATGCCAGTGCTGACAAAACGCCCGACCCGTACCTGGCGGTTGCCGATAACGCCATCCACCGGGGCACGCACCACGGTGCTGTCCAGGTCGATCTGCGCCAGGTCCCGCGCAGCCAGGGCCTGGGCCACGGCAGCAACGGCAGCTTGACGCAGGGCCAGCAGCACGGCGATGTGCTGCTCTTGCGCGTCCACCGAGGCCGAGGCTGCAGATACTGTCGCCGCAGCTTTGGATTGCGCCGCGCCGGTTTCATCGACCAGGGCCTGGCTGACGGCGTTGCTTGCGATCAGCTTGCGGCTGCGCGCGTGGCTCTTGCTCGCCAGGTTCATCTCGGCGGTGGCCGAGCGCCGTTGGGCCTCGGCCTGGCGAATCAGGGCGTGTTGCAGCCGGGTCTGCGCATCGACATGGTTCAGGCGTGCCTGGGCCGCCTTGTAGTTGGCTTCAGCCTGGGCCAGGTGGGCGCGGTAGTCCTGGTCGTCGATGCGAAACAGCACGTCACCGGCGCGTACGCTCTGGTTGTCCTGTACCTCCACCTCGGTCACGTAGCCAGCCACTTTGGCTGCCAGCGAGGTCACGTCGCCGCGCACGTACGCGTTGTCGGTCGAGGTGCTGGCGCCGCTCAAACCCACGGCCCAGCCAAGCGCCAACACTGCCACGGCAGCGGCGCACAGCAGCAGGCCGACGGTCTTGCGCTTGCCGAGCCGTGGTGGTTCTGCTTGGGTATGGATGGGCTTGGGCGCGTTCATGATCGGTGTCCTGTTCACGGTCAGTGCCCCCGGCAGCAGTCGCTGCCAAGGGCGCTTGACGGGTTACTTGCTGACCGGCTTGACCAGTTCCTGCTCGCTGCTGTCGAGGACGAACACCGCCAGCAGGCGGGCCGGTTCGGTGCTGCTGGCGTTGGCGCTGACTGCATGGAAGGCGCCTGGCTCCTCGACGAAGTGTTCCCCGGCCTGGTAGACCTTCTCGGGGCCGTCGCCGACCTTGCTGCGCACCGCGCCTTCGAGCACCGTGGCATAGATGAACGCCGACTTCGGATGCAGGTGCGCCGGTGATGCGCCGCCGGGCGCGTACTCCACCAGCACACCCTTCATGCTCTTGCCCGGCACGTTGGGCAGGGCGCGGTCGAACACTACGCTGACCTTGCCCGGTTGCGGTTCGCTAGCCCATGCGCTGGTGATCGACAGGCTGGCAAAGGTTGCGGCGAGAACCAATCGGCTAAACATGGCAATACTCCTTCAATGGGTGGGGTGAGCGCGCCTCAGCGCGGTGCCTGGGCGGTAGATTGCGCCAGCCAGTCCTCGAAGCGCAGCGCGCCCAGGCGCGGATGGCTGCCGGGGGTCAGCGACTGGTCGTCGAGCACGTCGCCGAAGTAGCGCGCGTGCACGTCTGGCACCACCTTGCGGGTGTCGTGGGTGGCGCGGAAAAAACGCCGCACCAGCTCGTCCAGCGGCAGAGCCTCGGGGCCGGCAACTTCTGCGGTGGCGTTCAGGGGGGCTGCCAGGGCCACATCGGTGAGCGCAGCAGCGACGTCATCCGAAGCGATGGGCTGGATCAGCGCCGGCGACAGACGAACTTCCTCGCCAACCACGGCCGCCTGGGCGATGCCGCCGACAAACTCGAAGAACTGCGTGGCACGCAGCAGGGTAAAGGGCTGGCCTGACGCCTTGATCAGGTTCTCCTGGGCGAGCTTGGCGCGGAAGTAGCCGTTGGCCGGCAGCCGCTCGCTGCCGACAATCGACAGCGCCACATGGTGGCCGACCCCGGCAGCGGCTTCGGCGGCCAGCAGGTTGCGGGTGGAGGTTTCGAAGAACGCCAGCACGGCCTGGTCTTCCCACGACGGTGCATTGGCCACATCGACCACCACCTGGGCGCCATCCAGCGCCTCGGCCAGGCCTTCGCGGGTGATGCTGTTGACCCCGGTGTTGGGCGAGGCGGCGACGGCGTCATGGCCGCGCTCGCGCAAGTTGTTCACCAGTTTCGATCCGATGAGGCCGGTGCCTCCGATGACGACGATTTTCATGGCGACTCTCCGCTTGCCGACGGCAACCATTGCTGTCGATATGCTTCAAGCGTGCCAGCAGCGCCGGGGCAAGTCCTTGCCGCGGCCTTGGATTTACCTTGGCGCTGGCGTGGATTTGTGTCCAAAGCCTCCAATCTGCGCCAGGCCGCCGGTTGGACGGTGCAGCCGGCCACGGCCTGCCGTATGATCGAAACCACGACCCATCGCCGGCTCGGACACGGCGTCGGGGGCGCTCGATCCAGAGGATAGCCACCGTGCAATTCGTGTTTGAAGACTATCTGCTCGACCAGCAGCGCCGGCAACTGACCCTGCGTGGTCAGGTCGTTGCCATCGGCCCACAGGTGTTCGACCTGTTGCTGTTGTTGGTCAGCAACCACGAACGGGTGCTCAGCAAGGACGAGCTGCTGCAGGTGGTCTGGAGCGGGCGGATTGTTTCCGAGTCGACCATCACCAGCCATATCAACGCCGTGCGCAAAGCCATCGGCGACACCGGCGAGCAGCAACGCCTGGTGCGCACCGTGCCGCGCAAGGGCTACCGCTTCTCAGGTGTGGTCAGCCGCAGTACAGAGCCGGCTGATGAGCCTGCAGCCTCAGCCGAAGTCGTACCGGCCCCCGCCGCACTGAAGCTGCCGGACAAACCGTCCATCACTGTGCTGCCGTTCCAGAACCTCAGTGGCGACCCTGAGCAGGACTATTTCGCCGACGGCATGGT
This sequence comes from Pseudomonas tructae, assembly GCF_004214895.1. NCBI lineage: Bacteria > Pseudomonadati > Pseudomonadota > Gammaproteobacteria > Pseudomonadales > Pseudomonadaceae > Pseudomonas > Pseudomonas tructae. The sequence continues at coordinate 3,717,061 of NZ_CP035952.1, read as the reverse complement.
CGAGGACATCATCGCCGCCTTGTCGCGCCTGCGCTGGCTGTTCGTCATCGCCCGCAACACCAGCTTTACCTACAAGGGCAGGGCGGTGGACGTGCAGGGCATTGGCCGGGAACTGGGGGTGCGCTACGTGCTTGAAGGCAGCGTGCGCAAGGCTGGCAACAAGGTGCGCATCACCGGCCAGTTGATCGATGCCAGCAGTGGTACCCACCTGTGGGCCGAGCGCTTCGAGGGCCTGCTCGACGACATTTTCGACCTGCAGGACCGTATTGCCCAAAGTGTGGTCGGCGCCATTGCCCCACAACTGGAACGGGCCGAAATCGAGCGGGCCAAACGCAAGCCCACCGACAGCCTCGATGCCTACGATTACTACCTGCGCGGCACGGCCAAACTGCATAACGGTACCCGCGAAGCCATCGACCAGGCCCTGGCGCTGTTCTACCAGGCAATCGAACTGGATCCGGAATTCGCCTCGGCCTACGGCATGGCCGCCTGGTGCCATTTCTGGCGCAAGCTCAACGGCTGGATGAGCGACCGCCCGCAGGAAATCGCCGAAGGTACGCGGTTGGCACGCCTGGCCGTGGTGCTCGGCCGCGACGACGCCGTGGCCCTGACCCGTGGTGGCCATGCCCTGGCGCACCTAGCGGGCGATGTCGATGGCGGCATCGCCTTGCTCGACCGCGCCCGGCTGCTCAACCCCAACCTGGCACCGGCCTGGTACCTGGGCGGTGTGTTGCGGGCCCTGCGCGGCGAGACCGAGGCCGCCATCGACAACCTTAACCATGCCGTACGCCTGAGCCCGCTGGACCCGGAGATGTTTCGCATGCAGGTGGGCATGGCCCTGGCGCACTTTTTTGCCGGACGCTTCGACCTTGCCGCCAGTTGGGCCGAAAAAGCCCTGGGCAACCTGCCCAGCCTGCTGCCGGCTGCGGCCTTGCTGGCGGCCAGCTACGCCCATGCCGGCCGGCAGGACAAAGTCGAGGGGGCAATGCAGCGCCTGCGGCTCATGGACCCGACACTGCGGGTGTCGCGGCTCAAGGAGTGGCTGCCGATCCAGCAGGGCGAAGATTTCGAGCGATTTGCCCAAGGGCTGCGCCTGGCGGGTTTGCCCGAGTAATTGCGAGCGGTACAAGACTTCCCGGCGAAAACCCGGATAATGGCGGCCAAATCGTTTTGCTCGGTATGGTAATCCCCATGGAAATCAAGGTTAACTTTCTCGACAACCTTCGACTTGAAGCCAAGTTCGATGACTTCACGGTGGTGGCCGACCAACCTATCCGCTACAAGGGCGATGGCTCGGCGCCAGGCCCGTTCGACTACTTCCTGGCGTCCTCGGCGCTGTGCGCGGCGTACTTCGTCAAGCTGTACTGCCAGACCCGCGATATCCCCACCGATAACATCCGCCTGTCGCAGAACAACATCGTCGACCCGGAGAACCGCTACAAGCAGATCTTCAAGATCCAGGTCGAGCTACCGGCTGATATCAGCGAGAAGGACCGCCAGGGCATCCTGCGCTCCATCGACCGTTGCACGGTGAAGAAGGTGGTGCAGACCGGCCCCGATTTTGTCATCGAAGAGGTGGAAAACCTCGATGCCAACGCCCAGGCCCTGCTGATGCTCGACCCGGCCTCGGACACCAGCACCTACATCGCCGGCAAGGACCTGCCGCTGGAGCAGACCATCGCCAACATGTCGGCGATTCTCGCAGGCCTGGGGATGAAGATCGAGATCGCTTCGTGGCGCAATATCGTGCCCAACGTCTGGTCGCTGCATATCCGCGATGCGCAGTCGCCAATGTGCTTTACCAACGGCAAGGGGGCGACCAAAGAGGGCGCGCTGGCCTCGGCACTGGGCGAATTCATCGAGCGGCTGAACTGCAACTTCTTCTACAACGACCAGTTCTGGGGCGAAGACATCGCCACTGCCGAGTTTGTCCACTACCCGGACGAACGCTGGTTCAAGCCTGGGCGCAAAGATGCGCTGCCGGCGGAGATCCTCGACGAGTACTGCCGCAAGATTTACAACCCCGATGGCGAGTTGTGTGGCTCGCACCTGTACGACACCAACTCGGGCAATATCGAGCGTGGTATCTGCTCGCTGCCGTTCGTGCGCCAGTCCGATGGCGAGGTGGTGTATTTCCCCTCCAACCTGATTGAAAATCTCTACCTGAGCAACGGCATGAGCGCCGGCAACACTCTGGCTGAAGCCCAGGTGCAGTGCCTGTCGGAGATTTTCGAGCGGGCGGTGAAGCGCGAGATTCTCGAGGGCGAACTGGCCCTGCCGGATGTGCCGCAGGCAGTGCTGGCCAAGTACCCGGCCATTCTAGCCGGTATCCAGGGCCTGGAAGAGCAGGGCTTCCCGGTGCTGGTCAAGGACGCCTCGCTGGGCGGTGCCTTCCCGGTAATGTGCGTGACCTTGATGAACCCGCGCACGGGTGGCGTGTTCGCCTCGTTCGGCGCGCACCCAAGTTTTGAAGTGGCGTTGGAACGCAGCCTCACCGAATTGCTCCAGGGCCGCAGTTTCGAAGGCCTGAACGACCTGCCGCAGCCAACCTTTGAAAGCCACGCGGTGACCGAACCGAACAACTTTGTCGAGCACTTCATCGACTCCAGCGGCGTGGTGTCGTGGCGCTTCTTCAGTGCCAAGGCAGACTTCGAGTTCGTCGAGTGGGACTTCAGCGCCGAGGGCGAACACGCCAACGCCGAAGAAGCCGCAGCGCTGTTCGGCATTCTCCAGGACATGGGCAAAGAAGTGTACATGGCGGTGTACGAGCACCTGGGCGCCACGGCATGCCGCATCCTGGTACCGGATTACTCGGAAATCTACCCGGTGGATGACCTGATCTGGGACAACACCAACAAAGCACTGTTCTTCCGTGAAGACATCCTCAACCTGCACCGCCTGGATGATGAGCAACTGCAGGCGCTGGTCGAGCGCCTGGAAGAAAGCGAGCTGGATGACTACACCGACATCACCACCCTGATCGGCATCGAGTTTGACGACAACACTGCCTGGGGCCAGCTGACCATCCTCGAATTGAAGCTGCTGATTCACCTTGCCCTGCAGCAATTCGAGCCTGCCAAAGAGCTGGTCGAAACCTTCCTGCAGTTCAACGACAACACCGTTGAGCGCGGCCTGTTCTATCAGGCGGTGAATGTGGTGCTCGAAGTGGCGCTGGACGATGAGCTGGAACTGGCCGATTACGAGGTCAACTTCCGCCGCATGTTCGGCAACCCGCGCATGGACGCGGTGCTTGGTTCGGTGGACGGCAGCGTACGTTTCTACGGCCTGACCCCGACCAGCATGAAGCTCGAGGGCCTCGAGCGTCACCAGCGCCTGGTCGACAGCTACAAAAAACTGCACGCGGCGCGGGCCAAGGTGGCCAACCTGTCTCGGTAAGACGCGCAAACAACAAAAGCACCTTCGGGTGCTTTTTTTGTGTTTATGCATCCAGGTTATAGCCCTGTAACCAACGAATCTTGCCACTGAAACGGCGCCGCTTGCCGGATCATGAAGTTGGCGTTTAGCTGAGCGTTCGTGTGAACAACCTCATCAGGTGCAGACCATGAGCACACCTCTGGATATGAATGCCTTGAAGGCCCGCCAGCAGGCGGCCTGGGCCAGTGGCGATTACGCGGTGATTGGCACCACCTTGCAGCTGGTTGGCGAACGCCTGGCCGAAGCCTGCGACTTGCGCTGGGATGAACAGGTGCTGGATGTCGCCGCGGGCAATGGCAACGCCACTCTGGCCGCCGCCAGGCGTGGCTGCCAGGTCACCTCCACTGATTATGTGGGCGAGTTGCTCAAGCGCGGCGAAGAGCGCGCCCGGGCAGAACGTCTGAGCAATGTAGTGTTTCAAGTCGCCGATGTTGAAGCCTTGCCGTTCCAGGATGGCGTGTTCGACGCGGTGGTCTCGACCTTCGGCGTGATGTTCGCCCCCGATCAGGCCCAGGCGGCCAGGGAGCTGGGGCGTGTGTGCCGCCCGGACGGCCGCATCGGCCTGGCAAACTGGACCCCGCAAGGTTTTGTCGGGCAAATGTTCAAGACCCTCGGCCGCCACGTCCCGCCACCGGCCGGTGCGTTACCGCCGTCGCGTTGGGGGGATGAGGAGCAGTTGCACATTCTGTTTGGCGACGCTATCGGCTCGATCAAGGTAACGCGCGAGCATTTCAACTTCCGCTATCGCTCGGCGGCGCATTTCATCGAGGTGTTCAGGACCTGGTATGGGCCAGTGCACAAGGCGTTCGCGTCGTTGGACGGCGACAAGGCCAGTGCCCTGGAAAGCGATCTGAGCCAACTGTTGAACGACAGCAATGTGGCGCAAGGTTCAGCGCTGGTGGTGCCCAGCGAGTACCTGGAAGTCGTCATCACTCGACGCTGAACAATTGTGTGTGGGAGCGGGCTTGCCCCGCGATAGCATTCGTTCAGCCACATCGCATCGCGGGGCAAGCCCGCTCCTACAGATGTATCGTGTCGATGACTGCGCCGGTAAAGAAGTCCACGACCTCCAGGCGATGGGTCAACAACCGATCGCCAAACCAGTCGGCCGCAAGCCGGGCAGGTG